>JBBRMT010000032.1:0-26716 GCA_038230695.1 Chloroflexia bacterium
ATGCGGGCAGCGAATACCGCGTGCGCCTGGAGCGGGTGGAGCGCAAGATGATCGTGGTGCGCTTCATTGACTCGCAGCCAGCCGAGGGGGAACCGCAGACCCAGATCACCCTCTACCAGAGCCTGCTCAAGGGCGAAAAGTGGGACTACGTGTTGCAGAAATGCACCGAGGTGGGGGTCAGCGGCTTCGTGCCGGTGGTTAGCGAACGCTGCGTGGCGCGGCCCTCTGAGGGGCGGCAGGAACGCCACTTGCGGATCATCCAGGAAGCCGCCGAGCAATCGCGCCGCGGCCTGCTGCCAGTGTTGGGCGAGACCCTCGCCTTTGCGGTTGCCTGCGAACAGGCCGCCGCCCGCCATGACCTCGCGCTTATCTTGTGGGAGGAGCAGCAGGGGCTGGATTTGGCCCAGGCATTGCAGCAGCCCCACGGCACCGTCGCCCTGTTGGTTGGGCCGGAGGGCGGCTACAGCAGCGCCGAAGTGACTCTGGCGCACCAATGTGGTATAATACCAGTCACCCTAGGGCCTCGCATCTTGCGAGCGGAAACCGCTGCGCTGGTCGCAGCGGCAATTACCCTCTATTCCTTTGGCGACATGAATAAATAACTGCCATCACAACCTCTGCTACATACAGAAGGATATATGGAAATTGAACTGAAAGAAGGCATCCGGCGCAGTCAACGCCAGCCCGGCGGCCTGATTAGCACTGTAGACCCCGGCAGCCCGGCGGCTAAATTGGGGATTATCCCTGGAGACCGCCTGCTGGCGATTGATGACCAGCCGATCAAGGACATCATTGGCCTGCGCTTCTTGCAAACTGAAGGCAACCTCAAGCTGACCGTGCTGCGCCAGAGCAGTACGGCAGCGGAAGAACTGGCGATTAGCAAGGGTTATGCCGAGGACATCGGCATTGACTTCGCCGATCCCACTTTCGACGGTATCAAGCGCTGCAACAATCACTGCCTGTTCTGCTTCGTAGACCAGATGGCCCCTCGCTTCCGCCACAGCCTCTACATCAAGGACGACGATTACCGCTACAGCTTCCTATACGGTAACTTCATCACTATGACCAACCTCAAGGACGAGGATTGGCAGCGTATTGACGAGGAACGCCTCACCCCGCTCTATTACTCGGTTCATGCTACCGATATGGATTGCCGCCGTTACATCATGGGCAACCCCCGCGTCCCCGACCCGCTCGAACAACTGCGTAAGATGGAGAGCATCAACATTCAGGCCCATACCCAGATTGTCCTCTGCCCCGGCATTAACGATGGCAAGCAATTGGAACGCAGCGTCTTTGACCTGGCAACCATGTATCCCACCGTGCAGGGCATCGGCATCGTGCCGGTAGGTTTGACCAAGTTCCGCACCCGCTATACCAACATCATGCGTAGTTACACCTTCGACGAGGCGCGGGCGGTGATTGCCCAGGTTGAACCCTGGCAGCGGCAGTTCCGCAAGGAGCTAGGCCGCACCCTGGTTTACCTCTCCGACGAATGGTATCTGCTCACCAACCAGGAACTGCCCAAAGCGCCGCACTACGACGGCTTCATTCAGTTGGAAAACGGGGTGGGCATGGTGCGTCAATTGCTCGACGACCATCGCCGCACCTTGCATCGTCTGGACAAGGCGTTGGCGCAGCGCGAAGGCCAGCCCTTCCCGCGCCGCCGCGTGCGCCTCGTTTGTGCCACCATGATTGGCGCGACCATGCAGCGGTTGGTAGACGACCTCAACCGCTACCCCGGCATCGAAGCCGATATTCTGGTGCTGGAGAATGAACTGTTCGGTCCCCAGGTTACGGTTAGCGGCCTGCTCACTGCCAAGCAGGTGATTAGCGCACTCAAGGCGAAGGGCGATCTGGCCGAGTTGGATATGGTATTCCTGCCCGATGCGATGTTCAACATCGCCGAAACGCGCACCCTTGACGATTATCTTCTGCCCCAGATGCAGGAGGAACTGGGTTTGCCCCTTTATGCCGCCGAAAACTTTGCTGAAGTTGTAGACTTTATGAATGTTCTGTGATATAATCGCAGCAGACCGACCCCAAAGTAGCAATGTCATGCCACTGCTGGCGGGCAGCGGGCGACAAGCAGATATGGTCGGACAGGTGAGGAGGAATTGACCGATGCTTCACGGGCCAAACCAGACCAGGGCCAGTAGAGAAGACGCAGCGGGCAGGCTAGTTAGGGAAGTGGCTACGCCAGCGTTGGTTGCGGAATGTGGCGATCAGGAGGGGGTAAGGCTATGAGCGATATTATCACCCCACCGGGCGCACCGCCCCTGGGCGACAATCACTATGGCAATCCACGCCAGGCTTCCACTGACCTGTACTATCCAAACAACATGGGCCGCTTCTTCTTCATCGCAATGGAGGAGTTGCTGGGCAAAAACGGCCTCAACGCAGTGATGAACCTGGCGGGCTTGAGCCGTTTTATCAACAACTACCCGCCCAACAACCTGGATAAAAAGTTCAGCTTCGCCAACTATGCAGCCATCAATCAGGCAATTGAGGACTTCTACGGCGTGCGCGGCTCCAAAGGGTTGTTGCTTCGCGCTGGCAAGGTTAGCCTCGCCCGCGCCCTCACCGAGTATACCGCTATCGCCGGGGTCGGCAACCTGGGCATGAGGCTGATGCCACAGAACATCAAGGTCAAGATCGCCCTCGGCGTGGTGGCCCGCACCTTCAGCACCATCAGCGATCAGGTCAGTAAGGTTAGCGACAACGAACAGGGCTACGTCTACGAGAACGATACCTGCTCGATGTGCTGGCACCGTAGCGTCTCCTCGCCCTGCTGCCACGTAGCGGTTGGCGTGCTAACCGAGGTGCTGCACTGGGCTACCGGCAAGAACTTCAGGGTTACTGAGGTGGCGTGCATGGGTATGGGCGCCTCGGCCTGCCGTTTCGTGATAGACAAAACACCGATTGAATAGACTGCCTTCCCGTAATGGGCAGCCGGGCAATTCTGGGCTGGGCCAATGCTTCTTGCATAAAGGTAGAGGCGGCTACCAGCGTTTTTGAACGTAAAGCGACTTGCGAACTTGCAAGAAACGCTGTAGTTATATTGCGAAGAGATCCAACCATGCGCGGCGTGGCGTAGTTTGTAGCGAGGGGCTGTCTCTAACCTACAACCTACAATCAATAATCGCTAGGTTAGCTGAGGATGGGATGCGGAAGGTAATTCTGCGCGACCACTATCGAGTGCCACCGTTCAACGAGTACGCAAGAGATTTGCGTATCCTGAACAAAGTGCTGTGGCTTTATCAGCGTGATGTTCTCTCGCGGCACTGCGATACCGAGGTGGTTCTCGATGATGAGGACGGCTTGCAGGCGATGCGGGCCAATGAGGAATTGCTGGTCTACCGCGATAGCCTGTTCTTCAACAGTATGCTGGTGGACGAGTTCGTGCGCCGCGCCCGCGCTAGCGGCAAAGCCTGTCAGGTGGCCTTCAATCAGGACGACAAGGCAATTACCACCCACTCGCTGCACTTGCAGGATAGTATCACCCAGATCGGTGAACACTATCGTGGCGAACTGTATTACTACCCCAACGGCTACGTGCCTGCCGAGCAGCTACAGCCGCTGGTCATAGATACCGAGCCGTTGGAGATGGGTTATTACCATGTGCCGGATTATCTGGTACCCAGCGGCTCTTTCGTCTACCAGGTGCCGCTCAAGGCATTCATCCCCATCGAAAACTGGATCCACATCATGCTGGCGAACGCGCTATTCGGGGCGCTGGGTTGGGCGCGGCGGTTGCTCAAGGACTCGGACAAACTGAGCGTCAAGCTGAAGATTCTGTTCAAGGCGATCATCGAGCGCAAGCGGTTGCTTTCTTCGTCCGCGCTAGTCAAGGTGGGACGCGGCTGCACTATTGACCCCACTGCCATCATCCAGGGGCCGACGATTATCGGCAACAACGTGAAGATTGAGGCGGGCGTGCTAATTGTCAGCAGCATTATCGGCTCGAATGTGAACATTATGCAAGGGGCGCAGATGGTACTCAGCGTGGTCAGCGATGGCTGCTACATCCCCTTCCGCGCCGCGCTCTATGGCACCAGCATGATGGAGAACACCATGGTGGCGCAAAACACCATCCTGCAAGGCTCGGTGATTGGCCGCAACACCTTTATCGGCGGCGGCAGCGTCTTCACCGACTACAACCTGATGGGCAACCCCATCCGTACTATGCACCGGGGGATGCTCCAGGATGTGGGCATGGCCGCCGTAGGTGGCGCGGTTGGTCACGATTGTCGCATTGGCGCAGGATTTGTCGTCTATCCGGGGCGCACTATTGAGTCAGGCACGGTGCTACCCTATGAGGGCGACCATGCGGTGATAGATCGCGATATACACTATCATGATGTGGTGAACCACACCAGCGACCGTTACGCCCGCCATGTGGTGTTGGAGGAAGATCCCAGTAGCGGCTGGCTATGGCTGCCGCACAAGCCCGGTGAGGTGCTGCATGGCGCGTCCTACATCCCCCCCGTGACGAACATCGAGGAGCTGAACCAGGCCGCCGATCAATCCGACGACGATGCTGCCACCAACCGCGGGCTGGGCGAGCCGATAAGCGCAGGCGCAGATTACCATGCCGCCCCCCATTACGATCTCAGCAGCCGCGCAGGCGAGCCAATCAGCCGCCTGCCAGAGCCGGATGGCGATTATACCATCCCCAGCCCCAACCGCAGCACGAGCGGCCAGCATTATGTTGTTGGCACCTCCTACAATGGCAGCGGCGACGAACCCGCCAGCATGACTGCCGATTACCCAGCGGATAATCAGCCAAACGGCAACGGTCATCATTACGTCAACGGCAACGCCCCCAACACCCCACCCACTATTGGAGAGGTAAACACCTATCCACCCACTATTGGAGAGGCTCACACCTATCCTCCCCCTGTGGAGGGGGCTGGGAAGGGGCAAAAACAACTAAGCAGCAGCGAACCACCGACCAACCAGGAAGCGAGGAGCAGCAGATGAGCAAGGAAAAGGTACTGGTAGTTGATGATGCCCCCGACATCACCAATATGCTACAGTTCTATTTTAACTCGCAGGGATACGAAACTAGCGCGGTGGCGAATGGCAACGATGCGCTCACCCATGTGCGACGCTCCCTGCCCAACCTCATCCTGCTCGACATCAACCTGCCGGATATGGATGGCTATGATGTATGCGTCAACCTTCGACACAATATGCGTACCAGCCACATTCCGGTCATCTTTCTGACCGAGCGGGGCGAACGCAGTTCCAAGATGCGTGGCCTGGAGTTGGGGGTGGACGATTACATCACCAAGCCGTTCGACATCGAGGAATTGCACCTTCGGGTGGTCAACGCCCTGCAGCGGGCCGCCCGCGAGAGCCTCACCAACCCGGTAACTGGCTTGCCGGGCAGTAGGTTGATTGAAGAGCAAATGAAGAAGCTGCTGCACGAGCAGAACTGGTCGCTAGCAAGTATTTCGGTCAACAATTTTGGCGCGTTCAACGAGGTTTACGGCTTCGTCGCCGGTGATGATGCGCTCAAGTTTGTTGGGCAGATGCTCAACGAGGTAGTAAACCTGCACGGCAACGTCAACGACTTCATCGGCCATGTCGGCGGCGCGGACTTCCTGCTGATCACCACCCCCGACAAGGTGCAGTCGCTTGGCGAACAGGCAGTGCTGCGCTTCGAGCAGGATACCCTACCTCTTTACTCCTATCAGGATCGCAAAGCGGGCTATATGACCTATATTGACCCCGGAGGCAAGCAACGCCAGGCTCCTCTGATGAACATGAGTGTAGGCGCAATCAGCGACTGCAACGGCCCTTTCACCGACATTCGTGAACTAAGCGAAGTAGCCAACGAGGCGCGTCAACGCGCCCGCCAGGTTGCAGGCAATGCGTTTTACATCGAACGTTGTTAAGAGTAAGGGGCGCACCAAACCGCCGCATCAATATCGAAATGACATTGGAACAGGCATAGGAGCAAGGTAATGGCAACCGAGGCAAAAGCGAACAAGCGACAACGAATTAGCGCCAGTGATGATGGGGCGGCCAGCGCCGAGGTCACTGTCAGCAACGGCCACACCGCTGCTGCGGAAGAAGGCTCGGCCCCACCGCCCGCACCGACCAGGAGCAAGCCACGTAAGGCCAGCCCGCGTAGCGCAGAGGCCAACAGCCATGACGCTGTGCCGAGCAACGAGGGTTATGAAAATGGTCATGCTCCCGCGCAGCTTAATGGCGAACAGGAAAATGGTCAAGCGGCGCTTACTAGCAAAGACGAGCATAAAAACGGCCACCACCCACCTACCCCAATTAGCTCGTGGCCGTCGCGCCCCAGTCCGTTGTTCACCGCCCGCTTTGGCCCGCTTTCCGATCTGTTGATCCGCATTGGCCCCGAATTGGCTCAGATTGCCGATAGTGAAGCAATCAGCACGCGGGCAGCATCGCTATTTGCCGAGACCCTCGGCATCCCCATTGCTTTGTGGCGGCTGCAACCGGCGATTGTCCGCCGTGACCCTACTCTTGCCGAGCGGGTAGACCCGCGCCATCTCATCCTTGTCGCCAGTAACAACCTCGACTCCGACTATCGCCATCTGATCACCACCTTTGTCGCCGCTGAGTCCAGCGCGAATATCCTCGGCGAAGACTCGGTTGCCATCAGACAAAAGGCAGCCGCCATCAGCCCCACATTTGCCACCTGGGTAAAGCGCGAACCAACCCTGATTACCGACATTCGCCAATTGTCCCACAGCGGTATTCCCGAACTTGATCAGGCGATGCAGCAGTTGATTGCGTCGGGAGTACGCACCGTCTACAGCTTTCCCTTGCTCAGTGGCAAACGCCTTATCGGGGTGATTGACCTGTACTATCAGGAGGAACGTCAGTTCCTGCCCGGTGAGGAAGCGTGGCTGCAAATGGCAACCACCCAGGTTGCCAACAGCTTCGAGTATGCTGAGTTTCAGGAGGAGACCGGGCGCAAGACCGCTGAGGCGTTGCTGCTGCGCGAAGTCAGCCAGATGATCAACCGTAGCCTCGACCTTGATGAGACTTTGGACGTAATCATGTTGGCCGTGCGCCGCCTAGTACCCTATGATGCCGCCGAAATTAGTTTGCTCGACAATCGTAGCAGCGAACTGCAAGTGAGGGGCATTCAGGGTGCGTCTGGTGAGCGACAATCTATTCGGCACAGCTACAAGTTGGGTGAGGGTTATACCGGCTGGATCGCCAGGGAACGCCAACCCCTGGTAGTTGCCGATGTGCGCGAGGCGGAGATTAAGCCCTATCGCACTGAGATTGGGCCGGGTAAACCCTGGCTATCCTTCCTCGGTTTGCCAGTGATGCAAGGCGACAACCTGCTGGGGACTCTGGAACTAGTTAGCACTCGGCCTAATGCTTTCACCCCTGATGATGTACGGCTGCTGGGCAACATTGCCGAGCAGTCCGCCACTGCTATTGACAATGCCCGGCTACACGAGGAGACCAGCCAGCGCAACAAGGAACTGGCTCTGCTTCAGGAAGTCAGCGCCAGCCTCAACGCCAGCCTCGACCTGAAGGCAACGTTGCGTGCCATCCTGCTAAGTGTCGGGCGCATTATCAACTACAAGCTGGGCGAGGTAACCCTGTTTGATAGTTTCCGAAACTTGCTAGTCTCGCAATTTACAACGGGATTGGGTACAACCAATGAGTTCACCGATGAGTACCCGCTCGACGAGCTTACCTACTCTGGCTGGTTGGGGCGCAACCTCCGCCCTATACTGATCAACAACGCTGCGGAACGCGATCACTACGGCATCATCAGCAACAGCTTCGTGCGTTCCTATGTGGGCGTGCCGATGATGATCAGTGGGCGGCTGATTGGCACCATCGAGATTTCCACCGATGAAGACAACGCCTATAACGAAAACGACCTGAACATCCTCATTCTGGTAGCCAACCAGGCCGCCGTAGCGGTGGAGAATGCGCGGCTGTATGAGAGCGCCGACCAGCGGCTCGCCCGCCGCTTGATGGAGCTAACCATCCTGCAACGCATCGGTCAGGAGATGAACTCCACCCTCGATGTCAACCAGATCTTCAACATGGTTATCGGTGAGGCAGTCAAGGTTACTGGCGCGTTGATGGGCGCAATCCTTGATGTAGACAAGGAAAACGCACAGATGCACCTCCGCGCCGTGGCGGGTGACCTGTCGGATAGCAATATAGATTTGCTGGAGCAGCCCTTCTCCTTCGGTCAGGGGATTATTGGGCAGGCAGTGGAGATTGGCGAGTCGTTGCTGGTCAGTGATGTGGATGAAGACCCCAATTATATCCCCCTCTCGCCGCGAATAAAAGCCGAAATGGTAGTGCCGATTCGTTATGAGGAAGAAGTGGTTGGCCTGATTGACCTGAGCAGCGCCAGCGTGGATGGCTTCGACCTTGAGCATCTGCACTTCGTTGAGTCGCTAGCCGCACAAACCGCCACCGCAATTGGCGTGGCGCAGAGCTATGATGAGCAGGTGCGCCAGGGCCAGCAACTCGCCCGCCGCGCTAGCCAGTTGAGTCAGGTGTTGGAGATCGGTAGCTCGCTAACCCCAGAGCGGCCCATTGACGACGTACTCGACCAGGTTGCTAACGCTATTGGTGATACGCTCAACTACCGGCTCGTCATAATCAGCCTGGTTGAGGGTGAGGGTGAAGACCGTTTTATGCGACGGATAGCGAATGCGGGCCTGCCGCTGGCTGTCTTCGAGGAGTTTCGCACCAGACTGACCCCGCTGCACGAGGCGGAAGAAGTCTTGCAGGAACGCTTCCGCCTCGGTCGCTCTTACTTTATCCCCAGTGAGAAACGCCACGAATTGCAGCCGATCGACTCGCTAACCACAATAGATGCTGAAAACCGTCCCGTCAATGAATGGCAGCAAGAAGATATGCTGGTGGTGCCAATGTACAGCACCAATGGCGACTTGCTTGGTTGGATATCGGTTGACGACCCCGCCGACCGCCAACGCCCTAATCGCAACACCGTCGAGGCGCTGGAGGTGTTTGCCAACCAGGCGGCAGGCGCGGTGGAGAACGCCCGCCTGATCAACAGCTACCGTCAACGTATCTTTGAGCTTGATGCGCTCAGTAACATCGGGCGCGATGTCACCGCCAATCTGGATATTTCTGCTATGTGCGCGGGGGTCTATAGCCAGTTGCAGCGTATTATGCAGGCCGAAGCCTTCTATGTGGCGCTGGTGGTTGATGATATTCTGGTCAGCCTGGTGGCGATGGATAAAGGCGAAAGCTTTGACCTGCCCTCGGTGCCGCTAAAAGGCTCACTAAGCGAACGGGTAATCAAGCAGGGCCAGGCAGTAATGATCAACTACGCGCTTGACGCGACTGGCAATGTGCCACAGAAGGGGCCGGGTTTGCTCATAGCCAGCGGCGAGCCGCCGCATGGATGGCTGGGCGTGCCGTTGCGTATTGGTGAGAATATCATCGGGATGCTATCGGTGCAGCACTATGGCACTGAGCCATATGGCAAGCGCGAGGAACAGTTGCTGACCACGATCGCCAACCAGCTTGCTCCTGCGGTGCAGAACGCCCGTCTGTTCGAGCGCAACCAGGAGCGCGTTGGCGAATTGGCGATGCTCAACGAGGTGGGCAGCAGTATGTCGGCTCTCCGCGAGGGGCATGGCCTCTACGAGCAAGCGTACAGCAGCGCGATCAAGCTGTTGGGAGCGCGTTCTTTCACCATCGCGCTACAGGGTTCGGATAATAATCTGGATGTGGTTTTCCACCGCAGCAGCGATAGCGATACTACCTTGAGCGGCGAAACGCCGCTGACCGGCAGTCTGACCGGGGTGGTGATCAATACCCGCCGTCCGTTGTTGATCGGCAACCTGGCCGACCCCGACCAATGGCCGCTACACGCCACACCCACTCTGATTGAGGGTGGGGCCGAAGCGGGCAACCTGTCGTGGCTGGGGGTGCCGCTATTGGCGGGCGACCAGGTACTGGGCGCGTTGGTGGTACAGGATGTCAAGCCGCGGGCTTTCAGCAATGAGCAGGCAACCCTGTTCACCCTGTTTGCCAATCAGTTCGCCACCGCCCTATCCAACGCCGACCTGTTCGAGCGCAACCAGCGCCGCATCAACGAACTGGCCGCCCTGACCGAACTGGGCCGTGAGCTTACCGCCAGCCACAATATCGAGGAGATTAGCCGCATCGCCCAAACCCGCCTGCAGCAGCTTATCCCCCTCGACGTTTTCCTGCTGGGTTTCTACGAGCCAGGCTCCAAAAATGAACTGCATATCCCATACCTGTACAACGAAGGGCAGGAGGTATTCGACATTAGCGCGGAACTGGGTAACGGCCCCGGCGCATGGGTGATTGATCACCACGAGCCGCTGCTAATTAGCGATGTGCTAGACCCTCGTGAAGCGCCGGAAGGGGCCGATGAACTGACCATTATCGAAGGCGAAGGGCTGATCCACGGTTGGATGGGCGCACCGCTGCTGGCTGGCGATCGGGCGGTTGGCCTCGTCTCAGTGCAATACGATGGGCGCAACGTTTATACCAACGACCACCTGCAGTTGCTGACCACCGTCGCCAATCAGCTTGCCATCGCCTTGCAGAACGCGCAGTCGTTCGCCCATAACCAGCAGCGTATCGGCGAACTGGCCCTGATCAACGAAGCCGCCCGCGACATAACCGCCAACCTCGACATTAACCAGATTTGCGAACTGCTCTACCAGCGCAGTCAGCAGTTGTTTGCCAACGACTCGCTGATGCTGGGATTCTTTGATGCTGAGAAGCAGATTATAGATGTGATCTTCTACCGTGAGCGGGTTAATGAGGGCGGGCGTGAAGATGTGCCTCCCATCGCCTACGGTAAAGGACTTAGCTCGCGGGTAATTGCTCAACGTAGCCCGGTGCTGATTAAAGACCTGGATGACCCTAACGAAGCCCAGTTTGATCGGCGAACCAGCCTGGTGGGTAGCCATAATGAGTTGCTTACCCGCTCATGGTTGGGTGTGCCGCTACTGCGTGGCGATGAAGTTATTGGGGTGCTAAATATCCAAAGCTACAAGCCAGCAGCATTTAGCGAGGAACAAATCCCCTTGCTCGGCACACTGGCAGGGCAGGCGGTGGTCGCTTTGCAGAACGCACAACTGTTCCAGCGCAACACCCAGCGCATCGGCGAACTGGCAACCATTAGTGAACTGGGCCGCGAACTTACCGCCCAGCGCGATGTGGCCCAAATAGGTCGCACCATCTATGACCGCATCAAGAACTCGATGCCGCTCGACTCCTACTTCCTGATGCTCTATGACGACGAAAATAACACTGGCTTCTGTCCCATCTTCGTGGATGAGGGCAAAGTTGGGCAGGACGACAAGCCGATGCCGCTGGGTAACACTCTTAGCAGCTATGTGATAAGCGAACGTCAGTCGCTGATGGTCGGCGATATGCATAACCCCGCCGACTTGCCCGCAGGTAAGGAAGCCATTCACTATGGGCAGCCAATTGATTGCCACTCCTGGATGGGCGTACCGCTGGAGGTAGGAGAGCGAATTATCGGCGTGCTGTCGGCGCAGAGCATCAAAACCTACGCTTATACCGAGAATGAGCTACGCTTCCTAAGTACGGTGGCAAACCAGGCCAGCGTGGCAATCGAAAATGCTCGCCTCTTCCAGCGTAACACCCAGCGCATCAGCGAACTAGCTGCCCTCAGCGAACTGGGCCGCGAACTTACTGCCCAACTCGATGCCACCGCCATCGGTCGCACCATCTATGATAACATCAAGGAATCCTTCCCGCTCGACTCCTACTTCATGATGCTCTACGATGAGCGCCACAATACCGCCACCTGTCCGATAAGCGTGGATGATGGTGAGTTCACCAACTATGACCAGCCAGTGGCGCTTGGCGACTCGTTGAGCAGCTATGTTATCCAGCAACGTAAGCCGCTGATGATTGCTGATATGCGCGATCCCGCGCTACTGCCCGAAGGCAAAGCGCCGCTGACGCTGGGCAAGGAGCTTCCTACCCGCTCATCGTTGGCAGTGCCGATGATGATCGGCGGACGTGTGCTGGGCGTGATTTCGGTGCAAAGTTACGCCGTCAATGCCTACAGCGACAACGAACTGCAGTTCCTCAGCACGGTGGCTAGCCAGGCCAGTGTGGCAATCGAAAACGCCAACCTGTTCGAGCAGTACAAACAGCGTATCAACGAACTGAACTCGCTGAACGAACTAACCCGTTCGGTTACGGCCAGTATGCACGTGGATGCAGTAGCAGTCAGCGTCTACGAACACATTAAAAAGTTTGTGGACCTCGATGTATTCATGCTGGCGTTGTATGATGATGAACATAACCTCATTTCGTGGCCCTTCGCGGTAGAGGGCGGCGAACGTATGACTGATACCCCACAGCAACCCCTCGGCATAGGCTTGAGTTCGTTGGTGATCGAGAGCCAGAAGCCGTTGATTGTGCCAGACTCGCTCGACCCCAACAGTATGCCGCCGGGGGCGATGCCGATCCGCTTTGGCAGCGAACGCCATGTGCGCTCATGGTCGGGCGCACCGATGATGGTGGGGCGGCAGGTAATCGGGGTTATATCGGTGCAATCATACGAACCAGATAAGTACGATCAGGACACCCTTCGCCCGCTACTCAGTGTTGCTAACCAGGCCGCCATTGCTATCCAGAATGCCAAGCTGTTTGAGGAGCGCGAACGTAAGATTGCAGAACTGGCAACCATCAACCAGATGGCTAAGGAGATCAGCTCGTCGCTGCAACTCGACGAACTACTGCAATTGATCTATAACCAGGTAACCCAGGTAATGAGTACGCGCAACTTCCTAATCACCATCTACGATGAACGGCGGCAGGAGATCCAGTACCGCTTCATGCGCGAACATGGCCGATCGGTAACTCGACCGGCACGCAAGCTCGGCCCCGGCTTTATCAGCCAGATTGTAGATAGCCGCCAGCCGCTGCTGATCAACTACGATAGCGGGCGCTATGCCGCCGAACGCGGCTGGGAACACGTTGGTGAGCCCTCGCGTAGCTGGCTGGGCGTGCCAATGGTCTCCGGCGATCAGGTGCTGGGCGTAATCGTGGTGCAGAGCTATGAGACTGAGGGCGCTTACGATATGGACGACCAATCGCTGCTCAGTACCATCGCTAGCCAGGCGGCAGTGGCAATTGAGAAGGCTACGCTGTTCGAGGAAACCCAGAACCGTGTGCTGCAGCTCGATACCCTGAACGAGATTGGCCGCATCCTCGGTGCAGTGCTGGACGAGGAGACGGTGTTCCAGAAGATCTTCGAGCATACCACCCGCTTCTTCGACGACCTATCCAGTTTCTATATCGGCCTTTATCAGCGCGAACAGGGGATAATAACCTTCCCGTTTGCAGTAGAGGACGAGCAACGTATTGACATGGCCGCATCACCGCTGGGCGAAGGGTTGACCAGCTACGTGATCGCCAACCGCCGCGCCCTATTGATTGACGATCTAGAGATGATGGCCCGCGAGTATGAGGGCTATCGGTCCACGCCCGACGGCAAGACAACGGGTGAACGCTCGTGGATGGGTGTTCCGCTATTCCTCGGCGGTGAAGTCATCGGCCTGATTTCGATGCAGAGTCGCAAGCCCAATGCCTATCGCCAGGACGATCTGCAATTCCTCGCCACCCTGGCCAATCAGGCGGCGGTGGCGATCAAGAACGCCAAGCTGTTCGACGAAATCCGCGAGTTCAACGCCACCCTGAACCGCACCGTGGCGGAACGCACCGAGGCGTTGGGCCGCGCCAACCAGGAGCTACGCACCGAAAAAGAGCGCATCAGCCAACTGTATGACATTACCCACCAGCTAACCACCAGCCTCGATTTGGAAGACATCCTCAATCGCGGCTTGCAACTGGTGGCAAACGCCATCGGCGTAGAGAGCGGCTCGATCATGACGATAGACCCGATCACCAATGGCCTCGTCTACCGCGCCTCGCTGGGGCATGGCCGCAGTAACCGCATTGGCTCGCGAATGCCATGGAAGCCGGGAGAGGGCGCGGTGGGTTGGGCGGTTGCCAACCGCACCCCGCTGCTGATTACCGACACTAGCGATGATGCCCGCTGGGTTAAAGATAGTGAACTGGGGCAGGAGGTGGGCAGCCTTATCAGTGTGCCTTTGATGAGCGGTAGCGACGTATTCGGCGTTCTCAGCCTGATCAGCCCCCAACGCAATTACTTCAACGAGAGCCACCTGCGCCTGGTCAGCACTGTGGCGAACGAGATGGCGGTGTTTACCCACAACGCTGAATTGTACAGCTATATCAGTGAGCAGGCCGAGGCGCTAGCCAGCAGCCTGATTGTGCAGGAGCAGGAGGCCAGCCGCAGCCGCGCCATCCTTGAAAGTATTGCCGATGGCGTGCTGGTATTCGACGGTGAAAACCGCATCACCCTGGTCAACCCCGCTGCTGAAATTATCCTCGGCGTGGCGGGCGAGATGCTGATGAACCGCCATGTCCCCTACGGCCTGCGTAACCTCGAACTGGGGCCGGAGCTGCTCGACCTGGTGCAGAGCGTGATAAACGCGGCTGGCGAAGGTACCCGCGGCGCACTCAGTCTCAGCCGCCGCCGCTTTAGTATGAACAGCCGCGTTATCAGCGTCAACCTGTCGCCCGTTTCCACCAGCAAGCACGAGACGCTCGGCCTGGTGGCCGTACTGCGCGACATAACCCGTGAGGTGGAAATCGAACGCGAGAAGTCCGACTTTGTATCCACTGTGTCGCACGAACTACGTACCCCCATGACCGTGATCAAGGGTCATACCGACTTGCTGCTGGCAGGCGCAGTGGGGGCGATTAGCCCGATGCAGGGCAGCTTCTTGCAAGCGGTCAAGCGTAATACTGATCGGATGAACACCCTGGTCAGCGACCTGCTCACCGTCTCCCGCATCGAAACCGGACGGATGGCGATTTCGATGCAGCCCAACTACTACGATGCCAGTGAACTGGTTGATAGCGTAGTGCAGACCCTACGCAGCCTGGCCGAAGCTAAGAATCAGCAGCTAATCTTCAACGTGGACGGCGAATTGCCAGAGGTGTTGATTGACCGTGACCGCACCATCCAGGTGCTAACCAACCTGATCAGCAATTCGATCAAGTACACGCCGAGCGATGGCCGCATCGAGGTCAAAGTCGCCTGCGCCGAAGATGGCGAAGCCGTGCAGGTGGATGTAACGGACAGCGGTATCGGTATCGCGGAGAAAGATCAGGAGAAGCTGTTCCAGCCTTTCTATCGCAGCGACAACGCCGAGGCGAAGATGCAGGAAGGCACCGGCCTGGGTCTGGTTATCGCCAAGAGCCTGGTGGAGCTACAGGGCGGCAGGTTGTGGCTAAAAAGCAAGCTGGGCGAAGGCACCACCTTCAGCTTCACTATGCCTGCCTACAAAGAGCAGGCGGACACCGCGATGCAGGTCGGCGACGATGGACAACGGGGCAAAGCACGCATCATGGTGGTAGACGATGACCCGCAGGTAGCGAATGGCCTGGCCGCCGCGCTTGAGCGTGAAGGCTACGAAACCCTGGTTGCTTATAGTGGGCGCAAGGCGGTTGAACTTGCCAGCCAGCAGCGGCTCGACCTCATTACTATGGACATTGTGATGCCGGAGATGGACGGCTTCGAGACGATGAAGGCGCTCAGTGACGACCCCAACTCTGCTGGTGTGCCAATCCTGATCGTGTCGCTAATCGCGGAAAGCGAACAGGGCTTCGCCCTCGGCGCAGTGGGCTACCTGACCAAACCCGCCAGCCATGCCACGCTAATTAGCAGCGTTGAGCAAGCCCTGGCAACCCACACCGCCCGCCATGATGGCCCCGCCCGTATCCTTATCATTGATGATGAACACGATATTGTCAGCGGTCTGGAAGCAGCGTTGCGCGAAGAAGGATTTAGCGTCTATGCCGCCTTCAGCGGCGAGGAGGGTCTCAGTCTTGTCGGCGAGTACCATCCCGACATTATCCTGCTCGACATGAAGATGCCAGGGATGAGTGGCGCGGATGTGTTGACCACCCTCAAGCACACACCCGCTACTCGCACCATCCCGGTTATAATCCTCACCGCCAGCGAGTCGCGCATGGATGAGGCAAGGGTGCGGGTTATCGGCCTGGGAGCGCATGAGCTACTCACCAAGCCGTTCTCGATTAGCGAAATCGTCAACGAAATCAAGAAGGCGCTACCTGGCGAGGACAAGGACGAGCTTGATGACTAAAGTTCTGGTTGCTGAAGACGAGCCGGATATCAGGATGCTGACCTGCTTCAGCCTCCGCTACGGTGGTTTCGAGGTGGTTGAAGCGGCGGATGGGCTTGAGGCGGTGCGCCTGGCCGAACGCGAATACCCCGATGCCATCCTGCTTGACGTGCGGATGCCGCGCATGGATGGTTTGACCGCTTGCAAGGCGATCAAAGCCAACCCCAAGCTGGCGAATATCCCCATCGTTTTCCTCTCCGCGCTGGGACAGGATGCTGAGATTGACAGCGGCAAGGCGGCGGGTGCAGTAGCCTATATCCTAAAGCCTTATGTGCCGGACGAGCTAATCGCCCAGATGCGTAAGGTTATCGCGGAACATGGCAAGAAGTAAATGTTGAGTTATGAATGTTGAATGGTGAATTACAAGCAAGTACAATCAGCTATTCTACCTTCTACCTTCTACCTTCTACATTCCAGGCAAGGGTGAGAATTTGAGCGCAATCGTTATAGACAATGGGCTGGTGCATTACGAGGTAATTGGCCGCGGCAAGCCGGTCATCTTCCTGCATGGCTGGATGGGTTCGTGGCGCTATTGGATGGGGACGATGGAAGCCATCTCGCGGGGCTATCGCTGCTATGCGCTCGATTTCTGGGGCTTTGGCGACAGCGACAAGAACCACATGAACTGCACCCTTACCGATTACCTGGCGCTTGTAGATATGTTTATGGACCGCATGGGCCTGCTCGATGCGCCGGTGGTCGGTCACTCTATGGGTGGCACCATCGCTTTGCGTCTGGCCCTGGAGTATCCCCATCGGGTCAACCGCCTGGCGATCGTAGGTTCGCCGATTGTGGGCAAGTCGGTGACAAGCCTGTTTCGCATGGCGGCCAACAACACTCTCAGCAAGCTGTTCTGGAAGCCGGGGGTAATATCCTCGGTGAACAAGCCATTGCTGCAACGCTGGATTGCCACTAACTGGCAGGTTTGGTACCGCGAGATCCTCGAAGATATGATGAAGGTCACACCGGTTGCCAGCCAGCAGAGCATGGATAGCCTGATCCACACCGACCTGAGCGGCGAATTGCGTAATGTACACGTGCCAGTGCTGGCGATGCACGGCGAGGATGATGAGGTAGTCAACCCCAACCAGCTAAAATACTTCCAAAACGGCGCTGGTCCCCAGTTCGCCCGCGCAATCTCTTTCCCCAAATCGCGCCACTTCCCCATGCTCGATAGCCCCGCCGAGTTCAACCGCCTGCTGTTGGAATGGCTGAATGAGTGATGCGGATGGCATAAACGGCTGAGGTATGTTATACTATTCTCATCTACAAAATGTCGCAATCGGGCCAATAGTAAAAACCATCTGGCGCAATCAAGAGAGGGGCAGGTAAAATGGCAGGTATCGGTATCATGCAGACACACCGTGATAAGACTAGTTGTACCCAGCATCCGGGTTGGGAGGATCTCAGCATCGCTCATGAGGAAATAAAGGAGCCGCTGTTTCAGTTGATGACCAGGCATGGCGTAACCGTAACCGAAACGCCCGACCCTATGAACCAGCCGCACGATGTTTTCGCAGGCTGCCCAGGGGGGAATACTGGGAGAGTGATATTTCACGGCCCTGCCGAGCGCGTGGATGAAGCGAAGTCATGGTTGCAAGAGCTCTAACCCCATCACCACACCCCAGCGCAACTCCGCCGCCCCACTCATTATACTAATTCGCCGCAAAGATGCTACTATTCTGTAGAGGTAGCCTGCTGTTCGCCATGCCCCAATCCATCTATAGCGCACCAATGCGAATGGGTATTGCAGTAAGATAAGGAACTCTCCGCTTGCGCTGACCGTGATGCGATTAAGTCCTTGCTCCTCGCAAGGCACGCTATTCGCGTGTCACAGTTGCTCGTAGTGCAACTGCCCGCCCAGCTTACTTTCGAGTTCGCGGGCGTAGGTTAATGCCAAATCATGGCCGTTGGAATATATGGCTATGATTGCGGTAACTATATCAAGGATGCGCTGGCGATGCTGGTAAGCAGGCAAAACTCTCTGCTGCTAGTTGCGGAGCCACACGGCGAACGCGCCGTCTACGTAGAGGTTGTCGCATGAACGTCGGTATATCTTCACGGCCCGAGATTGAGGTTACGGCTGAACAGACCCCATACTATGTTAAAGAGGCGCTGCTACTGCTCAGTCACTAAGAGCTTATCCGAAAAGGGCGAACAACGGCTCGCCCCTACGAACACAGCATGGTATTTCGGATAAGCTCTAATATTACAGCCTCAGTTTGATGGGGATGAGCGTGAGCGGCACGGTTAATCCGTTTTCTCCGCTTCTCCGCTGAACCTAATCCGTTGGCTGGTTTTCCCAGGTGAGGCTGTAATACTAAATCCCTTTTCCTGCACCTAACCTCTCTGCCGGTATGGGGAGGGGTTTTTCTAGGCGGATGGTTCATCGGTGGCTGGCGTGTCGGCGGGCGGTGTTGCGGGTGGCGCGGTGGTATCGTCCTTGTTGCGGCGAGGGGCGAAGTCGAACAGGTTGCGCCAGCCGATGGTGAACTTGAGGACGGCAGCAAGGGCGAAGTTGATGAAGCCGACACTGGCAAGATGGTCAATCCTGCCGCGCAGGTTGTCGCGGCTGTCGCGGGTGGCTAGCACCGAGTTACGGGCAATGAAGCGCATCAGGGGGTAGTTGTCACTGAGGTGAGCGCGGTTGGCGAACAGGGTTTGCGCCCCGCTGCTACGCGGGTTCATCTCCGCGCCTACCACGCCCCAGGTCGGCTTTAGCTGGAAGCGCACCGTAACCGGGGTGAGCGCGTAGAAAGTGCGCTTGCCAAACAGCCAGGGGCGATACTCCACCACCCAGACAGGGATAAGGAAGTTTACTATGCCGCCAGTCAGCAAGGGGGCAATGACCGCGCCAGACGTGCTAGCAGCATCATGCTTTAGCAGGCAGCGATCCAGCAGCCGCTGGGTGGCCTCCACCAGTTCGCTAGCGCGGCGCAGGTTGGTCTCAATGTAATCCAGCAGGCTTTCCACCGTCTCGGCCTTCAGTTCCATGCTCTCGGCATCGAAGTTGACGTAGCGGGTGAAGCTACCGGCGGCGATTGCTGCATGGCGTTGCTGCCACTCGCTATGAGATTGCTCTAGCTCGGTCAGGTGGCGACGGATCTCCTCCTGCTGATGGGCGGCATCGGCGGCGATGGTACGCACGCGGGTATCAAGCTGGGCCTCATGTTCGGTCACCTCGCGGTCGCGGCTGAGGGTTAGCTGTTGCGCCTTGCGCTGGCTATCTTCGGTCTGCTGGTGGGTGGCAGTCAGCGCATCCAACGCCCGCTGGCGTTCCTCGCGGGTCTTGAACAGCGCGGCGGTGGCCTCCTCGATGTCGGCAACCGTCTCGGCCAATAGTTGCACCTGCGGCGGCAGGCCACGGGCAAGCTCCTCATACTGGCGAACATTGGTGTCAAGCTGATTGTATACATAACCCGCCCGAGTGCCGTCAATCTGCTGCTGCAAGGTCTTGACCTGGTTCTGCAACTGCAAGAGCCGCTGGCGTGCGCTAGCGGTCTCCTCCTCCACTTCGACAGTACGGGGCAGGCCGCTGATGTAGGCGGTCAGTTCCTGATTGACCGCCGCCACATCGCGGCTGAGGCCCACAATCACATCGTGTTCGCTGCTCATCTCACCACGCAGGTTACGCAGCGCAGGCAGCAGCATGGTCAACACTTGCAGCCGCTCATCATAGGGGTTGCTGGTTTGGGTCAGCGCGGCGGACTGCTGGCGGATGTTTTCGTAGCGGTCGTTTAGCTGGGCAAACGGGCCACTCACTTCGTTGAACAGCGAGACGATGCGCCCCACCTTGCGGTTGGCGCGGGGCAACGCCTCTACCGGGTCGGCGGGCAACTGCTCACGCGGGTTGCTGCGGCCCACATCCACCGGATAAGGGGTCTTGGTTGCGTTCTTGATGCGGTTCTGCGCCTGGTTGATGCGGGCTTCAATCTGCACCTCAGCCTGGCCCTGCTCGTCGCGCAGGCGGTTGAGGGTAGCTTCCTCGCTGCGTTCGCGCTGTTCCAGACGGCCAATCTGTTCGCGCTGGCCTACCTCGCGGCCACTAAGTTCGGCCTGCAACTGCTCTTCGGCGCTGATGCGGCGGCCATACTCAGTTCGAGCCTGCTCAGTACGCACGTTAGCAAGCTGACGGGTGCGACCTTCCATCAAAGCGCGATCGCTCTCCACCTGCTCCAGCAGCGGTTTGATCTCATAGGCCAGCGCATCGGCAGCGCGACTGAACATCGTGTTAGCGGCAGTGAGCAGGTCGGCCATCTCGGTGTGGTGCGCGTCGGTTTGTTTGCGCCAGAAGGTTGCCACTTCGCGCCAGTTGCTGCTCCAAGCCCGCATTGCGCCCAGCCCTTCGCGCTGATGTTGCCAGATATTCAGCAGCGGTTCGGCCAACGCCGCAAACTCGGTCAGGTCGCCGATGTAGCTGTGCGCTTGTTCCAGATTCATCGCGCCAGGGAGTACGGTGGTGGGGTCGAACGGCGCAACTGGTGGGGGCGGCGCAGGGCTGATTTCAGTTGGCGCTTTGGTTCGCTCCTCAGCATCGAGGCGACTGGTAATGGTGATGATGCGACGGCGCAATGCCTCCTCATCGTCCAGCCCTTGCTCATTCTCATCGGGGGGCGGCAACTCCTGCACCGTGTAGCCATATTGAGGTTCCGGCAGGGCGGCCTTGTCTTCACTCGGCTTGAGCAACTCGCCCGCAATAGCAAACGCCTCGCTGTCGCTTGATAGCGCATAGGCGGGATAGTCGGTGTATTCCTGCGCGGCGGTGAGGCGGGCAATCTCGGTCAAGTTCTCGATCAATTCGGCTTGCGCGGATAGCGGCAGAGTGGAGTCGCCCTGCGCCTGCTGCGGCGGAGCCACCGCCAATGTCGCGTTGGTGCGACTTAGCAGCGCGGTTTGGTCGGCGCGAGGCAGGTGAAAGACATCGTTAGGGTCATCGGCCTGCTGCTTGAGGGTGTCGAGCAGCAGATAGTCGTCACTGCCCGCCCCGAACGGCTGGGCAGTAAGTAGCCAGTCGCCCTTCGCCACGTTCTGGATGCTGGGCTTGAGCAGCACGACCGCTAGCAGCCCGCCGATGATCACCGCGAACAGCACGACTGTGACGATGGTGGCGTTGGTAGCGTTGTTGCCCTGCAGGTTCGCATTGGCGTTGAGAAAAAGCAGCAGAATGACCGAAACGATAACCACAATCGGCACGGCGAAAATCCACCACTTCAGCAGGCGGAAGAAGCGCTGCCAGAGCAGGGCATAAAGATACGCTACCACCATTGGCGGGCTGGCTGCCTCACCCCCCTCGCTGGCAAGATAAGGCGGTGGCAGGTGTGGATCCAGCTCGCTGAACGCGATGCGCTGGGTCTGGCCCTCGGTTGCTGCGCTTGCTGCGGTTGTCTTCTCGGTTTCAATCATAATTGTAGAAGATAGAATGTAGAAGTAGGGGCGGGCTGCTGCCCACCCAGCCGTTTTAGCCTGCTTCGTAGGGGCGGGCTGCTGCCCGCCCATCCGTTTTAATTGCGATTTAGTTTGCTATCATTATCAGTTTTATCCCACTCCAGTGGCGCACTGAGAGTGATAATGATAATGCACCATGTATCACCCCTCACCACCTGGGGGCTGAACCCCCAGACCCCCAGATTGTTCTCCTCGCTGTGTATCAGGTTCACTCGCTGTTTCCGCTGGCGGGGAAACAGCATCCTCAGCGGGCAGCGGGCCGGTGATGGCACGAGGTTCGTCGAGCATTGTATGCGCGGTAGGGCCAGCATCTGCGCCGAGCATCGCTTTGGCGGCGGTGATTGCTTGCAGCAAGCGATGGTCGAGCAGGCTGGTGACGATCGTGCCGCTGCGTAGCCCATCCGTAGGCGTGCTGGTTGCCAGCCGCGCCCGTAGTCTACCACCCCGATCCAAGCCAAAGCTGTTGTCGTCGCTAACCGGCAACTCACCCACCTTTACTTCCGGCGCGATGGTGATGTTATCGTGGGCGCTGACCACGCTGGGTGACATTACCTGGCCGCCGCGTTCGACGCTGATAGGGCCGAGCGCGTGTGCTCCGCCCACCTGCGCGGCGGCGGCAATCGCCATCTCCCCCTCGCTGACCGTCCAACGGCGCACCTGGCTGTTCTGGCCTACGCTGATGCTACCCGCGAACACGCTGCGGGCGCGACAATTAGGGCCAATCTCCAGCTTGCCCCGCGCAATCGCCGTGCCGGTCACAGTCGCGCCGTCCTCCAGAATAATGTCGCCAGTACTGTAGACGTGGCCGCGCAAGGTTGCGCCCCGCGATACCCGCACCCGCGTGCCGAACAGGGTGCCATCCGCGCTGATACCCGCCGCCAGGGTGATCTCGCGGCCAAGCTCGGCCTTGCGGGTGGGAAAGAGATGGCCGGGCCAGTTCGTGCTATCGCCAACCAGCGGCGCGGCTTTGGGTGGTGTAGTCTTCTTCGTCGGCGCGTCGTGGGACAAGACGGGCGCATTGCGTTCGCGCTCCTCGATGCGCTGCATCACCTTCTGGCGGTCACGGAAGTTGGGCGCAGCCTCGAACACCGTTTCCATCAGCACGCGGGCGATGGCAGGCGTGGCTGGATCGGGGTCACTGGCAAGGGCGGTGGCGCGGGCGTACATCTTACGGAGCGCGTCGTCGGGCAGCATCCCAGCGGCAGCCTGCAAATCAGCGGCAGCGGCGCTGGCTGAGGGGTAGCGATCGCGAGGCCGCTTCATCAGCATCCGCAGCACGATGTCGTCGGCCTCACGGGGTAGATGAGGGTTGCGCTTGGTGGGCGGGTCGGGGCGGGTTTCCAGTTGCGCCCGCATGATGTCTTCCGGTGCGCCAGTAAAGGGCGGTGCGCCAGTAAGCATCTCGTACAGCACCACCCCCATGGCGTACTGGTCGGAGGCGGGGCCAGGGGCGGTCACATCGCCACCGAGCCGCTCTGGGGCCATGTAGGTAACGGTGCCAACCGCCTCGCCAGCGCGGGTGAAGTGGGCATCGTCGGTGGCGCGAGCAATGCCAAAGTCGGCCAGGCACCAACGCCGGTCACGGTTGGCATCAGTCTGATACAGCACATTCTCCGGCTTGATGTCTCGGTGGATAACCTTCTGGCTGTGGGCGTAATCGAGGGCAGCGGCCAGCGCCGCCATAATCGTCGCCGCCTCCTCCAGCTTAAGGTAGCCATTCTTCTGGGCCTTGAGATAGTCGCGCAGCGTCCCTTCCATCGCCTCCATAGCGATATAGTAGACACCCTCCTCCTTCATCACCCCCGCATCGTAGACCGCAACAATATTAGGGTGGGTCAACTTCGAGCCAATTGCAATCTCACGCTGGAAGCGGCTGGCATCCTCAGTGGTGGCCGCCTGCACCCGCAGCACCTTGAGCGCCTCGCTGCGGGCCTTGCGGTGGTTATAGACGCGATACACGTCGGACATACCGCCGCGGCCCAGTTCGCTAATAAGTTCGTAATCGCCAATTCGCTCGCCGCTCTTCCTGATTGCCATCGCCCCTCCGCCTGCAGCATATGTTATGTCATGCCCAGCTATTTTAGCACAGCAGGGGCGGTTCTTGCAATCGTGCTTGAAAAATCGTTATAATTGCAGGCATGATTGGCATAGCCATGAAGATTAGAGCCGCCCACTAGCTTATCCCTCCCCTTTGGGGAGGCAAGGATGGGAACTTCATCCTCTCAAAATGGCTGCTGCTGTTCGCTGCTTTAGACCAAAGAGGAGAGCATACTTGCCATGACCGACCCAATTGAAATCTACGTTCACCCTACCTGAACTTCCTGCAAGAAGGCGCAGGTTGCGCTCGATGACCTGGGGGTGAGCTACACCCGCCGCGACTACTTCAAACAGCGTTTCAGCGTGGAAGAGTTGCGCGAACTGCTGCATAGCCTGAATCTATCGGCCCACGATGTCCTCTCCACCCGCGCTGGCAAGTACCGGGAGTTTGGCCTGGACCAGCGTGAGGTGAGCGAAGATGAACTGCTACAATTGATGACCGATGAGCCAACTCTGCTTCGCCGCCCTCTAGTCAAACGTGGCAGTCGTAGCGTAGTGGGCTTCAACCAATCTGAACTAGAGAGCCTTGCCCGATAAAATCCCCTCTCCCTGCCGGGGGAGAGGGAAAGGATCCAATAAGATCCCCTCGCCCCACCGGGGGAGAGGGTTAGGGTGAGGGGTAATTTGAAACCATGTACGTTATGCGATTTACCGTGATTGATGCCAGCGGCACAGTCAGCTTCGTTGCGCCGTGCAACGGGCTGAAGGCTTTGGTTGCCGCGTGTAGCCGCCAACCCAGCCCGACCACTGCCCCTGAATTGCTGGCAGCGACGGTGGATTACGATGACCGCCTGGGCGATAAGGTGTTGAACGGGCTGGCCCGCTTCGATGAATATAACTCAGAAGCGCGCCATAGCAACTTCGACGCGGCGATAAACCTGTTCAACGCTGATAAGCGCGAACACGAATTGCCGCCCTTTCGCGTGTTGGACGATCACACCCGCGAGGTCAGCCTTACGCCAGTGAAGGCCGGGTTGGTGTTGTTCAACCTGATACAGAAGCGCATCATTCAGGTGCAGAACACCTACGCTGAAGTGGAGCGCCGCGACCGTGGCCGCATCCATCGTGGTGGTAAGCCGACTCAGCAGCTATACAATTATGAATTGCCGCCGGAGTGGACGATATTGCCCTGACTGGCGAAATAAACTTACGGCGCAACCACCCACAATGCCCAGGTTATCACCCCGAAGCACAACAACACCCCGATGAGGATGAGTAGCACTACGCCCAGGTCATGACTACGTGGCCCTTGCATCTCCATTGCCTGCCCCCTCCTTTTCGCGCTGCAAGATGCCTAGCACCTCAGCGGTGTGCTGCTCGATGTATTCGCCTATGCTGGTCAGGCGCACGCTGAACATCAGGCGCACCTCGTCTATCTCCGCCGCGAAGTCGTTGACTGCCGCGATCGCCTGCCACAGCATCTGCCCACGTAGAGCGGGATCGGCGATGGCGGCAATCTGCTCGGCGCTGGGTGGCGGGCGATATTCCAGTAGCGGGTCGTCATCGATGCCCACCGCCTGGGCGATCGCCTCGGCCCGCTCTATGCCCGACAGGATCTCCGGGCCACCCACATCTACGCAGCGGCGTTGCACCGACGAGATGGCGTGGGCGCGAACGCACAATTCCGCCAAATCAAAGCCAAACATCGGCGCACTCAGGGCGCTGCCATCGCCCCACACCCGCAATGGCCTGCCCGCCAGCGCAGCGGCAGCCTCGGCCAGCAAAGCGTCCGGCTTGCTGATGTCGCTAACCCGCAGGATGGTATAATCTAGCCCGCTATGCTCCAGCGCAACCTCGGCTTTGGCCTTCGCCGCCAGCATTGGCACGCTGGTGAAGTCGGTTGCGCGGATAGTGGAGATAAAGCAGAGATGCTGCACTCCCGCTTCTCTTGCAGCGGCAAACAGCGCGGCGTTGCCCTGCACGTCCACATTCTGGTAGGTGTAATCACCATGCGGCGAGCCAACTGTCACCGTGGCGATCACGAAATCCACCCCGCGACAGGCCAGATTCAGGCTGTCCGGATCGCGGTAGTCGCCCTCTACTATCGCCACCCCTGGCAGGCTGGCAAGCGCGGCGTGGCGCGACGAGTCGCTGCTGGCACGTACCAGCGCCCGCACCCTTTGCCCCCGCCCAGCGATGCGGCGCACCACCTCGCTACCGATCTGCCCAGTTGCGCCGGTTACCAGGAAGGTAAATGGCTTAATCGTGTTCATACTCGCAACTATAGACTAGCGTGCTGCACTTGTCAAGCACGCTGGCAATATATACCTTGTATCCGCCCTTCAACTAACAACTTGCAACTTGCAACACTCTATCCCCATACCTTATAATCAGCCCGCGATGATTGAGTTCTGTAACGTGGAGAAAGTGGTCGGCCAGCGGGTCGCGCTTAGTGTGCCTGAGTTGCGCGTAAGCGACGGCGAGATCGTGGCGGTGGTCGGCACGCCCGATGAGGGCCGCGCCGCGCTGTTTGCCATTGCCTGCGGACAGCAGCACGCCAGCGGTGGGCGGGTAACGCGCTGTGCGATTGGTAGCGGCGACCCACCCCGCCTCGGTATCGTCTACGACGACGACGCGCTTTACGAGCGGATGCGCGTGCAGCAGCAACTTGATTTCTGCGCCCAGACCCACCAGCGGCTATCCAGCCGTGAACGTGGTGAACTGGTGAGTCGGACGATGCACCGCCTGGGCCTTACCGACCTTGCCAATCAAATGCCACCCAAGCTGACTCCCTCAGCCAAACGCCGTCTCAGCCTGGCCCTCGCTCTGCTCAACTGCCCTGACATTAGTATCTTGGAGGAGCCGCAGCGTCGCACTGACATCGAGACGGTGCAACTGTTCGCCCGTCTGCTGGCCGAGGAGGCGCAACGCGGCGCAGCCGTCCTGGTCGTCACCAGCGACAACGTGTGGGCGCAGAC
>JBBRMT010000033.1:0-25787 GCA_038230695.1 Chloroflexia bacterium
ATCAGTGGGCGCGACAATATGGCTACTGCTCACAATGTAGCGGTAAACCTTGTTATTGGTGTAAACGAGGACTACATCTTTGGGCTTAAGTTCGTTGAGGCGGCGGAAGACTGAGCCGTATATATCGCGGTGGCCCGCCATCACCACGTTGCCCTGCTGCCCCGGCAAGGCGCTGATTTCGTGGTGGCCTACCGCATAGTTGGCAACCTGCCAGGTGTCCATCTGCAACTGTACCTCTTTAACTACACTATCCACCTTGATACTGGGGATGACGAGACGCACCGGAATCATATCGGTAATAGGAGTGGCTGGCAGTGGCGTATCGGTAGGAGGGGGCAGGGTAGCAGTGGGCAGGGCGAGTTGGGTGACGGCGCTTGCGGGTAGGGCAGTGGGCGCAATCGGGTGGGCAGGCACAGTGGTGGGCGTTGCGCTGCTCCGTGCAAGCGGGGTAACGGTTGCCACAATCCGGGTTACAACCACAGCGGGCTGTGCAGGGGCGGCCAGGGCTGGTTCGCTCTGCGCCACCGCGCTGTTGCTGCTCTCGTCCGAGTTCCACTGGGTATAAGCCCACTGTCCCAGAATAAAGACGATGACCAGCGCACAGGCCCATTCCACGGTCAGCAGGCCGCGATCAAGCCAGGGGTTAGTGCGGGAAACACGGCGAGGTGGGCGCACCCGTGGCGGGGTAGGGTCGGCCAGGGTGGGAGCGGCGGCAAACCGACTGTTAGCCACTGGCAGCGTGGCGATAGGCTCTACCAACTCCGGCAGCCGTGCTGTATCGCGGCGTGGTTGCGCCGCATTCGCCAGGCTGCGATCGTGGTAAGTCGGCTCCGCTTTGGCGTTATCGTCACTGCGCGAAAGGTTGTGCAGCAACCGCAGGTTGTTGCGGTAGTGGCCCTGGGCCTTCAGTTCGGCCAGTTCCTGAGGCGTGAGCAGTTCTGCCGCCTCGCTGGCGATGAACGCCTTGCGTTCCGCAGCGGGCAACTGGCGCAACATCGCCTTGATCTGCTCAAGGTTGGCAGGCTGGCGATTATCCTCCGGCTTACCCTCCAAATCACACCTCATCTTGACATAACTGTGAATGTTATGTCTTGTTGGCTACAGTATACCACTGTGTTGCGGGCAAGTCAATAGGTTAGCGCCTTATGTAGCTAAAGAGATACCCAATTTTGCTGTTTTTACCCCATGCTTTGACAGCAATGCGCCTAACGTGATATAAAGTGGCGGGTTACAGAGTTGATCCCCACGAAAGAGAGCGTTTCTTTGTCCACCATTGAAGACCAGGTGCGGGCCAAAACCGGGCCGATCAGGCGGGCGCGGCGCAGTTTTCGGCGCATCGCGCTGCCCCTACTGCGCGACTATCTGCTGATCACCACTGGCGTGTTGTTGATCGCGCTGGCAATCGAGCTATTCCTCACCCCCCACCAGGTAGTTACTGGCGGGGCGAGTGGGGTTGCCATCCTGCTTAACAACCTGCTCGGCACGCCGATCGGCCCAGTAATCTTTGCGGTAAATGTGCCACTCTTCTTCGCCGGGCTGCGCTGGCTGGGCGGAGCCTCGTTTGCATTGCGTACCCTCTATGCCATCGTACTGCTCTCAATCGTAATTGACCAGATCCGCCCTTTCATCCACCAGTTTCCCGACCTCGAACGCGCCCTCACCGTCAACGACCCGCTGCTTTATATCCTCTATGGTGGGATCGTCAACGGGATTGGCACCGGCATTGTCTTCCGCGCCAAAGGCACCACTGGTGGCAGCGACATCGGCGCACGTCTGCTGCACCGCTTTACCCCGCTCAGTATCGGCAACTCTTTCATCATCCTCGACGCAGCGGTGTTCGCGGTGGCGGGTTACTATTTCGGTCTGGAGAAGGTGTTGTATGCGCTGACCGTCTCGTTCGCCTCCAGCCGCATGGTGGACTTCATCCAGGAAGGGATGAACTACACGCGCATGGCGATGATTATCACCAGCCAGCCAGATGTGGTGGCCCAGGAGGTAATGACCCGCACCGGCCATGGCGTGACTATCATGCCCGCGACCGGCGCGTACACCGGCCAGCAACGGCCCGTGCTGCTGGTGGTGGTGCTGCCCAGCGAAGTCAGCGTCCTCACCGACACCATCCACGAGGCCGACCCTGCCGCCTTCGTGATCATCAGCCAGGCGCAGGAGGTGCTGGGCCAGGGCTTCCGCCCGCTCTTGCCCCGTCGCTGAGGCAACTGCCCCCACCTTGCCTGAGAAGGACGAGGATGTTAACCGACAGCCTTCCCCCTTCCAGCCTGCTTTGTGGTAGAATAGCTAGCAGTCTAACGTTGTCAGCCCACAGTTTTCGCAGAAAGGAATCACAAACCCATATGGATAAAGCGTCCAGTCTTCCTGCCCCTTCCGACCAGCTTGCCAACGCCGAGCGGCTAATGTTGCTCGTGCCGCTTATCAGCGCGGCGGTCTTCGGCCTGCTCCCCTTTATCTTCACTGGCGGTTTTGCCAGCTTGCTAGGCTTCTCTGGTAATGACCGCTACATTTATCGCTTGCTGGGTGCGGCTACCTTCGGCTACGCCGTGGCGCTGGCGGGCGGGCTGATGGCAAATAGCTGGGCGGCGGTGCGGCTGGTGGTCATTGCTAGCCTCGTCTTCGGGCTGGGCCTGCTCTACGTCTGTGGTCGAGCTGTCCTGGCGGGCAGTGCTGCTGCAATTATTTATCTGGTTTTGGTTCTCGCCCTGATCACTGCGGCGATATGCGCCTACCTGCTATATAGCCATCGCACCCCTGCTGCGCCGCCCGATGTGGCCCAATGGGTGTTGATTGTAACTGGCATTGCGACTGTGCTGGCGCTAATCTTCGGCCTGGCCCCGCTTATTGCCAGCGGCACTTTTGGCCGACTGTTCGGCTATCGGGTTACTGATGTGCCGATCTTCCGCGCCGCAGGGGCGGCCACCCTCGGCTATGGGGTGATGGGCATCTTCCAGCTAATGTCGCGTAACTGGCGCGAGTTCCGCTGGCCTGCAGTGATGGCGGTGGTGTTCAACGGCCTGGCCTTTATTGCCAGCGCCTACTCTATCTACAAAAGCAGCGAGAACAGCCTGGCCGACCCGATCGGCCTGCCGGTGTTGGTTGGCCTTGCCAGCCTGGGGGTGGCAATTGCCTCCCTGCTGGCGCTACAGCGCAACGGCAAGTAGGCGTGAAGCAGGATGAACTGTAAGCCTCCTATTGCCAAAATCTGCGACTTGCGCTAAACTATACATGACATAACCAAACATCAGCGTAAGGAAGAAGGGCGAGAGCATGAGCGAGGTGGACGCGCAGACTCAGGACATCTTTAGCTATATCGAGGAGAACGCGGCCCGCTATGCGGCAATGCTGGGGCGGCTGTGCTACTATCCCAGTTCGCCGAGCAGCGGGCTAGCCTTGCTCGCGCCAGTTATAGAAGAGGCGATTCGGGTGGGGATGAATGCGACGCTGTATCCGGCGGGCGCGGGCCTGCCGCTGCTCTACGCCGCGCTGCTTCCCGCACCTGCGCCGGTCACGCAGTTGCTGAAATCGGCTGAGGAGCAGCCGACGCAAAGCAACGGTGGCCCCCGCCTGGAAACGCTGGGTTATGAACGCGCTCTGGCGGCGGTCGGCCCTCTGCCCACCCTGCTGCTTTACCACGAGTGCGACCTGGATAGTCCGCCGCCACCCGCGCCCGATGGCGCACTCTGCTCGATGGCCGCCGCTGATCGGGCCAGCCTGGCTGCCCGCCTGGCCGCGATTGACGCGATTATTGCGGTGCGCGGTGCGTTGCCGGTGCAGATCAAAATGCTGGTGGACTCCAGTTCCGTCTCCGACAGCCCCAGCGATGCGCCAGTGTCCTCCGCGCTAGCCGATTTCGTGGCTCGATATGCCGAAGGTCTGGCCGCTGATGCCTGCATCTGGGATGTGGGTAGGCTGGGCTTGATCGGCGGTAGCAACTTCGCGGGGCAGCCGGTAATTTATTGCGGAGTGAAAGGCAGGTTGGCGGCGGAATTGCTGGTCAGCGGCGCGAACCAGGATCTGCCCTCGCAGTTCGCCACCAGTGTCGCCAACCCTGCCTGGCGGCTGATCTGGGCGCTGAATGCGATCAAGAACGACTCGGAAGAGATCCTGCTGGATAGCTTTTACGACGAACTCAACCCGCCAGGCCCGGAGCAGAACCGTTGGCTGCGTCAGCAGGTGAAGCAGGATCCCGCCGCTGCCAATACCGCCGACGATGCTACCCTGGCGGCCATTGGGGTAGATGCCTTCCTCATCGGGCTGCGTGGCTACCAGTTGCGCGTTACCGACTATTACTCCCCATCAGTCAGCATCACTGAACTGAACGCCGACGGCGGGGGTGGATTGCCCGCTACCGCCAGCGCCACCCTGGAAGTGGCGCTCGTCCCCGACCAGTCGCCCGCGACTATTCTTGCCTCACTGCGTAAGCACCTGAACAGCGGCAACTTCCCTGATGTTAGCGTGAAGGCACGGGGCGTGGCCCACAATCCCGCCCTTACCGACCCAACCCATCCATTTGCCAGCCTGGTTGCGGCGGCCACCAGCCGTGCATACGGGCAGGAGGCGTGCATCGCGCCTGTCGCCCCCATTAGCGGGCCACTCCATCCCCTGGTGGACAGTCTGGCGGTCCCCGCGATTGGCCTGGGGCTGGGGCCGCAGCCAGTGATGCGAGCAGCGGCGCTTACCATGCCGCTAACCGAGGCGCAGTTTATTGCCGCTATAAAGCAGACGGTGGGGGTAATCGAGGAGATGGGCGCGTTGGGCCAGGCGGCCAACTGGGGGACGCAAGCCCGCCTCAGCCTTGCCAGCGCCACGCCCAGCGGCTGGACCGAGGTTAAGATTGCCGCCGCTCCGCCCGACCAGCCTCAAGACCTCGACCATATCGCCGGGGTGCCGGAGTTTACTCATGAGGAGCTTGAGGCGGTGATGCAGGGCAACGATGATGAGTTTATTTCAACGCCCCAGGCATGGACTGCCGATATGCTAACTGACCTACCGCCGCTGCAGCCTGCCGAAGAGCAAGCCATCAGCGCGGACCTTGCGCCCTTTAGCCCCGACGACCTGGCTGCTCCCAGCGAAGATGCTCCGCCATCCTCTTCACCGCCCGTCCCCCCTACGCTTGAGGAAAGCGGCGGTGAACACGTGGATGAAGCGGTTGCCGCGCTTATGGTTGCCAGCGGTCACCCGGTGGCCGCTAGCGCCACCCGCCGCCCAAAGCAGACTGGGCCGCTGGGCGGCGTGTAACTTGCAGGCTCGATTATTCTTCGCTCTCGTCGTAGTGGGCGATGAAATCGGCCAGGTCGGCGACGCGGCAGGAGTAGCCCCACTCGTTGTCGTACCAGGCCAACACCTTGACCAGATTGCCGCTTTGCACCATAGTGCTGAGGCTGTCCACGATGCTGCTGTGGGGGTCGCCCTTGAAGTCCATGGAGACAAGCGGGCGGGTCTCATAGGCAAGGATGCCGGTAAGCTCCTCGCTATCCGCTGCTTCGCGTAGCGCGTTGTTAACCTCCTCCACCGAAGTATCACGCTCAGTCTGCACCACCAGGTCAATGATGCTGACGGTCGGGGTTGGCACGCGTAGGGCAATGCCGTCGAACTTGCCCTTAAGCTGCGGTAGCACCAGATAGATGGCTTTGGCCGCGCCAGTGGTGGTGGGGATGATGTTGAGGGCGGCGGCGCGGGCGCGGCGCAGATCCTTGTGCGGATAGTCGAGGATAACCTGGTCGTTGGTGTAGCTGTGGACGGTAGTCATGAAGCCCTTGACGATGCCGAAGTTCTCCAGCAGCACCTTCGCCACTGGCGCGAGGCCATTGGTGGTGCAACTGGCGTTGGAGATGATGCGATGCTCGGCGGGGTTGTACTGATCTTCGTTTACCCCCATCACGATAGTAATGTCCTCACCTTTGGCCGGGGCGCTGATGATCACCCGCTTCGCGCCCGCTTGCAGGTGCATCCTGGCCTTCTCTGCGTCGGTGAACAGACCCGTGCTTTCCACCACGATGTCCACGCCAAGATCGCCCCAGGGCAGCTTGGACGGGTCACGCTCGGCCAGGGTCTTGACCTCCTTGCCCTGTACCATAAAGCCACCCTCGTGTACGGTGACAGCGTCGGCCTCGAATTGCTGGCCGTAGTTCGAGTCGTAGGTAAGCAGGTGGGCGAGGGTGCGAGTATCGGTAAGATCGTTGACGGCCACCACTTCGAGATCGTTGCCGCCCTCTTCGTCAACCAGTTCGCGGATCGCCTTGAACACCTGGCGACCGATGCGGCCAAAGCCGTTGATACCGATGCGGGTAGTTGCCATTGGTAAAGCTCCTTTCCTTTGGGCGAGTGTTCTTTGGGCGAGTGCAACCCGCCCCTACGGAGAACCCTAAATAAATCAAGACAAACGCGGCCACGCTGCCTCTGACAGAAAATTGCGTTGTTATGTTTACTGCAAGCCAAAGATAACGCCGATGCGCGACGCTTTGCTCTGATCAGGCGGGTGAATTATACCACACGGCTTCGGCTGGGGTAAAGCGGTGTAGGAGCTCATCGCATACACCCAGGTGAGATACCGTTGAATCACGGTCGACACGGACGGAGGACACGGAAGGGGCAGGGGCAAGGTTGCTTGCTCAAGTAGCTAGCAGCAGGGCGCGACCAGCCAGCGGATTTGGAAAGCGGATGAAGCGGATTTGGGCAGACGATAAGGCAGCCTATGTAGGGGCGAGTTGCACTCGCCCGCATGAAGCGCGTCAATGCCCATCGCAAGCACCAATGCTGATGTAGGGGCGCATGGCAAACGCCCGATTGCCCAAACACTATGCACATTGGAACAAGCAACATTGGGATAGGAGCGAATGGCGCTCGCCCAGATGAAGCGCACCGATGGGGATGCGTGTTCGAATCGCGGAAGACACGGAAAGGACGGACGACACGGAGGGATAGGGCAAGCTTGGTAGCTGCGATGGGCATTGATGCGCGGCAAGTGGGCGTATACCATGCGCCCCTACGCCAACTTAGGCGCTTGCAATGGGCGTTGACGCGCTTAAAACGGGCGTATGCCATGCGCCCCAACGGACAGAGACACACTGTGTAAAAATGTGAAATACATCCTAAAACACCTTCGTCATTAGCAAGCCATAAGAAAGGGGCGCAGCTAGCTGCGCCCACTGTTATCTGGTTACCTAAAGTTTGTCCGCTCAAGGCGTGGGCGTAACCCCCACATTCATGCTCTTGTAGATGATACGGGCAAGCTGGTCGCGGCTGCTGTAAGCATCGGGGTGGAAGGTGCCGTCACCGTAACCGCTGATGATGCCTGCGGACACTGCCGTTTCGATAGGCACATATGCCCAGTAGCTAGGTGGCACGTCGCTGAAGGTCTGCCCGCTGGCGGGGGTGATGCGCGGCCAGTTGTGCGCCCGCACCACGGTGATGGCGATCTCCGCCCGCGTCACGTTGTAGCCTGGATGGAAGCTACCGTCGGAGTAGCCAGTAATCGCCCCATGCGATGCGACCGTCTCGATGTACTGATAGGCCCAGTGGCTAGGCGGCACGTCGGTAAAGGTTTGGTGGGAGGGGTTGATTAGCGGCCAGCCCATGCTCAAGGTCACGATTTTAGAGAACTGGGCGCGGTTCATGGTGGCGTGAGGATGGAACAGACCATCGTTGTAGCCGCTCATTATGGCCTGACAGTATAGCTGATTGATGTAGCCATATGCCCAGTAGTTGGCAGGCAGATCAGGGAAGTTCATTCCACATACACCAGGGGTGAAGGTTGGTGGCGCAAACGTGGCAGTGGGCGGCACGGAAGTGGCAGTGGGCGGCACGGGAGTGGCAGTGGCTGATACCGGCGTATCGGTGGGCGTGTCGGTCGCCTGCGCGGCGGGAGTATTGCTTGGCGTAGCGGTGGCGGTCGGCTGACCACCGTTCACCGGGATGAAGCGCATCGCGTCGAACCAGACGTTCTTGCCGGTCTCGCCGGTTACATCGGTGAGCTTGACATAGTTGGTGGTACCCGCGTCGAGGTAGAAGCGACCGATCGCCGCCCATTGCCCCTGCTGACTGTCCTGCTCCCCCCACCCCGCCAGACCGTCGGTGAAGGCATCCTGATTGATAGCAACCTGCTGGTTGTTGCCACCGCTGAAACCCACAGTGTAGACCGCGTTGCTGGTGTCGGTGTTGCCGTTGCTGACGTAGGGGATGTAGGCGTAGATGTCGTAGCTGCCCGCCGTGGCGATGCTGGGCCGCCACACCGCATAGTTGGTACTCTGGCTCTGGTCGGCCACCGAGTAGGTGGAGTAGGCATCGCTGCCGTAGGTGCTGCCCGTTGCGGTGAACCAGTTGTGCGCCTGGTCAACCGTGGTCGGCACGGGGTGGAAGGCGGTATCGAGGTTATCCACCACCGTGTCGGCGCTGCTGTCACCGCGCACCAGCGACATATAGTAAGTGAAGTTCCAGTATGGTCCGGGGTCGGTGTGAGGTGGCGGGGCCTGGTTGGGGATTTCCTTGTGACTAATAATATGCAGGCGGTCGCGGGGGATACCGTAGCGATCGGTCAGGTTACGCACCAGCGCGGCGGAACTCTGATACATCGCCTCGGTGTAGTAGGAGGGATCGTTGACGTGGCCCTCGTGTTCGATGCCGATGGCGTGCTGATTGTATGTCCAGTTGCCCGCGTGCCAGGCGATGTCGTGATTGTACACCATCTGGGTCATGTCACCATCGGAGGAGCGGATGACGTAGTGGGCGCTAACCTGGCTGTTGGGGTTCTGGAACCAGGAGATGGCGCTGGCATAGCTGCTCTCGGTGTCGTGGATAACGATGCGATCAATGCTCAAATCGTTGGGGCGGTTGGCGACGCTGTAATTGGCGCTATTGGCTGGCACCCAGTGGGCGGGCGGATAATCTTCGCTAGCGGGCGCAGCAGTCGCAACCTGGGGCAGCGCCGCGAAGTTGATTGATCGGGCAGCCACCGCCAGCACTTCGCCATTGGACGTGGTGTAGCGGAAGCCAGTGTGCAGCAGCTTGTAGATTTCCTGCAAATACAACGTCTCCACCCCGGGGTGGATGGCCTCGCTGTAGGCGGCCACTGCGGCCTGCCACTGCTCGATTGGCGCATCCGCCGCCACGCTAATGCCCTGATTGTCTATCAACGAACGCATCAACGCGGCAGCGCCTTTGATGTTCAGGGTCGCGTCGCTCTTAAGCGCGGCGGGCGACTGTCCGATCAAGGCCGCAGCCTGATCCAGAGTATTGTTGTCACTGCGCTCGATCAGGTGCATCACCCCGTAGCCACCGTCGCCGACATCCTGCCCGTCAGCGTAATTGGCCTGCGTGAGGTGGCTCTCATCGTAGCCGATCGCCAGCAGCAAATCCACCGGCAGGTTGTACTGCACCGCTGCTGAGAAGAACGCCCCGCCCAGCGACCCGCTGGGGGCAACCGTAGCTGGATTGCTGACCGCCTGATCCGGCCCAGTTGCCGCCGAGGATTGCCCCGGCAGCAACAGCAATGCCAACATCCCGATCAGCAACCACAGCGTTCGGTTAATCTTGCTCTTGTTCATTTTCCACCCCATCATCCTTGCTAGTTTTTATCAAATGCCGACAGAAGCGCCCGCCCCAGCGCTCAATGCAGGTGTAACGAACGAGTTTGCAAAAAGTTGCGGATCCGCAAGTCCAATTTGGAAAAATAGTGAGAAGCTGCAAGTCGTAAAGAATTAAGCCCCCAGCGGAAGTTTGGGGAGGAAACTTGCCAACTGCCGCAAACTAAGCCCCCAGCGGAAGTTTGGGGAGAAACTTGCCAACTGCCGCAAACTAAGCCCCCAGCGGAAGTTTGGGGGAGAAAGTTGCCAACTGCCACCAACTAAGCCCCCAGCGGGGGTTTGGGGGGGGAATCTCGACCTGTTTCTGACTCTCCATCATTCGTAATACTTTCAACTCCCGACTTGTAACTTGCAACTCCCTGCCCACCCCGCACTCCCGCGACCACCCAGGGCAGCTCGGCGATTATCGAGGCGATGCGAGATAGAGCCGCGATGATCAGGGCGATCGCGTTTGGCACCAGACCACCGAGGAGGAAGACCAACGTACCCTCGCGCACGCCGAGGCCGTTGGGCGCGATGAAGGTGAGGAAGCCGACCGCCCAGGCAGCCACGAAGCTAGCCCCCACGGTGGGTGCATCGGCAAAGGGCAGGGGGTAAACTGCGGCGGTGAGCAGGTAGGACATCAGCGCGTAGAGCAGCCAGCTAGCCAGGTAGGGAAGGTTAAGCAGCAGCAGGTCGCGGAAGGCGAGTTGCACTGTCACCGGCTGCCGCTCGACCAGCTTCAGCCCCCAGTTCAGCCGGGCAAAGAAAAGATCGCTGCGCCACATCACCACCAGCGCGGCGAGACTGAACACGGCATAGGCGATGGCGAACAGTTGCAGCTTGCCTGTCGTATCCAGCAAAGGGGTGGCGGCCAGCGCCAGCGGCGAGATCAGCAGGCCAGTGAAGGTGACGAAGGCCGTCTCCAGCAGCACCGAGAGCGAACCGACCATCCGCCCCACCCCCACCCGTTCACCCAGCGCAACCCGCCCCACCGCATACCAGACCGATCCAGGGAGGTAGCGGCTGAGGCTGGCGGAGAAGTAGACGTGTACCGCCTGCGCCCACGGCAACAAAGGCCCGCCCAGCTTCAGTACCAGCCAGCGCCAGCCCAGCAGGGACAACGCGGGGCGAATGAACAGGATAACCGCGAATATCGCAAGATAGCCCCAGTTCAGCCGCCAGTCATACGCCGCTAGTTTGGGCCACTCGCCCGCCAACGCAGCGACGAAGAAGGCGATGACGATGAGAGCGAACAGATAGCCGAGCAGACGGCGGGCTGATGGGGGTATACGGTTAGGTAGTTTCTTCAATATTTGATCCTGAATATCTGTACCCCATCAGCATCATATATCCGCGTAAAGTGCTGCGGCGTGCTGTTGAGGTAGCCCAGCCGCCAGAAGGCGCTGTTCGCCGCCGAGTAGAGCATGGTGATACCCGCCTGTTGCAAGGCGGCGTAAGTAGCGGAGGTGGGCAGACCGTTGGGCTGGGTTGAGTTGTACTGGGTCGGCTTGCTGGTCAGCGGCCACGCGGCAATAGTCAGACGGTAGACATCGGTTTGCAGGTTGGGGTCTTGCGCCCGCTCACCACCGGCAACCAGCGCGGGGGCGCTCACCTGTCGCTTCGCCAGGGTCGCCACCCAGGTGCCACCATCAATGCCCACCACCGCGTTGCCCGCGAACTCCCGCGCTGGCACCGCCGCGATCAGCACCTTGTCGCTTGCCACGCTGTGCTGCCCCAACCAGCGGATCGCGGTCAGGTCGGCATGATGGACCAGCACACTGTAGCTGTCGGGTTGCTTGGCGGTGAATAGACCCTGTCCTTGCGTGTCAGTCGGTGGGGCAAAAGCCAGCGCGATGCAAGCAACCACAAAGACCAGCGCCAGTGCTGCCCTGGCGCGACCGCCTGCTACGCGCAGCGGAGCAAGGTTGCCTAGCAGGTTCAGCAGCCAGCCCGCCACATAGCCGATCAGCAGCGCGGCGGGGATGTATAGCATAATACCCACTGCGAAGTTGTTGACCGCGCCCGCGCCTGGCAGGTGGAACTGGCGTGGGTTCGCCACCACGTACAGCAGTCCCGCCCACAACGCCACCGCCAGCGCACTCAAGTGCAGCCCTCGCAACCCCGCCCGCTTCCACGTCGCCACGCTCAACGCCAATGCCAGCACGATGCCCAGCGCGGCAAGTAGCTGCAAGGGCCAGCCCAGTTCGGCCAGTATACTGCCGGTATTGTAAGTTGCCAGATAGTCCTCGGTGACGTTCTGCAAGTGGTTCAGCAACCCGCCAAAGTAGTTGTGATAGAGGTTCAGCAGCCAGGGCAATGCCACCAGCAGCGAACCAAGCCCGATAATCGTCATGACAACCAGGCTGGCGACGATGCTGCCACCTGAGCGCGGCAGACTACGCTCACCTTGCACGATCTGCGTGGGGTCGAGGCCCTGCTGCAATGCGGCAAGCGGTGGCACGCCCAAATCTTCCACAGGTGCGGCTTTAGCCCCCGGAACTGTGTTTGCTAGCCGCCACAGCAGCACGGCGACTACCCAGGCAGCGTAGAAGATCAGCACGCGATAATGGCTGAGGAACAGGCCGACGATGAGGATGATGTTGGCGATGATCAGCGGCCAACGTTGACGCAGGCTCCCACCCCAACCCTCCCCTGATATAGGGGAGGGAGCTACGGCGGCAACAAGGGCCACCATCGCAAAGGGCAGGATGGCCTGACCCGCCAGTTGGGTATAGCGGCCCCAGTTGGCGTAATATTCCGGCATGGTGCTGACCAGTCCAGTCACCATCGCGCTGACCAGCCCCGCCCACTTTGCCCATCTTGCCGCATAGAACAGACCCGCGCTGAGGTAGTATGCCGCCAGCACGGTGAGCGCGTTGAGCGCCTGGCCGACATATAGCACCGAAGTAGGCGCGTCAATGCCCTGCGCCCAGATGAGTAGCGCAGCCTGGGTGTGGAAGCCGAAGTGGTAGGTGTAGCTGATAAGGGGGATGTAGGGCAGATAGTCGCCGGGTACGCCGCCGTGATCCACGATTAGCTCGGTGACGATGGTATGATGCACCGAATCGCCGTAGAGTGGGGCTTGCAGGTCGCGGATGAAGTAAAGGCGCACCGCCAGTGAAGCCAGAAACACAATCGCCAGCAACACCACTTCCAGGCCAGGGCGTTGCAGGCTGAAGTAGACGCGCTGGCGATAGATAAGCGCCGCGCTCACCAGCAACAGCGCGTACAGCCAGATGCTGCCCGCTGGCACATAGATCAGCGTGGTGTAGAGCAGCAGCATCGGCCACAACGCCAATCCCAACCCCAGGCTGGTCAGCAAAGGCATGGCGCTAATCGGCGCGGGCAGCCAGCGGGCTAGCAGCCCGTAGACCGCCGCCCCCGGCAGCATGATAATCAGCGCGTATAGCAGCAAAGAGATAATCAACACGTCGGTTATGCTAACGTATAGACACGAGCTTGTCAACCCGATCTGCTATAATCAGCAGCGTTACACCAATCTGCTCGTTAGATACAATAACCTTCATCTTAGCGGTATTAGTAGCGCAAATCTTAACTAATGCTGTTGGCTCTCAATGAACAACTCAAAACTCAAAACTCAAAACTCAAAACTCCTATCGGTTTGGGCTAATGCTCCGCACCGTGCATCACTGGTGGGAGCCTGATGTTCAGCCTGCCACCCATCCTTGCCCACATTGCCGAACTGGTTAGCCTGCTGCTGATCAGTGGCGTAGCGGTTGGCGTGGGGTTGCGGCTGCTCACCCTGCTGCGTTTTAATCTCCATTCTCCATATCGGAGGGGGGTTGGGGTGGGGGGTCTTAGCGTGGGCGAACGGCTTATCTTTGCCTTCGCGCTCGGCTATGGTGGGCTGGCCTATGCAACCTTTGCGCTGGGCCTGCTGGGCTTGCTGTACGCGCCTATATTCCTTGCTTTGCTCTTGCTATTCGCCGCGCTAGGCTTTGGCTCACTGCTGGCGACGATGCGTGAAGCAGCCCCGACTCTGCGCCATGCAGTTGCTAGCCTGCGCTATTTGCCCAACCTGTTTCTTGCCCTCATCGTTCTGGTTAGCGTGGCTGCCGCGCTAATCAAGGCGCTGGCCCCACCCGCCACCCAGGACGACATGATGTACCATCTCGCCCTGCCCGCCCGCTACGTGCAGCAACACGCCGTCGTCTTCTATCCCGACTCCAGCTACAGCCTCTTTCCCCAGGTGATGGAGATGATCTACACTATCGGTTTGCTGTTCGGCAGCGACCGGCTGGCGGTATTGTTCGCCTTCGCTATGGCGATGGTCGGCCCTGCTGCCGCTGCGCTATTCGCCAAACGTTACCTCGGTGATGGCAAAGGCATCTGGCGGGCATTGCCGCTGCTCACCGCTGCGCTATTCCTCACCACCCCCCTGCTCGGCTTCATCCTCCGCGCCGCCAACACCGACCCTGCTCAGGCAAGCTACGAAATGCTGGCGGGATACGCTGCCTGGATTGTGCTTCGCTCTACCCCCCACCCCAATCCTCCCCCATCTTCGGGTAGGGAGAATGATAACCCTTCCCTAAGATTGGGGAGGGAGAATGATAACCCTCCCGTGGAATCGGGGAGGGGGCAGGGCGAACAACGGTTTGCCCCTACAGACACCAGCCTATCTACTCAAAGAGCGCAGCATCAAAGCCACACAGTACACAGCACACAGCACTCAGCACTCGTCCTGTCGGGAGTATTTGCCGGGCTGGCCGTGGCAGTTAAGTACAACGGTTTTGCCGTCGGGTTGGCTATAGGGGTTGCCTTGATTGCGCTTATCATCTATCGTCGTGTATCAATAGGCAGTGGGGTGCGGATGCTGTTGGCCTACGGTTTGCCAATCGCGCTGATGATTGCCCCCTGGCTGGCGCGTAATTGGCTGGCAGCGGGCAACCCGGTCTGGCCGGTTGCCACTAGCATATTCGGCGGCGCATATTCCTCTCCCACTTCTGCCCCCGGCTTCCTGCCCTACTCTCCGACACCCGGTCTGAGCAGCCTGGTTAGCGGCTGGGATTATATGATAAGCGCGATTACCCGCCCGCCGCTGGCGATTGACAGCCAGTTGCAGGCAGTAAACCTCGGCCCGCTACTACTCCCCTTGCTGCCGTTGCTGCTGCTAGCAAAGTGGCGGCCCGCATTGCGCTGGGTGGCGTATCTGGCGGCGGCTTACTGGCTGCTGTGGGCGCTGTTCTTCTCTCGTACCAGCGCCCGTTATCTCACCACCTTCCTGCTGCTGTCTGCTATCCTCAGCGCCTATGCGCTAATCTCACTGGCCGTCCGCGCCCGCCTGCTGGTGATGGCGTTGGGTGGTGCAATGGCCGTGGCCCTCACCATCCTTGCCCTCGATACCGTTCTCAGTGTCGCCAACTATCTGCCCGCCACGATTGCTACCAGCTCCGCTGCCGAGCAGCAATACCTTACCCGGTATATGGAAGACTACTCCATGACGCAGTACATTGCTGCCTCAACCCCACTGACTGCGACTATCTATGTGTGGGACAGCCAGCCACGCGGCTATTACATATCGCGTAAGTATATTTACGCCCGCCTGGTGCCGCTCTATAGCGACTTTGGCGACACCAACCTTGCTCACTGGCGCAGCCGCCTTGCCGCGCTAGGTGTTAGCCATATACTCTACCATCCCCGTGCCGCGCTTGCCGCTGGCTTCACCATTGGCTACGATCCTGATGCCGCTTCCGCCGCCGCGTTCGCCGCCCGCTACTTCGGCCCCTCGCTGTTCCAATCCGGCGCATACGTCCTCTATCCCTTGCGATAATAGCCCCGGCAGGGTGGCCCACTCCCCACCGATACACCGATACGCCTAAACCATATTCCCTGTAACTCAATACTCAATACTCAAAACTCAAAACTCAGCACTGATTTTCTAACCTTGTTCTAACCGCCGATTAAGCTATATCTAATCTGGATATGCGATTATATAGGTGTACGTTGTTACCACCACTGCAAACACATAAATGACCTAACTAATAATCTAATCAAGCTGCTACAGCAGCATACAAATCAGGAGGAACAAGCAATGTCTAAATACAGATTGGTTCTCGCCGTCATGTTTCTCAGCCTGCTGATCGGCAGCATCGCTGGAGGCATCGCAGGCGGAGTAGCGGTTGGCTATTTCGGCAGCAAGTCCAGCGCGGCAGCCCCGGCTGCTTCGCTAACCAGCGCCACCAACGGCACCTTGACCAGCGCCGTGCCTACCACCAGCACTCAAGCCGCTCCGACTACCGGCAGCAGCGCCAACAGCACCGTCACCGCCGCGCAGATTGTCGGCCCCGCAGTTGTCACCGTCATCAACAACATGGGGCAGGGGCAGGGACAGGCGGAGGGCAGCGGCATCATCATTGACAAGAGCGGCCACATCGTCACCAACGCCCACGTGGTAGCGGGCCAACAGAGCCTCGAAGTCGTATTCGCCAACAGCACCACACATGTGAGCGCCAAGCTGATAGGCTCGGACACCTACGACGACATCGCGGTAATCCAGGTGAGCGCGCCGGTGCCAGCGGTAGCCAGCTTCGGCAACTCGGATGCGCTCATGGCCGGTGAGCCGGTCATCGCCATCGGCAGCGCGCTGGGGGAGTATCGCAACACGGTAACAGCCGGGGTAGTGAGCGCGACAGGTCGTCATCTAAGCGGCGAAGGCAGCGCCCTAATCCAGACAGATGCGGCGATCAACCATGGCAACAGCGGCGGCCCGCTAGCCGACCTGAGCGGACAGGTCATCGGCATCAACGTCGCAGTAGTGACCAGCAGCGGCAGCGGCAATGGGTTCAGCACAGACATCGCGCAGGGACTAGGGTTCAGCATCCCCAGCAACGACGCAACCAAGGTGGCGCAGCAGCTAATCTCGACCGGGGCGGTGGTACGCCCATACGTGGGCATCAGTTACCTACCGATAGACGCACAGGTAGCCTCATACTACAACCTGAGCGTGACGAGCGGGGTGCTGGTGCAGCAGGTGCAGCCGAGCAGCCCGGCGGACAAGGCGGGGATAGTGGCTGGAGACATCATCAGCAAGCTGGACGGGCAGGCGGTCGGCACAGACAAGCCGCTGGCCGATGTGCTGATGACGCACAAGGTAGGGGACACAGTGAACGTAACCTACATCCGGGGCGGCGTGACCAGCACGGTGAAGGTGACGCTGGTAGAGCGACCGGCGGGACAATAACGAGCAAGCGCCGCGCCGAGGTCAAGAAGGCAGCGGCGCGGGGCGGGGGAGCGAACCATCTATCCTCCTAACCTTTCCTTTCCTTTCCTTTCCTTTCTTCTGCTGACAGTAGCCCTGGTTGTGTCGGAATTGGGGGCCGACCCGACCAGGGTTGCTGTTTTTTTATACCAATTAGCTAATGGACCGCTATAAATTGAGCCGAGGCGAACCGCAGTTTACCCCGGCATATATTCTGCGTAACCTAACCGATTTGGCATCAGTTATGCTCATCCCCGCTCACTTCGTAAACGTAGCGGTTGTCTTCGCGCCGCTCCCGCCTCAGATACCTCTGGCTCACCAGGTTGCGTACCGTAGTCAGCATCAGGGGATAGGATATGCTGTGGCGTTGCAAAAGGGCAGCGTGCAACTCGCTCAGGGTGCAGCGGCCTAGCTCCCTGGCAACGGTCATCACTCGCACCTCTAGCTCACCCCACTCGCTTTCCTGCTTGCGGACGCGCGGTTCGGAATGCGGCCCTCGCTCTCGAATCAGCGCCGCGGCTACTATTTCACGAGGCGAGCTACTTCCAGTTTCTGGGGTTGCCTCCTGCATATCGAGAAGGTAATAGCGGCGAGGCCAACTTTCTATTCTACCCAGTTTGCCACCCTGAACCAGCCCGCCCACGGTGAGTTGCACCATGCCATAAGAGATGCCCGTTTTTTCCAGCAATGTCCGGTGCAGGTCGCCAATGCTCATTTCGCCATGATCTTTGAGTAGCGCCAATATATGCTTCTCAAGCTCCCGCCTGGTAACCTTAACCCCTCGACGCGGCCACTCCCCCGCTCGGCTGGTGTATTCATCAACCGCTGTCTCGCGTTCACTGAGTTCGATAGTTTCTTGCTCTGTCACTCTATGTCCTCCTTCAAGATGTGCATCAGACATTATAACACACCTTATGCGCTCTTGCCCAAAAAGGTATGCAGTTCATCAAATTATACTGTGTTGCCGCTGTAGATATGAGTCACGATCACCCCTGGATTCGATCGTGAAACTATAAACTGCATCCCCCTTGACGCTGGCCGCGAAATCGGCTATAATGCGGCTAGTAGACGGGGCGTAGCGCAGTGGTAGCGCACCTGGTTTGGGACCAGGGGGTCGGAGGTTCAAATCCTCTCGCCCCGACCATAATTTATTTAACAGGAATTACCCAGTTTGGCAGGCGCGATGCAGGTTAGCGCCTGCAAACTAACCTCACTCTTGCGCCTGTAACGTTAGTTTTGAGCAGCAATCCTCCACCTAATTACCAATCACCACCTGACCGGGCGGGCCACCGCTCAGTTTAATGGTGCGTTCGACCTTGCCGCTGCTCTGGTTGAATATCGCCAGCCCGTCGCGGTAGCTGATATATGCTCTGCCCCCATCACTGATATAATATGCCGTACCAGTCAGGTTCATCGCATTTAGGAAAGCAGCGGTATTGCTGACCGTGCCGCTGGCATCTATAGTGTATGGCGGCCTGGTGTTTAGCGGTACGCTACCCAGCGTCTTGTAGATATCGCCAACCTGGACGGTGAGCAACAGGTTGGCGGCGGGGGCGGGAATGTACAGGCGGCTGCCGTCGGCGGAAAGTTGCGGTATGGTTGTGCCGCTTACATCAGCGGGCAACGCTAGCGAGGTTCGTTTGCCCGCACCCTGCACTACGGTGAGCAGGTTGAAGGTTGGCCCTTCCTGGCTGGTGTGGCTGATAACGTAGAGCAGGCCACGCCGCTCATCCCAGGCCATACCACCGATGCTGGCATCAACAAGCACCACGCCCTTCAACCCAAACGATAGGGGGTCACCTGGCAACTGATCGCCAGTATTGCCCAACGCCTCAGCAATGTCGTAGACGTACAGGTTGCCGTTGTCACGGTTGGCAAGATAGAGCCGTCCACCGCCGCAGGCCACACTTATCCCTGCCCGATTCGCCGCTTTGACATACCCCAGCAGCTTCTCCGCCCCCAACTTCAAATCTACTACCGCCGCGCCGCCTACCGCTGGCAGAGCCACGCAAGCGTAATGTGCGGGCAACGCAAGTGGCGGCTTGCCCCCACACCCCGCGAGGAACGCGCAGAGCAATAGCGCCACGATGTAGGGGCGGGATTTATCTCGCCCTTTATTATTTGGTTTATTGGGCATGGGTAGATTATAGATTAGGATTGGTAAGGTTGCAAGCCACTTGCGCCACCCTGCGCCCAGCGCGTATAATCAAATTGACATCTAACAGATAAGGAGCAAGGCATGAACAACATATACGTCGTTCGCCACGGCGAGTCGCAGTGGAACGTGGAACATAAGCACCAGGGTTGGCACAATACGCCCCTCTCCGAATTGGGCATCAAGCAAGTCGAAGCGGCGGCCCATCGGCTGCACGATTTGGATATTGCCTTGATTATCAGCAGTTCCTCGCGCCGCTCTTCGCAGAGCGCCGAGATTATTGCCCACCATCTTCATATCGCCAAAGATACCATTATCCTCGATCCCGACCTGCGCGACGCGCATCGATCGGCTAGTCGTGAGGGTGGGGTCTTCACCAAAGAGGAGATATTTGAGTTCCGCAGCAACCTCGACTTCAAGATGGCTGACGGCGAGTCCACTCGCGACCTGATCAACCGCACCGTGGCCGCCTGGCAGCGGATGGAGGGCCACCTGACCGTAGACAACAACATCCTGGTCGTCACCCACGGCATCAACATCAAGGCCATCGTATGGCACGCGCTTGGCCTGCTCGACGCGGTTGATCGTAACCCCTGGCTGATCAGCAACATGATTCGTACCAACAACGCCTCGCTGACCACCTTCCAGCGCGATCCCGAATGGGCCGATCAGGGCGGGGTCAATCGCATGGTTGGCTACAACGACATCGGCCATGTCGAACACTTGCTATCACCGCTGACCGGCGGCTCATACGAACCCTGACCGCAGTTATGAGTTATGAGTTATGAGTTATAGGAGTATAAACATTTGCAGCCTTAATCTGGCTGGGCAAAATTCAACATTCATAATTCAACATTCATAATTTCAAGAGTCTTGCCGGTGAGCAGCTTGAAGGTGAGCAGCAGGCTGAACGAGGCGACGATCAATATCGCGCTGAGAACTATACCTCTATCCAGACCATCCGCCGACTCCATCTGCAAGGCAATTGCGAGCGGCATGGTCTGGGTCTTGCCCTGCAAGTTGCCCGCGAATATCAGCGTCGCCCCAAACTCGCCCAGCGCCCGCGCCCAGCACAATACTGCGCCACCGGCTATGCCCTGCGCTGCCAGCGGTACGGTCACGCTGCGGAAGGTGCGCCACGCGCCTGCGCCATCCACCAGCGCGGCCTCCTCCACCTCGCGTGGCACCCCGGCGAAGCCGATCCGCGCCGACTTGATGTAGAACGGCGCAGCCACGAAAATCTGGGCCAGCGCTACTGCGGTGAGCGTGCCGGTCGCAAGGTTCAGCCCCAACTGCTGCTCCAACCCGCCAAGCAATCCAAACCGCCCGAAAGTGAGCAGCAGCGCCACCCCGCCCACTGCAGGCGGCACCACCAGCGGCAGTTCGACAATTGTCTCGATCAGCTGCTTGCCGCGAAACCTGCGCCGCCCCAGCAACCAGGCCAGCGGAGTGCCAAACACTATAATCGCCAACAGGCTAATCATGGTGGTGATGCCACTCAATTTCAGCGCATCCAGCGTTACAGGGTCGGTTAGATAGGTGAGAAAGCTGCCCAGCGGCACCCGCAGCAGCAATGCCAGCAGCGGCAACGTGATGAAAGTGAGCAGGATCGCTACCGCCGCCGCCACCCCCAGACGCAGCGCGAAGGATGAAGGTAGACGGCGGGAGGTGGAATGTAGATTGGGGTTCCGATGCGAGGTTGTGGTTGCCCTCAGCGGTTTTTCGCTGTCACTCATGCCTGCCTCATGTATCATAACCCTAACAACAAAGCTCTGAAGGTGGTGTAGTTCCCCCTCCCTGCGGGAGAGGTGAAGATCATCACTTTGTCAATACTGTATTCAGCACTCAGCGCTTGCGTAACGGCTCATTCATCGGGCGAGGGTGGCCGAAACCGAAGCTAGCCAGCGTGTCGCGCCCCTTGCCAGATACCACGTACTTGATAAATAGGTCCGCCGCGCTGGGGTTGGCCGCGCCATTCAGCTTTGCGATATAGTAAACTGCCAGCGGGTTATCGTTGGCGGGGATGGCAATCGTCTTCAGCGGCATATGGGCAACTGGGCCAGATTGCGCGGCAGTCGCATCGGTGCTATAGACGAAACCCGCATCGGCCTCGCCCAGTTGCACCTTCGCCACCACCGCGCTGACGTTATCTTCCCTGCTGACTACGTTGGCATTGACCTTGTCCTTGAAGTCTCTACCGTAACCGTATTCGGCGCTGAGGCGGGTGAGCGCCAGTTGCGCGTACTTGCCCACCGGCACGGCATCGGCGGCGATGTCAATCTTTACCCCTGGGTTCGCCAGATCCTTGATGCTCTGGATGTTCGCCGGGTTCTGTGGGGGCAGGATCACTACCAGGCTGTTGGTGGCAAGCTCTTGTTCGCTATCCTTTGTCACTAGCGATGCGCTGATCGCCGCCTGCATCGTGGGCAGGTCGGCGGTCACTAGCACATCGGCTTGCGCCCCGCTCTGTAGCTGGGTTACAAGCAACTGCGACCCCGCAAAGTTGAACGTTGTATCGTTGCCGCTGCTAGCCTTGAAGTCGGCGCTGAACCTGGTAAACGAATCTTTCAAACTGGCGGCGGCATAGACGGTTAGTTTGCCGCTGCCGTTGCTGGCGGTTGGCGTATCGCCACTGTTGGCAGCAGGCGAGTTGGTTGGTGTTACCGCAGCGGGCGTGCTGGTTGATGCACCTCCACTTGCGCCCAGCGTGCTAGTCGGGTTGACAACCGCGTTGCCCGCGCTGTCGCTGTCGCAGGCGCTCAGGCTAACCACTACTAGCAGCATTGCCAGACCGATGATTGTTTGCTTGCCCATTTGCTTGCCTCCTGTTTTTGTTGGCGCACATCGTATCGCCACTTAACCGATGCAATAAGCATTGATGCGCTTGACCGATGGGAAGCTCGCTCCCCGCCCTCAGTAACTAGGCAAGCAGCGTTGTATCCCCGCCACTTCCGCCCCTCACAATATGGGGCAGGGAATAACCCTTGATTGAGGGTTAGACTTCCTGCTCGAAGTCTTCCTGGCGGGGCAGCCCACCGCTGCGGCAGTAATCACAGCGTCCATGAATGGTGAAGCCGCTGAACTCCGGCTCGAAGTTGTAACCGATCAGCAACTTTTCGCGCAGTGGCGCAAGGTACATCAGGTCAACCTCGCGCACCCGCCCACAATAATTGCAGACCAGGTAGTGCTGCTGCTTGCCCGGCAGCAGCAGGCGATAACGGATGCCGCCACCAATATCCAACGCGCTTACCAGCCGCTCGTGCAGCAGCATCTCCAGGTTGCGATAGACGGTCGAGAGGTTGACCCTGCTATCCGCATCCCGTGCCTGCGCGTAGATCTCCTCGGCGCACAACCCCGCCTGCGCTGCGGCGATAACCTCCAGGATCAGGGTGCGCGTGCCGGTTAGCCGATGCCCCCTCGCACTGAGCATCAGATTGATTGCCGCCACCTGATCCTTTGTCCCTTGCTTCGCTTTGTCCATCACACCCCATGTAGCTAATGCGAATATTTGCATTAGCGTTGATGCTGCATTATAGCAGAGTTACCGTAACTCCGCAAGTGGGCAAGTGGTGGTTCGGCCAAATCATTGCTTTTCGCCAAAATCGGGTATAATTGCTTATTCCAAGTCGCCCGCATCCTGTAACCATTGCGCCGCTATTTGGGTTATATCATAGAGCAATAGCCATCTTTAATCTTTATTCCATTACCTTTTATCTCCGACGGAGGGAGCAACCTATGTGCGGAATAGTCGGTTACACTGGCGAACAGGAAGCCATGCCCATCATCTACGATGGGCTAAAGCGGCTTGAATATCGCGGCTACGACTCGGCGGGCATCGCCACGCTGGACGTGCGTGACCGCATCGAACTGCGCCGCAGCGTCGGCAAGCTGTACAACCTTGAGCAAATCCTGAAGAAGTCGCCCATGACCGGCCATGTCGGCATCGGCCACACCCGCTGGGCCACCCACGGCAAACCGTCGGATGTCAACGCCCACCCCCATGTCAGTACGCACGGCGAGGTGGTGGTTATTCACAACGGCATCATCGAGAACTTCCTGCCGCTGCGCCAGGAGCTTGAGGACAAGGGCTACCGCTTCGTCTCCGAGACCGACACCGAGGTGCTACCCCACATGATTGAGGACTACATCCGCCAAGGTATGAGCCTGACCGAGGCGGTAAGGGCCACGCTGCACCGCATCAAGGGCGCGGCTGCGATCGCCACCATGAGCATCCACGAGCCAGGCACGCTGGTGGGGGCGCGTATCGCCAACGCGGGTGGGGTAGTGATTGGCTATGGCGAGGGTGAGATGTTTCTAGCCTCCGACATCCCCGCTATCTTGCAGCACACCCGCAGCGTCGTCTACCTCAACCCCGCCGAGGTCGTAACCGTCACCCCGCGCGGCGCAACCTACACCGATCTGGAAGGTAAGGAACTGGTCAAGCATCCCACCACCGTTGCCTGGGATCCAGTATCGGCAGCTAAGGGTGGCTACAAGCACTTCATGGAGAAGGAGATATATGAGCAGCCGGTTGCCCTCACCGACACTATTCGTGGGCGCGTAGACCTACCCAACAACCGCGTGCTGCTCGACTCCGCCAACCTCGATGCTGAGACGGTGCGCGGCCTCAGCCGCGTAATCAGCACCGGCATGGGTACTTCGCGCCACGCCGCCATGGTGGCAAGGTATCTAATTGAGGAGCTGGCGGGCATCCCTGCCGAGAGCGAGGTTGCCAGCGAGTTCCGCTATCGCAACCCTTACGTCGGCCCTAACACCCTGTTTTTGGCCTACACCCAGTCGGGCGAAACGGTAGACGTGCTGGAGGCGATGGCCGAGGCCAAACGCAAGGGCGCACGCATCGTTGGCATCATCAACGTGGTGGGCAGCGAGGCCAGCAGGCAGAGTGATGGGGTCGTCTACCTCCAATCTGGGCCGGAGATAGCAGTGGCTTCAACCAAGACCTTTGTCTGTTCGCTGGTGGATAGCGCCCTGTTGGCCCTGTACCTGGGCCAGATTCGCGGCACGGTCAGCGACGAGCGGATGCGCCAACTGCTTAACGCGATTAACGCGCTGCCCACCCTTGCCAGCCAGGTGCTGGAGGATAGCCCCGCCAATCGCGCCTTGTATGATACGCTGGCCCGCAAATACGCCGGGGCTAGCAACTTCCTGCACCTGGGGCGAGGTATCGAGTATCCGATTGCCCTGGAAGGGGCGCTGAAGCTGAAGGAGATCAGCTACATCCACGCCGAGGGCTTTGCCGCTGGCGAGATGAAGCACGGCGCGATTGCGCTGATTGATGCCAACCTGCCCAGCGTGGTGATTGCGCCTATGGACAACGTTCACGATAAGATGATCAGCAGCATCGAGCAGATTCGCGCCCGCGATGGCAAGGTGATCGCTATCGCCACCGAGGGCGACGAGGAGATACGCGACAAGGCCGACGACGTGATCTACATCCCCGCAACCGATCCGCTGCTGGTGCCGGTGCTAGCCACCTTGCCGCTGCAACTGCTTGCCTACCACATCGCGGTCCGCCGCGGCGCAGACGTAGACCAGCCCCGCAACCTCGCCAAGTCGGTTACGGTTGAATAAATGTAGAAGGTAGAGGGTAGAAGGTAGAATGGGGAACTTAGGCATAGGTTACTTCGACGGTGAAGTGCATAGTAGCAACCTCGCGGTACTGCGCTGGTTCGACTGGCTGCCCAATATACCGCGAGTAGGCGGCCTCTAGCTCTCTCACCTCTTGCTCAAAGTTGATCGGCGGCATGGATAGATTATCCAGACCACTTGGGTTATCCTCAAGGTAGAGATGGGTAGCCTCGGCCAGATTGGACACCGCTTCTTCGATAGTCTTCCCCTGGCTGACTGTGCCAAGCTCAGGACATTCAGCGACCAACCACTTGTCGCCCTGATAGATGTTGGCAGTCAAATCGAGGCGATGTGTCTCGCCCTTGACATCGAGGCTCTTTGCGATCGTCATCCTGGCACTCTCCTTGCCACTTCTTGCCTTACCAATATGACTTACAAGGTAATTATAGCATAGTCTATGCCGCTTCCCAATGTCTATCTGGTACTTCCTTGAAGCTCCTTATCCAATAGCGCGGTGATGCGCTCCAACCTTATTGGCGATTGCATTTCTCCAAAGATGGCGGCAGCCTCAGTCAGGGCCGCCTTTATCTTGGCGCGGTTCTCCTCGCTCGGCTCGACTGCCTGCCGCTGGATTAGCGTCTGGGCGTACCGTTCCAACGTATTAGCCCGCTGGAAGAAACTACTTTCCTCGCTGTTTAGCCTCGCTTGGTAATACCTCTCCGCTTCATCCCACTCTCCCAGCGCAGTGTACAACAGGGCATAAGCATTATCGCGGAACATCTCGCTGCCCTGCTCCTTGTCTGGAGTGCTACGTTTCAGCGCGGCAAGGTGATGGCGAATGTGTTCGCGGTTGCCGCCGATAACGTGATAAACCGCCATCTCCCATACGAAACGGCTGTTGGACAGGGTGCGCTTGTGGAGGATGTTTAGCTCCTTCAAGGCGGCAACATACCAAGTGTTGGGGTCGCCGACCTGAAGGATCAACTCGGCGATGCGCTCACTGATCATGTCTATGAAGACACGATTGGCGCTGTTGTGTACCAGATCGTAGAAGTCGCGCAGATGGCTTTCCGCCTGTTGCAGGTAGCCACAATAGATATAGGTGGTGATCACATCGGAGAGCGCGGTATAGCGAACGGCGAGGGTTGGCGCGTCCTGATAAACTGTCAGCACCTTGTCCGCATATTCGATGCCGATAGGATGAAGACCGTCATTTGCGTGGAAGCGGGCCAGGGTGGCATAGGCAATG
>JBBRMT010000034.1:0-25721 GCA_038230695.1 Chloroflexia bacterium
GGCTTCGACATCGAATCGCGCTCCCCGCGCGACGTGCATGGCCGCCCCGCCGACCCCGACGTTCGCCTCCGCTTCATCGAGGTCAAGGGCCGCGCCGTCGGCGCTGACATCGTGACGATTACCCGCAACGAGTCGATCGCGGGCCGCAACAGCGAAAACGACTTCATCCTAGCCATCGCCCTGGTCGCCGATGATGCGGTAGTGGCCCTCTACTACGTTCCCGACCCGATCCGCCGCATCATGCCCGCGCAGCCCGACTGGTCGCTGGTCTCGTTCGACGCTGACATCAAGCAGCTACTCGCCTACCCCGGCGTAAGGCGGATACTATGACCACCAGGCAAAAAGCCCGCAGCAGGGATTGGAGGTTGATTAACTAAGGGTCCGTAAATATATAATCTCCCGCACTGGTTATGCCAGCGGTGCCGGGGAGCGCGAGCAGCCAACCAATGAGCCATTATCACTATCACTATCAGTTTGACACTGGGGTGGGGTGAAACTGAAAGTGATAATGACACGGCTGCTTGCGTTGCTCCCCTGTTCGTAGTACAATCCTGTACGGTGCCTAAGCCCCCAGCAGGGTTTGGAGGTTGATTAACTAAGCCCCTAGCAGGGTTTGGAGGTTGATTAACTAAGCCCCCAGCGGGGGTTGGGGGAGAAATCTTGAAGCGCATCACCGCTAATCGTAACCGTCAATCCATTCTACATTCTACATTCAGGAGCCACCGATGACCACCAAGAAACTGATCGAAACCAGCCTGCCGCTCGAGGCCATCAACATCGCTTCCGCCCGCGAGAAAACTATAGTTCATGGTCATCCATCCACTCTACATATCTGGTTTGCTCGCCGACCGCTGGCGGCGTGTCGCGCAGTGCTGTTCGGCCAACTGGTGGACGACCCCGGCAGCCTGCCCGATGAGTTTCCCAGTGAAGAAGATGTGCGCGAAGAGCGCGAACGGCTGGCGAACATCATCACCGATTTGGTGCAGTGGGAGAACATCAACAACGAAGCGGTGCTGCACAAGGCCCGTACCGAGATTGCCCGCAGCGTGGCCCGCAACCATGGGGTGAAGTTGCCCGCTGCGTTGAATGCCACGCAGGTGGCCGATGCGCTGCGCCAGTACGCCCCGCCGGTGCTGGACCCCTTCTGCGGCGGCGGCTCCATTCCGCTGGAGGCGCAACGGCTGGGGCTGGAGGCACACGGCTCCGACCTCAACCCGGTGGCGGTGCTGATCACCAAAGCCCTGATCGAAATCCCGCCCCGCTTCGCCAACCACCCTCCGGTGCATCCCGCCCGCGCCTCCGACCAGCGCACGATTACCCACGACTGGCGCGGCGCACAGGGGCTGGCCGAGGATGTGCGCTACTATGGCGCGTGGATGCGCGACGAGGCGCAGAAGCGTATCGGCCACCTCTACCCCAAGGCCAAGCTGCCCGGCGGCGGCGAGGCTACCGTGATCGCCTGGCTGTGGGTGCGGACGGTGAAATGCCCCAACCCCGCCTGTGGGGCGATGATGCCGCTGACCAGTAAATGGTGGCTGTCCAGCAAGAAGGGCAAGGAGGTATGGGCCGAACCACAGATTGACCATAGCCAGCAACCACCGCGCATTAGCTTTGTAATCAGGAATGGCGGCACGCCGCCCATAGGCACCGTCAACCGCAAGGGCGCGGTCTGTATCGTGTGCAACACGCCGGTATCCTTCGATTATATTCGTGCTGAGGGCCGCGCCGGTCGGATGAGCGCACAGCTAGAAGCCGTCGTTGCTGATGGCAAGGGCGGTCGCGTTTATTTGCCGCCTAGTGATGACCAAGTAGCTGAATCCCAGCAAGCCCAGCCTAACTACGCACCAGATACCGACCTGCCAGAACAGGCATTGGGGTTTCGCGTGCAGCTTTACGGTATGACCAAACACCGTGACCTATTCACCCCTCGCCAGCTGGTTGCGCTGACTACTTTCAGCGACCTTGTGACCGAGGCGCGAGCGCAGGTGCTACGCGATGCTGTCGCTGCTGGAATGCACACGGGCGAAGTCTCGCTTGACGACGGCGGCAACGGCGCGGTGGCGTATGCCGATGCGGTGGCTACTTACTTGGGAATAGCAAATGACCGAGTCGCTATGAGCATCAATTCACTAGCTCGCTGGAACAGTGTTGGCGCAAAGATACAACATTGCTTTGGCCGACAGGCATTGCCTATGATATGGGATTATGCAGATGCTAATGTCTTTTTTACCTCAACAGGCAGCTGGGAAGCCGCAATCGAGATGACTATTAACCCGCTTCACGAAATAAGCCAACTTCAGCCAGCTTATTCCAATCAGCTAGATGCCGCTTCAGCACTGGCACTGAAGACCAGCCTTATATCAACTGACCCCCCTTACTATGACAACATAGGCTATGCTGACCTATCAGATTTTTTCTATGTGTGGCTACGTAAGTCTATAGGCAGCATATATCCACGCCTATTTAGCACTGTGCTAGTGCCGAAGAAGCAAGAACTCGTCGCCACGCCGTACCGCTTCGAGGGGAATCGTGAAAAGGCACGTGAGTTCTTCGAGAAAGGTTTGGCTCAAGGGTTCACACAAATGAGGTCGACTCAAGCTGCTAGCTACCCTATGGCGGTATACTACGCATTCAAGCAAACTGAGATTGAAGACGAAGAGGAAGACGATGATGATGATGCAACTACTGCTATATCATCGACAGGCTGGGAGACCATGCTTGATGGCCTGCTTAGAGCAGGCTTTCAAGTTACTGGTACTTGGCCTATTCGCACAGAGATGAAGACAAGGCAAGTTGCTATGGGCGCAAACGCCCTCGCCTCCTCCATCGTACTAGCCTGCCGCCCTCGCCCGGAGAATGCGCCGATGAGTACGCGCAAGGACTTCCTGCGGGTGCTGCGCCAGGAGTTGCCCGCTGAGTTGAAGGTGCTGACCAGCGGGCGGGTCGCGCCGGTGGACCTCGCGCAGGCCGCCATCGGCCCCGGCATGGCGGTCTACTCGCGCTACTCCCGCGTGCTGGAGCCGGACGGCAGCGCGATGAGCATCCGCACCGCCTTGCAGCAAATCAACGAGGTGATCCAGACCTACTTCGCCGAGCGCGAGGGCGAACTGGACAGCGACACCCAGTTCTGCCTCACCTGGTACAAGCAGTACGGCACGGTCGCCTCGCCCTACGGCGTGGCCGAAACTCTGAGCAAGGCGAAGAACGTCTCGATTGAGGCGCTGGTGCGGGCCGGGTTGCTCAAGTCAGCGGGCGGCAAGGTGCAACTCTACCTCGCCAGCGCCGATGTCTACAAGGGCGAATGGCAGCCGGGCGAGCAGCGCCTGGTCAGCATCTGGGAGGCCACCCACCGGCTGGTCGCCGCGCATAGCAGCGGGGGCAATCAGGCCGCCGCCCTCGTGGCGATGCGCCTCGGCGCGGTTGGCGAACAAGCCCGCGACCTGGCCTACCAGCTCTACGTCATCGCCAACGACAAAGGCTGGGCGCAGGAAGCGCTGGGCTACAACAGCATGGTGGCCGAGTGGCCCGCCATCCGCGAAGCGGCCAACAAGATGGCAAGCCAGCCCACGCTGTTCGGCGCGTAGTCTGGGTGCTGAGTGCTGAAGCAGCAACCAACAAACAGCCTCTCCCTAGCAGGGAGGGGCTTGGTGAGGGTAGAATCTCGCCCGCGTCAATGCTCATTGCAGGGAGCGAATGGCAGCCAGCGGACTCGAAAGCGGACAAGCGGACGGCGCAGTTGCCAGTCAGCCGATCAGGTTGCGATAAGCATGGTCGCGCTTCACCCACTGGGGGCTGAACCCCCAGACCCCCAGGGGGCGTTCCCCACCGTAAAACTGGGGAATGCTTTATGATTGGGGTTCAGCCTACCTTCTACCTTCAACATTCTACCTTCTACCTTCTACCTTCTACCTTCTACTCTCGCAGAGGAGCAATCATGTCGAACCTACTGCCCTGGCGCGAAGTGGTCCAGCCCCACCCCGATGTGCAATCAGGCCGCTATCAGCAGGCCGAGTTCGCCGCCGACCTATCGCAGGTGCGGGCCGGTAACGCCACCAGCGAGTATCAGGATGCCGCCGAGTTCTTTCAGCGCACTTACCTGACCGCCGGTATCCGCCGCCTGCTGATCGCCGCGATCAAGCGGCTGCGCGGCGAGGGCGAAGCGCCGGTGGTGCAACTGAAGACTGCGTTCGGCGGCGGCAAGACCCACACCATGCTCGCCCTCTACCACCTGCTACATTCGCCGGAGCAATCGGCCAGCGTACCGGCGGTGGCGGAGCTGATAAAAGAGGCAGGAGGGATGCCCCCAGCCGCCCGCGTCGCGGTCATCGTCGGCACCAGCTTCAGCCCCAACGAGCCGTCGCAGACGCTGGCGCAGTACCACACCGAGGTGCATACCCTGTGGGGCGAGATCGCCGCACAACTGGACGGCGTGGCAGGTTACAAGTTGGTCGCCCAGTCCGATGCCGCCGCCACCTTTGCCGCCGCTGATGTGCTACGCGCCCTACTCAAGCAAGCGGGTCCTTCGGTCATCCTTATAGACGAGCTAATCGCCTTTATGCGCGGCCTACCTGGCAGCGCCAGAGCGGGCAGTGCGGGCAGCTTCGGCAGCAATCTCAGCTTCATCCAGGCGCTGACCGAGGCGGTACGCACCAGCCCTACCGCGATGCTGATCGCCTCCATCCCCGAATCCGAGGAGGAGCTAGGCGGGCAGGAAGGCCGCATCGCGCTCAACCGCGTGGAGAAGGTGTTTGGCCGCATCGAGGATGTGTGGCAGCCAGTCGAGGTGCGCGAGTCGTTCGAGGTGGTGCGCCGCCGCCTGTTCGGTCCGATTGCCAACCCTACTGCCCGCGATGCCACCGTCGCCGCCTTTTCCGAGATATACCGCAGCAACGCCAACGATTTCCCCGACAAGCTGGGCGAGCAGGAATACGAGGAGCGGATGCGTAGCAGCTACCCCATCCACCCCGAAGTATTCGACCGGCTGTATGAGGATTGGGCTACCCTGGAGAAGTTCCAGCGCACCCGTGGCGTGCTGCGCCTGCTCGCCAAGGTCATCCACCTGCTGTGGCAGAGCGACGACCGCAGCCTGATGCTGCTGCCCGCCAACATCGCGGTGGAGCATAGCGACGTGCGCGGCGAGTTGCTGCGCTACATTGGTGAGCAATGGAACAGCGTGATTGATGCCGATATCAAGGGCGGCAGTGCGGAGATAGATCGACAGTCGCCGCGACTGGGGCGGATTCATGCCGCAGAGCGGGCCGCCCGTACCATCCTGTTTGGCTCGGCCCCCGGCACGCAAACGTCTAACCATCCTTCTGAGCGTAAGAAGCGCGGTATTGATACAGCGCGGGTCAAGCTGGGGGTGGTGCAGCCCAACGAGGAGGGCGGCATTGCCGTCTACGCCGACGCGCTGCAGCAGATGGGTAGTAAGCTGGCCTACCTGTACGGCACGGAGGCAGGCAGCTACTGGTTTGACGTGCAGCCCAACCTCAACCGCACCGTGGCGGATCGCAGCAGCCGGGTGAAAGATGAGGTGGCGCTGGCCGAGATGGTGCAGCGCATCAAGCGCTGGCCCACCCGCGACAGCAACTTCGCGGGTGTCCATCTTGCCCCCGCCGATAGCGGCGAGGTGCCGGACGAAGAGCGCGCCCGCCTGGTAGTGCTATCACCCGCATGGCGCTACAGCCGCGAGGCGACCGAGGACGACAGCAGCGACGCAACCGCGGCAACGAAGGACATCCTGGAGCATCGCGGCGGCAGCCCCCGCCACTACAAGAATATGCTGATCTTCCTCGCCGCCGATGCCAGCGACTATCGGGCGCTACGCGAAGAGGCGGGTCGCTACCTCGCCTGGAAGTCAATCTGCGACGACAGTCTCGCCCTAAATCTGGACCAGGCACAGGTCAAGCAGGCCAACGATGCGCGCGACCAATCGAGCAGCAAGCTGGACAGCCAGTTGGAGGAAGCCTACAAGTGGGTCATCTTCCCCACCCAGGAAGGCGCCGCCCCGATCGAGTGGGAAGCGAAGAAGCTCAGTGGTTTTAGCGGCACAGCAGTGCGCCGCGCCTTCAGCATGGTCGAGCGCGACGGCCTGCTGATTAGCAAGTGGTCGGCGGTTGGCCTGAATCGGGAGTTCGACCAATACCTCTGGCGGGAGAGCGAGCGCGAACAACGGCCCAACATTTCGGTCAAGACTCTCTGGCAGCAACTCGCCACCTACGTTTACCTGCCCCGGCTCAAATCGCCAGAGGTGCTAGTCGAGGTCATCCGCAGCGGAGCCGCTGCCCAGGACTTCTTCGGCTATGCGATGGGCTACGAGTCCAGCACCGACAAGTACAAAGGTCTCTCTTTTGGCCGCCTACCTTCCAGCGTGGTGATTGACGACTACAGCGTGCTGGTGGATCCCGAAGTGGCTCGCCGCCTCACCGCGCCCGCCAGTGTTCCCGCCGCTGGCAGCGCAGGCGCAGGCAGCAACGGTAATGGCGGCGTAGTGCAGCCAGTCGCAGGCAGCAGCATAGCGGTTGGCAGTGGCACTAATCTATCAATTCACGAGCAACCCGCCGCCTATCCTGCTCCTGCTACCCCCACTACGCCACCCAAACCCACTCACTTCAGCGGTAGGGTGGAGCTAAACTCGCTGCTGCTCGGCTCCTCCGCCGGGCGCATCGCCGAGGAGATCCTCCAGCGTCTACCCGGCACGAAGATCAGCGTCCACCTCGATATCGAAGCCGAACTGCCAGAGGGAGCCGACGAACAGACCCAGCGCACGGTGATGGAGAACGCCAGCGTCCTCAAGTTCAAGGATGCCGAATTCTCCTAACCCCGGACACCGATATAGCCAATCGAAAAAGGGGTTAGCAATGACCAGTAATGTTGGTCGTTGCTAACGCCCTCCTTTTGTGCCTGACATCTACACTACATCCCAGCCACCTACTACAATGTGAATGCCATCATACTGTTTTGGCAGACGTTGTGCTGCCTAAGCCGACGAATCCCTCTATCATATGTTGTGTTAATCATGATACATTAGCACAACATCTTGTGGGAAACTTTATTGACGTTCAGCTTGATCTGTGGTATAATAGCTTGCGTAGGACATCCGTTCGTGAAGATGTAAGCAAGAACGGAGTCAAATACATATGTTGCAAGTTAAATGTTCCAGCGGTGCAAGACCCAACTAAAACACCCGCCAAGTCTTGGCGGGCGTAGCGGGTGTTTTAGTCCTCCTACTGAGAACCAACAGCTTGCTGCAAAGCTTACGCCCTGATGGGCTGCTGGGGGTGTATCTTACCACTCCAATATGGGTTTGTCAACATTTGCGACTATTTGTTTTGAGCAGCAGGTGTAGAACAAAACATTAAAAGATGGTGAGAATACGCCAGCACCCACCTCCGGCGAGGAGCGCTACCTGCATATGCAGGACGACAATAGCCGGGAGTGGGTGCCACATTTTGGCAAGAGCCAACCTTGTAGCGCCTAACTGCCAAAGTTAGAATCTACAAGGAGATACAAATGCCCCAAAGCAATTCAAGAAGTACCAACCTAGCAACCATCCCGCTGTTCTCTGGTGTTCCCGCCCACCTGCTCGAACTCATCACTCCTGAGATGGAGCGATACTACAACCACGACGAGGTTATCTTTCACGAATTGGAAGAACCCGTTGGCCTGATCGTATTGCTACATGGTCAGGCCCGCATTCTCGCTGAGGACACATTCCTCCTCACTCGTAGCCCCTACGAGGTAGTCGGTGAGCAAGCCTACATTGACGATGTTCTGTACAGCGCTACGGTCATTGCACAAGGTATGGTCAAGGCAATCGTTATACCCCGAACGGTTGTCGGCCAATTGATGTCCGACCCCACCTTCAACCTCAACCTCCTGCGTAACCTTTCCTATAAGCTGCGCCAGTCCACCAGTGAACGCGCCTTTCGCTACCGCAATGAGCAATTGCTGTTCAGCGAGTTCCGCTCCCACCTCTCCCCTGAAGTAACCCAGCGCCTCCTAGCAAGCGGCACCGCCTACGGCAATCCACGCTACATTGATGCGGTCATCCTCTTTTCAGATATCCGATCCTTCACCGAACGCTCTGCGGGCATGGGTTCCGTTGACATTGCTACTCAGTTGAGCAACTACCTGGACGGCGTGGTAGATATCATCCACAAACACGAAGGCATGGTGGACAAGTTCATCGGCGATGCGGTAATGGCGATTTGGGGCTTTGCTTCCAGTGAAGGAGATCTGGTGCATCAAGCGCTGGCTTGCGCTGAGGAGATGGTTCGCTATGGGCGAACTATGTCCTTCGGCGACCAACCAATCCACATTGGTGTCGGCCTCAACGCTGGACGTGTGTTCATCGGCAATATCGGCGGCGAGGGCAAGCGACAGTTCACCGTTCTTGGTACGCCAGTCAACCTTGCCGCCCGCTATGAGAGTCAATCCAAAATCCTCAATGCTCCCATCGTCCTTGGCGAAGCCTTCACCGAGCGACTGCGACCAGAGTTGCAGAAGCGACTAATTACCCACGAACACCAAGACATCAAAGGCGCGGAGCAGCAAACGCTCTACACCTACGACCCCACCCTGCTGAGTACGGAAGGAGAACTGCAATGAGCTGGAACATCAATACAAGCCGCGCCCGCGTCGAGGAGTATATCCAGAACATGGGTGACATCTACATCGAACCGCTGGATAGGGAAGCAAACCTTGATAGTCTGCTCACCCCAACCAACTGCCGCGACATCTACGGCGCACACGTCTACGCTCAGGTGTCAAACTTCGCTTGCTTGGCCTCAAGTCTCACAGATGAAGACGAGTATAAACGGATGATTCAAGCACTGCACATCTACCAGCGTGAGGTAGCCCGCATCGTCGAGAGTAACGCCATCTTCGACGGCTTTAGGGTCCACTTCCAAGGCTCCAAACTGCACGCGCTGTTCTACCGGCCAATCCGCAACCCACGGGCAATCGCCACACGTGCGGTGCTACTCCAACTGGTGCTGAAGGATTTCGTCACCAATGTCTTCAATCCCGCGTTCAGCATTGACGATTTCAAGATTGCAGGGGGTACAGACATCGGCAACGCAATCGGCACAAGCAACGGTATAAAAGGTGACCGTGAGTTGCTCTTCATCGGCTCCCCAGCAAACTATGCGGCGAAGATAGTCAGCGACGATTGGAAAATGCGCCTCACAGAACGAGTTTACGCCGAGCTACCTGCCGACCTCCAAAACCTTTGCTTCGAGTGTGGCGAGGGAATCTACCAGCTTATCGGCCTGCATCTCATTGCGCTGAACGATCTGCTCGACAAGTACGGCATCGGATGGAGCCGCGAAGATAGCGCCAGCCGCATTGAGTCGGACAAAGCCTCCTCCCCTCTCAGCATTATCAAGTTCAGCAGTGCAGATACGTTGATAAGACTTGACGACCTCAGCATCCACAACAGCAAGCGGGTAGAGGCGGCATCGGTGTTCGCCGATGTGTCTGGCTTTACCCGCTACATTGACCACGCGGAGAGAGATGGGCGGGTTACTGACGCACTAAAGGTCTTCCATGTCATCCGCAGGGAGCTGGCAACGGTGATTAAGGTAGACTTCGACGGCATCCGCATCCAGTACCAAGGAGATCGCGTGCAAGGTTTGCTTCATTTGCCGAAAGATGACCAGAGCAGCATTGCGTTGAAAGCGGTCAGGATGGCGGCAGCCATGCAATCCTCCATGGGGATTATTAAACAATCGCTATGGGGCATTCAAGAGCTTACCCTCGCCGTCGGTGTTGACTTTGGCACAACTCTGGTGTCTAAGCTCGGTCAGCACGCCTACCGAGACCGCATTTGCTTGGGAGAGCCAGTGGAGATGGCGGCACGGAACGAGGAGAAGTGCGAGGGAAACCAAATCGGCATCGGCAGTGCCGTGTACGATGCGCTGCCGAAGCAAGTGCAAGCGCCATTTACCTACAGCCGCAGTGTTCAGTGCTATGTTGCCACTGACCTTGACGCATACAAGCTAGGGTTGATAGAGGATGCTATTGCCTACGATCACCAGAAAGGGGTGTACGTTCAGCCCGGCGCTATCCTTAAAATAAATAGTGAGGAGGTTCCCAATGCCCAACCATTCCGGCCAGCGCGGCCTTACGCGCCCTAAGGCGCAGTGGTATGAACGAGGTGGCGGCGCTCGCCGCCTTGTTCACGATAAAGCTCTGATCGCTGCTTCTTACCCCAACCTCAGTTACCAAAAAGCTGCTGATGGCCAGATGCTGCTGGTGGGGGAGCTTAACATAGAGGTTAATTGCGGCATAATAACCAAAGTGCCGATTCGGATCGAGTTCTCGGCAGATTACCCTTCATCCGAACCCTGCGCCTATGATATAGGCGACCAATTCGAACACATTCCTGATAGGCATTTCTTCAACGCCGCCGGCCTTTGTTGCCTATGGCTATATCCAGACTCTCGGTGGCAACCGGATGACCTCAGCGGTCTAGCCAATTTCCTTACCGAAGTGGCAGTGTTCTTCCACCGCCAACTGATCTACGATGTTACCAGAGTGTGGCCCGGTCCTGCCCGCAGCCATGGGGCAAAGGGCTATCAGGAGTTCATGTGTGAGATGTTGGGTGGGGATGAAAAGCTCATGCACTCACTCGCCCCAGTATTCGCCGATGTATCCACTGTTGGGCCTCAAAGTCCCTGCCCCTGCGGTAGCGGACGACTATATGGCATCTGCCATCACAGCAAGGTTAGAGAGATCGAACGGCGTGTTGGCAAACAGTTCTTGGTTGCCAGCTTTCTACCCATCGTGGACGAGATGGTAGTGCGGGATAATCCTGTGCTAGGCCGTCTGCTGCTCTCTGTGATAAGCTTAAGGATGAACACATCGGCAAAGCCGCACGACTAATATGGAGGTTTACGCACATGAGTAATGAACAGAGGGTAAAGGTAGTTGCCTGTAACGTAGGCCAGTACACTCTACCATTAAGCCTGAGCAAGGTCCTCGCTGATTTCAACCACCTTGGTGGAAGCTTATGGTGCCCTTCTCTCAGCTACGATCCGCTTAACCTCGTTCTCCCATCCTACTATATGAACAATCCGTATAAATCCTTGGTTTTTGTTCATAAGTAGTTCTATCCTCGTCTGCTGACTAAGAAGCTGCCAATCCTCGAACATAATATAGATGGCATTACCATACTCAGGGTTCTCGAACACGACGAGATCATCTGCAAATTGCGCACCTATATATCGTTCAAAACCACCTTCTCCAACAACTAGGTTAGCAGGATTGAGGCTAGCAAGCAAGTTCAGCCTATCTTCAATCCGCTTCTTTACTAGGGCGGAGGCACTCTTGAACCTTGATACCACATCGGTGATGATTGCATCCTTATCTTCACCGAGGGGCAGGATTTCCCAATTGACCTTTACTATTTTCAAGTAGTCATTTCGACTTGTCTTACTCGGATACACATCGGCTGCACCAACGTTTTCTTGAAGCAGGTTCAAATCGCTAAGAAGATCATCCCTAAAACCCTTGTCATTACGGTTTAGAACCTCACCAATGCAAAAGCGAATGGAAAATACAAGCTCCCCGGTCTTTGTCGTTGTACGTAGCAGTTCCATATCGATCGGAAGGTATTTTGGCATGAGAAAATCCCGCTGGTAAACCTCTCTAGCCCAGTCAATTGAATGCGAGCCTTTGGACCAGTCGCCCCAGTTCGGCGAATCGATAGTTTGGGTTTGGGTCGTCATGGGAAGATCAGTACGCCTAATCCATATACCATTAACGTTGATGTTGGATTGATTACCTATGGACGCATTTGGTACAATGCTCTCAGGTACTACAAGCTGACCAGCCTCCAACTTTATACCAAGGTGAGCGTATGTACCCGCGGTAATAGCACTCTCCCTTACTTCTAGTAGGCACGCTACGATTATGTCATCAGAGGGCAAGTTGGCTATTTTCTGTGTAATAGAGCTGGGGATTTTAAGTAGTTTACTCTTCCAAGCAAACCGCTTCGTGGCACGCCTTGTTTGTCTGATGCCTATACGCTTCTTCGTTACCATGGTATACATCCTATAGCAGGAAAGATGACATAGAGTGCTACTGGAGTCTGTTAGTATTACAACCGTGTTTGACAGTGAAGATGAAAAGTGCTCTGGTGGGGCATATTTATTGATTTTAGCAGGTATGTATCATTGTAGCACCCTCAGGCGGATTATGCAATAGCACGGGCGATCAGTTTCCCAGCAAAATAGTGGCAGATGGTAAGGTTGCGGTAAGGTTGCAGGGTAGCTGAAGATGGCGAGCAGCGCCGCACACCAGATAGTATGCTTGCTCACTTGCCTGCTGGTGCGGAGATATGATTTGCAGAGGTGGTATAATAGCTAGTAGCGGGATGGATTGCCGGAGATAAGGCAGATTGGGAGAAGGGACTGATGCCAACCTACTTTGAGCGCTACCTGGCGGGCGAATACGAACAGGTCTGGGATGAGCTAATGGCCCGGGGTGCAGCGGTGCGCGAGGAGCCGGTGTATGCTGATGCCCTGGCGGTGGCCAGGGAGGCGATGCGGCGGGCGCGGTACAATGTTGAGCTACTTATCAGTAGATTGAAAGCCCTCGGCTTTATTTTCCGTTATGCGCCACTAAAAGACTGGTCACCACTAAAACAGGCTACTGCTATAGACATAGCTCGGCTCGACAAGCTGGAAGAGGATATTGGACCTATCCCTCTGACCCTCCGCACCTGGTATGAGATGATCAGTGAGGTGTGCCTCTTGGGAACTCTTCCGGATTCGGAGTGGCCGCCAGCATTTGACATAGAGGCTCTGGCAATCACCAACAGCGACTTCAGTTCTTACGGAGAGGAGTTTAGGTTCAACCGTATTCCTGGTGGGCCGATAGACAGTATTCGTGCTGCTGGTATTACTATCAGGGATGACGATCTAATCAATGCTGGTGATGAGGTCGGTCTGTCTGAGATCATCGCTCCCGACCAAGGTGCAGATGGCCGCTTCTGGTGTCAAGAGTACAACTTTGCCCCGACTTTCGTTGGTTATCTGCGGGTCTGCTTCGCGTGGGGCGGCTTTCCTGGATTTAGCCAACTGAGCGATAATATACACCCAACCAAAATACTGAAGGAGCTTACCCAGGGGCTGCTACCGATTTAGTCGCTCAATTAGGGAGTGATGCATGGAAATTGTGGTGTGAGTTTGAAGCATAGCCTGCTACGTACCCCAGCCCTGCACGGGCAAGAAGATAATTACTAGAACAGTGAGGGTGATTATAAGGTTGGCTACACCTGCGTTAAGCACTATCCTGGGGCGGCTAGAGTGCCGATACATGGTGAGAGTGATGATACCGATAATCAGGCCAGCTATGAGCAGGAAGCCACAAACCCAGACCAAAAGAAGGCCCATAAATGGCAGGTACGCCCAAATCTTAAAGGGGATAACGATCAGTAGCAGGGCAATGGCCAGGAGTGGGAGTAGTAGGCCAACAATAGCCCAGGTAGTCACCCTACGACTACCGGAGCCATGGGTAATACGCACAGAGGGTTCAAGACAAGCCTCGTCTTGCTTGAGTATACCGGACAAAGGAGGCACCTCCAGGGGAGGGGGAGAAGCTAGTCCGGGGTAGTCGGTAATCTCCACGCCCGAGGTGTCGTCAGCGTAAGGTTGTTGTTGTGTTCGATGGGTAGGGTAGTTGTTATCTGGCTGTATCATGTCTCCCCTTAAGCTCCCCTCGCCAGCCTCCTTTGAAACCCCCGCCTTGCTCCCCTCAACCTCAAGGTAGCCATCGATCGCTCCTTTTACGGCAATCGCCAGTCCCTTTACATCACGAGGATGATAGTTATACAGCAGATACTTGTCCAGGGCGATTCGATGAGCGAGTTCATCCTCTGCCAGGGTCGTTGGTGCATCATGGGCAATGCTGTATCCTGCGAGGGCTAGCCATTGTGCTAGCAGTTGCTGGGCCTCTTCAGTGCTGTTGCTCAACTCACGGGCAATTGGGTTAAGTATATGGGGCTTTGGCATCTCACCGATATTACCGGTCTCTATAGTAGAAAGAGTTCGCTGATCAAGGCCAGCACGAGCTGCCACTGCACCTTGCTTATAGTATGTCTTATTCGTAGCGGCCAACTCTTCGCGCCGTTGCCGGATTGCCTGACTCATAGCAGCAAGTTTGTTGATCATATAACTCCCCTCGCCATCTGATATTTCTTCTCTCTCCTGCATTATAATCCCTCTGTACCAGTTTCTGCTAAAATGCGTATATTGCTTACGTTATTCGAGTTTTGAATAAAAGACGAATAAGTATTGCATAATTCCCGAAATTGCGGTATAATACTTGTGTGGATTCTGCTATTTACGGAATCTAACAACCGCCGGAAAAGCCGCCAGCCATCGGAAGTCGCAGCCGAAGGCTGGTCAGAGGGTGAGCGAGGGTAGAAGTAAGGCTCTCTCCCCTCCCCACTTCCGGGTTCATACCGAAATTGGGCCTCCCCACTGTCTGCGACCAGTTGGGCGAGGCCCTGGTTATTAGCTGGGAGGCCCAATATGGCTATGTCACATACAGCAGTAGAGGGTGCAAGTTGCACCCCTGCCCTCACCCCCGAACTAAAACCCGGCCCCAAACCTGAATGTGGTCAAACTCTCACCGAACTAGAGGGAGAGTTCGCGGGTGTGGTAGACAACCCAGCCAGGGTGGCAACCGCAGCGATTAGCGAAGCCGAAGAGAGCGAGTATGCCCATATCCTACGCGAGACCGGTGGCACCCTTCGCGCCGTAACGCGACCAGATGGCACCTGGCGCTGCCCATCGGCCACAAGGCGTGGTGTAGTGTACCACATTGTGCCGACCACCGCTGGCTGGCAGTGCGAGTGCGAAGGTGCAGTCTTCCGCAGCCTGTGCTGGCACGTGCGAAGCGTCAATGACCAGACAACTGCGGGGTGGGCAGGGGCGTGGGTGGCGACAAACCTTAACCGGGCCACCGCGCCCGACGGCATCAGGGACACAGGGCGGCTGCTTACCCTCTCCATCTCAGAACTTCGGGATGTGTGGCAGTTCGTCGAGGGCGGTAGCCACCCAGAGTGGGCGGCGTTCGTCTGGGATACCCTCTCTCAGATGCTCGAAGCCGAGATTGGGGCAGACGAGGTAATGCTGGCTGCGTAAGGAGTTAGGCTATGGCTGGCCCAACCAAAAGTCAGGATGTGGTCGCAGTGTACGACTACCTCGTCGGCTATATCGCCGAGCATCAGCGTCCACCCACCCTCGAGCAGATTGCCAAAGCAACTGGCTGCGGCACCGCTTCCACCAGCCGCCGCCACCTGATTCGGCTGCGGAAGCGTGGGTTGGTAAGTTGGCAGTGGCGGGTACAAGGCACGCTGCGCCTTTGCGCCGAGGGTGATGTCGAAGGGGAGGAAGGGGTATCCAGTGAGTGAGGAACAAGCCAGGCCAACCCGATTCTGCCGCAGCTGTGGGCTGGAACTCGTCCATACTGGACACAGGCGACTGATGGTCGCACTGATCGAGCAGAAGAAGACCACTCCAAGCTTCACCCTCATTGGGCCACGAGTGCTGGTCACGCATTGCCCCAGTTGCCAATATTCGAGTGTGTGGGCGGGCAGAGATGCGGCAGCAGGAGATATAGACAGGGCGGAGGGAATGGCAGCGGCGGAGAATGCCAGGTTGATTACTCGATAGCTGCTCAAGGGAGGTGCATCTCGCCGTTAGGGTGTCTAGGGTAGGAAAAGAGCTAGTGCTAGCAGATGAGATACGACATCATCGTTATCCAAACAACACCACAATAAAAGCGAGGGCGCTCAACACCAGACCAATACGGCTCCTCAACAGTGCGGCAGCGGGCCGCAGGGATGTACGGTAGCGGAAGTCAGCTACGGTGCAGATGAGGAAGCCAATGATAGCTATGGCCGCGATGAACTCACCATATGAGGTAGCTTTTATGCTGTCTATCGGGATGTTGTACGAAGGAAACTTAAAAGCGAGAGACACAAAGACAGTAGGAAGGAGACCAATTGCTGCCGCCGCACTGATAACCACCCCTAGCGTTGCCAAATCTAGCGTCCAGTCTATAGCCAACGAGGTGAGGGTAGTATTGGATACAGCACCAGGCTCATGCTTGGTATCGGCCGTGATTTGGGCATTGGTCGGAGCAGAGGGAGGTAGGTGGGAGGCCGGGCCATGGTAGTCCTCTATAAGTACCCGCTCCTGGGGTTGATCATTACTATCCATAACTTTATTATATCACACATTGCAAGCAGGAAGCGAAGTTGGGGCGGTCAATGAGAAGCTGAAAGGTAAAAGGATGGATACCAATCGTAAGTCAAAACGAACTGCGGTCTCAGAGCGGATGCTCGCTACCCTCTCGCCAGAGGCGGGCTGGTTGCTCCTACATCTGCGGATGCGTTCCGCTTATCCACGTCACCATGCCACAGGCGCGGCTGGAGTAATGATTTCATGCGACGAGATGGCTCGTATCACCAGGATAGGGAAGGGGCGAGTGAAAGAGCTGCTTGACCAGCTCGTAGCTGGGGGTTGGATAACTGCCAGGCAGGGGCGGGGTGCGGCCCGGACTGTTATTGGCTGCATCCTTCAACCTGAAGACCGGAGAAGTCCTGGGCAAGTCACCCCAGTTGCCGACGGCAGCAATCTAGTTGCCCGCAGCTACTCCAGCATCAGGCAAGCACGCAGCGCCGCTGCTGGACCACTACCTACAGCAAAAGAATGGGATAGGCTCAAGGCCAAATACGGTAATCGCTGCCTCGCCTGTGGCTGGCCCGAGCAGCCGGATGAGCTACTCACTTATGATCACATCGTTCCCCTCGTCAAAGGTGGTAGCAACAACATCAGCAATCTGCAGCCCCTCTGTAACACTTGCAATCGGCGTAAATGGACAAGGACGATAGATTATCGACCACACCTGGGAGGGAAGGCAGAGGCAGCAGATAATCTGGGCAATGGGAAATCTCCAAAGGAGGTAGCAAGGTTATGAGCGAATCAGGTGGAAGGTTTCTACTTATGCCGGTCGAGGCCGCCGACGCTGCCTTTGTTGACTCCCCCGGCGCGGCGTTGTTGCTTAGTCGGTTGTACCACACCCGTTCCTACCGCACCGGCAAGTCGGTACTGGATATCGGTGAAGAGGCAATAAGCGTGGGTCGGCACCGCAACAGCATCGGCAACTGGTGGCGAGAGTTGCGCCGCATCAACAAGCTGCTGGGTATGCCATTCTTTGACGACCATAAAATTGAGCGACATGGGTATGAAGGCTTGGCATTGTTCCTTAAGCTTCCCAAGATAGTAATGCCGCCAGATTGCATCCAGCAGGAGACAGACGAGGTCAGGCAGCCTGAAGTTAAGAGCTATGATGCCATCCGGCAGGCGCGACTTCGTGCGGGCGGGCCACGCGCATCCAAACAACAGTGGCAAGAGCTTAAGGCCGCATACGGTAACCGCTGCCTAGCCTGCAATCGACCGGAAGCCGAGACCGGGAAGCTACAGCGCGACCATGTGGTTCCCCTGGCGAAGCGTGGCAGCAATGCTATCGATAACCTGCAGCCACTATGTGGCCCATGCAACCGACGCAAATGGGCGAGGATTGTTGATTATCGCCCACACATAGCGAATATGGATCCGGTAGAAACAGGTGAAACCATTAATCTCAGCCACCAAAGCCGGATCGTACCTGGTCAGCACATCATGACTAGCCGCCCCAAACGGATGCGGGCACATCGAGTACGCCGAGCCGCTGGTAAGTTGAGCGTCTCACCGATACTTTCACTCATCCAGAACGGGGTACATTATGGATAGCAAGCATAGGCAATTCCTACTCATGCCAGTCGAGGCCGCTGACGATGCCTTCTTTGACTGCCCAGGTGCAGCGCTGCTGCTAAGTCGGCTGTATCACGCCCGATGCTATCAGAGTGGGCGTGTAGCCTTCAGCCTCCGTAGTGAAGGCGAGGGGATACGTAGCCGCAAGGCGCTAGGCAATTGGTGGCAGGAGCTAAAGCGCATCAATGATGAGTTGGGTGAGCCTTTCTTCGACCCGGCAACCATCGAGCGACATGGTCGCGAAGGTATGAGTATGGTACTCAAGCAGCCCAGCAAAGCTGCACAAGAGCGGCCAGGAGCAATCCCTAGACAAGATGTGGCTACCCAGCAGCGGTCATATCACCAAAATAACCAAAATGTGGTTACTCAGTGGGAGCCAAATAAGAGGGGTGATCAAGATATGGCTACTCAGTGGGGGCCAGAAGTATCTAACCAAACCACTCAATTCCAGCCAAATCCCAATATAGATACCCAAATGTATACCCAAACGGCCACCCAGAGGGAACCAAATCCGAGGCTAGATCAGGAGATCAGTAATTCAGGATCTAATTCACTAGCTAGTAAGCAAGCAAGCTCGCCCGCCCGCCCGCGAGAGGGGGAGGAGCACTTCCTTGAGCAGGGGCTGCGTGAGCTGACCGGCTTCACCAAGCTACCCCAGCACTGGGCGCGGCAGGTGGAGGAGTGGCGACTGGCCCGCTACCCGGATGGGGCATACGCCAGGCTGCTGGAGTGGGCCTGGGAGGTACGCGCCAGCGAGGGCCGGGTGCCGGGACGTGGAGCGCTAACCAAGACGCTGAGGGCGATTGCCCGTGAGTGGGAGGAGGGTAAGGGTCATGACAAACCTGGAGCAGAGCAGCAGGAACGACCCCCAGCCGGGGGAGTGGCAGGGCGGGCCTGGCGAAGAAGCGGGCGCGGGGAGGAAGAACGCGGGCCAGAGACCCTGGCCGAACTCAAAGCCCGGGTCAGAGCAAAGCGCGCCGGGGTCATCCCCCGCTGAGGAGCGGGTAATGCGCCGTATCCTGGAGGAGGTCATCCCCCGCCTCGCTGCCCGCACCGCCGTACAGGGTGGCAAGCCAGCAGAGCTACCCTGCCAGGTCTGCCACGGTGGGGGCTGGCTGCTACGCCGCGCTCCGCTTGGCGACCCCCAGCGCGGACGGCTGGTGCGCTGCCAGTGTAGGGCCGGGGAGGACGCGGCCAGGATGGCCAGGGTGTCGGGGCTACTCGACCAGGGCAAGACCTTCGCTACGTTCATCCCTCGACCTGGCACCGAAACTTCCCTTGCCGCCGCCCGTGCGGTGGCCGAGGGCGAGAAGCAGTGGCTGTTCATCTCAAGCGGAGAGAAAGGCACGGGCAAGAGCCACCTGCTGGCGGCGGTCGCCAACCGGCTGCTCGAGCGGGGGATGAGCGTACACATCACCAACTGGCGCAGGCTGCTGCGGCGCATCTACCAGCTGCGCGACGACCCTGCCGCGCTCGACCACTTCCTCTACCAGCTTGAGACGGTGGACGCGCTGCTGGTTGACGAGCTACGCTATAAAGTGACTGACTGGGCCTGGGAGATGTTGCACGAGGTGTTCGATGCGAGGTACCAGAAGAGGCTGACCACCGCCTTCAGCTCGAACTACTCGCCCGCCGAGCTAGAGGGCAACGCGCTCCGCCTCGTCGAGCGCGACCCCTACCAGACCGACCAGCTCGACACCCTCACATCCCGGCTGCGCGACCGCAGAGTTAGCATCATCGCCGAGAACACCGCCTCCGACTACCGCGAGGTAGCTGGTGGGGAAGAGAATGAGGGCGGCGACTGGTAAGCTCCCTCCCCCGCAGGCAAGCCAGCATACCAGCTAGCGAACTGGCAATACACGCACTACCGGAAGACGAGCTGGGAGCGACTGGTAAGCGCACCCTCACCCTCTCCGACAAGCAAGCAAGCATACCCAGTCGTGAGTTGGTACTAACCAGCAAGACCTGGCTTCACCGCACCTTAAAAAGAGGCACACCGGCAGCGATGGGATCAAGCCCACAGCCTCACCAAAGCAAGAGTAACTGACCCGCCGGGCATTAGCATCTACCCGGCGGGCAAGCAAGCATATCCAGGTGGGAGTTGGCACTGACTGGGAAGAAGGGGGTCAGGTAGGCCCGGCCTCCGCTGATTCGGGGTAGCCGGGCTAGAGTGAGTACAGCCCAAACCTCGACCCCGCCACCTCAAGCAAGGGTGTGGCATTAACAAAGCAGGCAGAGTTATTTATAGCCGGATATAGCAAAGAGGAGGATGAGTACATGAGCATCACGAAGCCGCCTAGAACAACCAGGTACTGCCGTCGCTGTGGCCTGGAACTGCTCCGCACCGGGCGGGGCAGGCTAATTGTCGCCACACCCGAACAGGTCGCGACTGCTCCCAGCTTCACCCTGATTGGGCCACGAGTGCTGGTCACGCACTGCCCGCGCTGCCTCTATTCGAGCGTGTGGGCGGGTCGGGAGGCAGCCGCCCCCGATGTGGCGCGGGCCGATGGGATGGTCGCTGCGGAGAACGCCAGGCTGGGTCCTGGGTAGCGGCGGAGGTTAGCCCGGCAAAGGGAGGCCAGGCGCTACCTCACCGCTGCGCGCAGGTATGGTAAAATAGCTAGCAGACCTTTAGCGAACAAAAGGAAAACAGTGATGATTAACACTGACAATCTCCACCAGCTACGGCTACCAGAGCCGCGCCCACGTGCTGGCAAGTCCCACGCAATGCTGGCCGCCGTGCAGCAGATTGTTATGAGCGGGCGTAAGGTGAGCGTCCTCGACCCCCACGTACCGGCCAGGGCGATAGAGCTACCGGCAGGAGGCCAGAGGGCTGAGAGCAATGAGTGAGCTGTCCGAGATGGAGAACAGGGTATTGCGCTACGCCGCAGGTGGCACCATTGTAATGGCAGACTGGCTTTCGAGAGAACTGGTTGCACCCTGGCCTGCCATCGAGTACGCGCTGAAGAAGTTGATATCTTCGGGGCTGATGCAGGAAGACCTCCCGTTCGTTTATTCGCTGACCAGCGAAGGCAGGAACATCAATGCAGCCAACCAAGATGAGGAGCATAACAATGGCTAAGGTAATCGCTGCGGCGATTCAGAAGGGCGGCACGGGCAAGAGTACCCTGGTGTTTATCCTGGCGCGGCTACTGGCCTCTCGCGGGCGGCGGGTTCTCGCTATTGACCTCGACCCCCAGTCAAGCCTGACCCGCTCCTTTGGTATAGAGAAGCCGCCGACCACCAGCTACGATATGCTGAGTGGCAAGCCCTACACCGTCTATACCGTGGCCGAGAACTGCGACCTGGTGGCGAGTAGCCAGAACCTCGCCGCGATTGAGCTTGAGGCGCTAGGTAAGCCCAAGTGGGGCTATATGCTCGACGAGGCGCTGGGAGAGCTGGCAGACAGTTATGACTACATCATCATTGACAGCCCGCCCAGTCTGGGAGTGCTGACCACCAACGCGGTGCTGGCTGCCGACGGGGTAATCGTGCCGGTGCAGACCCAGGAAGAGGCATACGAGGGGTTGGGCCTGCTGCTCAACACCATGAGCGGGGTGCTGGGGCGGGGCAAGAAGCTGCTCGATAAGGTAATTGCCATCCAGCCCACCCAGTACGATGGGCGCACCCTGCACCACCGCGAGATACTGGAACTGCTTCGCCACAATTACGGGGGCCGGGTCACGCAGCCAGTGAAGGACAGTGTGAGCTATGCTGACGCGGCCCATATGCACCAGCCCATCTACCAGTTCAACTCCAAGCTGGCCGACCCCTGGAACGAACTGGCGGATCGGGTGGAGGAGTGGTCGGGATTGGAGGTGGCCAGTGCCTATGCGAGGTAACATCTTCCTGGAACGGGTAGCCGAGCAGAACGAAATACTTGATGAGGCCTCCGCGCCGGTGAGCATCGCACTTGACCAGATTGACCCCAACCCGCAGCAATCGCGGCAGGTGTTCGATGAGGATAAGCTGGCGGGGCTGGCGGCCAGCATAGACCAGCATGGGGTGATGCAACCGATTGGCGTGCGGTTGGTGGGTGACCGCTACGTTATTATCTACGGCGAACGCCGCTACCGCGCTGCACGGATGGCGGGCCTGAGCGAGATACCTGCCACTGTCCACGAGGTGGACCCACAGGAAGCAGCAATAATGACCGCGCTGGAGAACCTGCAGAGCGAAGATCTGGACATTGAGGACGAGGCCCGCTACTTCCAAACCCTGCTCGACGCTACTGGCCTATCACAGCGAAGACTAGCGGCGCAGTTGGGCATAAACCATGTTTACATTGCCCGTCGCGTGAAGCTGCTATCACGCCCTGACCTACTTGACGCTTACCGACAAGGACTGCTAACCTTGCACGAAGCGGCGGCACCCGATGAAACTGTTTCCCAGGGAAACACTTTGCTTGAGGCGGAGATGGTGGAACGGGAGGAACTTGACACCGAACCTGTTTCCCTGGGAAACACATTTCGCTGGCGGCCAATGCAGCGCTCATACGCAATACTGCAACGGTTGAAGCCTGAGCAGGTGCCAGGCGAGGAGCGCGAGACCTTCAAGCAAATGCTAGACGGTATGCAAACCGAGATTGACCGGCTACGTGGTGGGTTGGGATGACAAGGGTGTGCCATATTGGCACACCCTACGAGGCGAAGGGTGGTGCATTATGCACCCACCTTTGGGGCAACCGAGGACGTTACGTCCTCAAGGGTGGCGTGTAACACGCCTACCTTTGGAGGGAGAGAAGGGTGTCGTGTAATACGCCACCCTTTGGGTAAAGGGCGGATCATTATGATCCCACCATGGCAAAGGGTGTGCCATTATGGCACACCCTTTGGAGAGGAGCTACATGAGCGACGAGCAGAAAGACGAACAGACGATAGAGGTTCGCAGCACGAAGAGCGTGGACTTCTACGGCGACCAGATAACCGCCGCCGAGGGGGCAGATGCTGAAATCTACGTTCCAATCAACCCAATGGCAATCTCCCTCGGCCTCGACCGCTCCGCCCAACAGCGGAGAATACAGCGCGACCCGGTGCTGTCGAAGCGAGTGCGAAACCTGCGAATTGACAGTGGCGGCGGCCCACAAAGGCAGGTGTGCCTACCGCTGGACCTGCTTCCTGGCTGGTTGTTCGGGGTCACGACCGGCAAGATGTCACCTGAGTTGCAAGAGAAGCTCAATCGCTACCGCGAGGAGGCGTTCAAGGTGTTGTGGCGGGCTTTCCGCGACGACATTATCGCCGCCGCGCCACCAGTGGTTGACCTCACCCCAGCAGAACAGATACTCGCCCAGGCCGAGGCAATCGCCGCCCTCGCCCGCCAGCAAGTGGATTTCGAGCGCGGGCTTGCTGAGGCGCAGAGCAAGCATCAGACGATGGCCGACTATATGCGCGGGTTCGTCAAGGATACCAGGCAAGGACTGCGCGACCATGACCAGCGTATATCGGCGCTGGAGCTGCACATAAAATCAGAGCCACAGGCGGAGCCAACCATCAGTGAGCAGCAGGCAGCGGAGATCGCCCTGGCGGTCAAGAATGTGGGCATCTTGCTCACCGGCATCAAGGGCGAGAGTCGTTACTGGCAGGTCTACAATGAGCTATACCGCCGCTACGGGGTAGGCGCTTACCGTGAACTGAAGCTCAAGGACTATGAGCCAGCGCGGAAGTGGCTGAAGGATTGGCACGAGGAACTGATTGATAAGCTGGGTGAAGAAGGGACGGAGCCGAAGTGAACGAGCAACCAAAGAGCGAGAGCAAGGCAATGTTGTGCCTTCGCTGCGGCGGCGAGATGTTTCAGTGCCGAGTCAACACCTATGGGCAACAATCATTTTTCTTGCAACCGCTAGATTTGGGCATTGCTGATGGACGACGCGCATATGTAGGGGCTTTCGTGTGCAGGAATTGCCACTACACCGAACTTAGCGCAGGTGACATCGAGCAGATCCTGCCTAAGCAGCAGTAAAAGGTTAGCCAGCCAGCAGTGCTGGCGACTGTCAACTTAAGGTACTTTGTACCCGCCGCCGGTGTTACCAGCACCAACGGCAGGTACAACACCAAACATCGCCGAGTTAGTGGCGGTGCCTGGCGGTTGCGATTATAACAGATTGCCGCCGCTATGCCCGCTTACCCGGCAACAGGGATTGAAGCCCTGGCCCGCGCCGGTGATAGCAAGACAGTCGAATTCAAGTTGGAGAACGAGAATCAGCCCGACATCGCCGAGCTACTCGCCGCCTTCGCCAACGCCAGCGGCGGTGTGACCCTATTCGGCATCACCGATGATGGGATAGTGGTAGGGGTCAGTCGTTCCAATCAGCTTACTGGCCGCATTAGAGCAGCGGCCCGCAGCTGCAGGCCGTCGTTGGACGAAGCCTTGAGTGTCTATACCGTATCAGTGAATGGCAAGCAGGTAGTCGTAGCCGCGCTGCCTCGTCTTGATGGAGCGCGTAGGCAAGGGGAAGTACACAGTGTACGTGATGCGTGAGCAGAACACTCTTAGCAACTAACATGATGAAATGATAGGAAAGGATGTGAAGGGATAGGAAAAGGTCAGCCAGCCAGACAAGCGCTGGCGACCGTCATCTCAATATAAATACCCCCGCCGGTGTTACCAACACCAACGGCGGGTACAACACCAAACACTGCCGGTACTGGCAGCGGTGACCGAGAGAAAAAGGGGTGGACAAGGTAGCGAGTTAGTGGATTAGTCCACGAGGAGAAGAGAAGAGATGAACGAACAGCTAAAGGATGACAATAAGGCGATGACCTGCCTTCGGTGTGGAGGTGAGATGTTCCAAGCCCGCATCAAAGCCGACAGCACCGCATATATGACCTACTATCAATTTGCCCTTGAGCCGCTTGACAAGGGTGTGAAAGATGGGCGGCAATCATACGTCATGCCTATGGTATGTCGCACCTGCGGCTCCATCGAGTTGTTCGCACAGAACCCACAGGGGCTTGAAGGAACAGAGAAACCAATGAGGAATGTACAAGGATAGGAAAAGGTTAGCCAGCCAGACAAGCGCTGGCGACCGTCACACTCAATACAAAGTACCCGCCGCCGGTGTCTCACCACCAGCGGCAGGTACTAAACCAAAACATCTGCCGGTATCAGCGGCGGGTGCCTGGCGGTGCGATTATACCAGATCGCCCCGTTCAAGCCCGCTTACACGGCAAACGTAAGCGGGCTATCTTTATGCCCGCAGGAAGTGGGGCGCATGAACCTAAAAGGAATGATTATCGCGGCGCTGCTGGGGGTGGTGGCGGTGTGGGTAATCTTGACGTTCGGCATCAGCCACCCCGCGCCGGTGGAGACCGCCGCGCAGATCGAGGAGCAGGCAATCGCCTTGCAGACCGCCCGCACCGAAGCGACCGCGACCGTAGTCGCCATTGCCGGGGTCGAAGCTGACAATGCCAGCCAGCAGGGGCTACGCTCGGCGGTGAACGCGGCCTGGCTGGTGCTGCCCATAGTTGCCCTCATTGCTGGTGGGACACTGCTGGCCTGGCGCTATGTGAACCGCCACCGGCGCGAGGTGGAGATTGTCTACCCCAACCAGCAGGGGCTGATGCCGGTGAGCAGGCGGGCATTGCTGGCTGGCGATCATGACCGCATGGCTGCCGCCTCGCTGGCGGGCTACCACACGGCGCAAATTGAGGCGGCGCGGCGACAGATACCATCGCAGCATTACAGCCCCACTAAAAGCCATCGTTGCTGAGTTGCAGGCCGAACTTGACCGCATCCGTGAGGAGTTGGCATAAGTATTGACAAAATACAAAGCATTGTGTATAATCAGGGCAGTATAAGAGCCTGAATAAAGGCGTGTATAACTGCCAAAAGGAGAGTGGACAATGCTAAACATCATGGAGGACATCACGAGCGTCACGAAACTACGCCAAA
>JBBRMT010000035.1:0-25214 GCA_038230695.1 Chloroflexia bacterium
GTTGCTGAGGAGCTTGGCAATCGCCGCGCTCTTCATGCCGTTCTTGGCATTGCTAGCGGGCAGGGTTGCGCCCGGCTTGGCGGTGATCTGGATTTCGGTGGTGTCGCGACCATTCACCTGCGCGTCGCCTACCACCTTGACATCGCTCTGCGCCAGCAGGTCGCTCATCTTGCTCTGTAGCTGGGTAAGCGCCTGGGCGGGCAGATTGGCTAGCTTCTGGCTGTCAATGCTGGCTACATACACATGGTTATCCGTCGGGGTGTAGAACCAACCTTTGCTGCCGTCGCCAACCAGAGTCGCGCCTGCCAGGTTCGGCGTGTGCTTCTCGGCATTGATGGGCATGGTAAAGGACTTGATTTCGATGCGCCCCAGGTCGGGCTTGCTGGCCCAGATTTCGGCGCTCATGCTGATCTGCCCATTAACGGCCGGGCTGTTGACATTCACGCTGATGGTGCCGTGAAAGGTGTTGAGGTTGGCGGCTGCCGCCTGCACCTGGCTAATCAGCTGCGGGCCGGTTATGCTGGCGGCGTTGCTGGTCCCGCCTGCGGCCAACGCCGTGCCGCTGATCATCATCAGCGCCATCAGTACCACTATCTTCTTGAGTGGGCTAGTCATGTTTCTAATCCTCCTGTTGGTTTAATGGTTTATCGTGAGGGTGACAGGCTGTACACAACTGCCACCGCCGCCACCGCTGTTTTCTTTCGCGGCAAGCGGGTTCGCTCACCAACCCTATTGTACGGCATAGATTTGTCTGATCTATGAACCGGATTAGCCAATATTGTAAACAAATGTGTCATAGCTGTAAACCCAGGCTAACTACCATTGCTAATATGGCAGCTATTACTATTGGCGAGTCGAGATAGGACTATTGTACTACTAGCTGACTGGACTACAGCGATAATAATGTGTATTATTAAGGAAGGCGGCACGCGGCGATTCATTTGTTAATGGAAGAAGATGACGGAAGTGGCAAGGAGATAAGCTATGGATGACAATGGCAGCGTAAGTGTGCCAAGTTCGGCCTATGAAACCGCAGCAGTAAGCATGGCTCTACCTGAGCCACGCCTGATTAGATGGCTGCTCGCCGCGCAGCATCGTGACGGTAGCTGGGGCGGCAAACTGCCGTTCGCCGCTGATCGCCTGCTACAAAGCGCGATGGTGGTGAGGGCGCTGGTTGCCGCGCAGGAACGCAGCGGGCCACAAGACGAACTGAGGGAAGCGACTGTCAGCGGCATCGAATATGTGCGGCGGTCGCTGGCAAACTGGTCGGATGAAGAACTAAAAATCGCGGACCTATGTGGCTTCGAGCTATTGATGCCGACTCATCATCACCTCTTGGAGCAAGAAGGGATTGAGCTACCGCCGCTGCCGGAGACGATTGAGGCTCGGCAGCGTAAAAAGATGTCGTTGCTACCTGGGGCTGCCTACTACGACCCACGCTTGAGCAACCTACACCATTCGCTAGAGGCGCTTGATGGCACGCTTGACGACTATGACCTCAGCAGGCTGGAGGGGGTGCTACTCGCTGATGGATCGGTCGCTTCTTCGCCCTCGGCAACCGCCTTTCTAATGCGCCAGCCGCAGGTAAGCGAGGCCAGCCGTAAGCGGATGCGTGCTTACCTGGACACCGCCCGCAACCCCGATGGCGGCTACGCGCCAACCCACCCACTCGATCAGGTCATATCGCTGTGGCAGCTATATTTCGAGCGCATGATCACCTCCGATTCGCTGCTTCGCGCCCGCTTGCTCTGGATGCTGGCACGGCTAGAGCCGAGTAGGGGGGTGGGAGCCAACGCCCTATTCGCCACCGATGGCGATGACACTGCGGTTGCCGTGCTGCTGGCTAGCGAGTTTGGCCTTGAATATCAGGCGCTCGACCTGGCCGACACGCTTATGCGCGATTTCTACGATGCGGATCAAGGTCTATTCCGCACCTATCGCGGTGAGATGACTGCCAGTCCTACTACCACTGCCCATGCGGTAGAGGCGCTGGTCGCCTTGCTCAAACATGGGCCTGGCAGCGCCACGCAGCGGGCATACTGGCAACACGCGCTAGTCGGGGTCGCCGATTACCTGATCGCCCATCTATGGGTGGTGGATAAGTGGCACGTCAGCAAATACTACAGCACCCTGAAGCTGATCTACAGCCTCAGCGAACTGGTGTCTCTGCATGGGCGGCTGCCGGGGCTGGAGCCGCTAACCCAGCAGTGGGCGCATCTTCGCGCCGATTTGCGTAGCCGTCTGCTTGCCGAGCAGGATGATAGCGGCGGCTGGGGAGCGTGGAATCAGCCCACCGTCGAGGAAACCGCCTACGCCACTCTGGCCCTGATCAGGCTACGAGGTGGTGACCGGGCGTGGTGTGACGCACTCCACCGCAGCCGCGATTTCCTCAGCAGCAGCGGTGGGCGGGGCATGGCCGAAATGTGGATTGATAAAACCCTTTATCAGCCGGAGGGCATTATCTCCAGTGCAGCACACGCCGCCCAGGGCTTGCTCTGGCGCGAGTTGGGCGGCAAACCGCCTAAACCACTGCCCTTCAAGCGTCCGCCCCGCCATGAAAGCGCAAAGTAATATAGGAGCAGAGCAAATGAGCAGAACCGTTGGCATCCTCATATTCGACGAGGTGGAAGTGCTGGACTTCTGCGGGCCATTCGAGGTCTTCTCAGTTACCCGCAACCTGGAAACGCCTACCAGCAACGAGGCCGACAAACCATTCAACGTCTATCTGGTAGCCGAGCGCGAGGGGTTGGTACGCACGCGGGGTGGGATGATGGTGCAGCCACACTATACCACCGCCAACTGCCCACAGCTAGATCTGTTGCTCGTCCCTGGTGGATGGGGAACGCGCCGCGAGGTGGGCAACCGCCCATTGATCGAGTGGATTGCCGAGCGCGATCAGCATACGGAGATGACTGCCAGCGTCTGCACCGGCGCGTTCATGCTGGCCGAGGCTGGGTTGCTGGATGGGCGGCGGGCAACTACCCACTGGCAGAGCATCGAGCGCATGGCCCAAACCTATCCCACCACAACCGTGCTGCCCAACGTCCGCTACTTGGACGAGGGCTGCATCATCACTTCGGCGGGCATCAGCGCGGGCATAGACATGAGCCTCTACCTGGTGCAAAAGTGGCTGGGCCGCGCTGTGGCCGAGCAAACCGCCCTCAGCATGGAATACAAGGCTAATTATGAGTTTTGATTTTTGAATTATGAGTTTTGAGTTAGGGTACTGGAACTTTTGATACACAATTCACAATTCAACATTCACAAATCATCATTCATCATTCACGTAGCGCCAGAAGGCGGCGGCTACCGGGGTGGGGCGGGCGCGGCGTGGCCGCACCAGATAGGCCCGCAGCGGGATGCTAATTGGGCTAGCTACCTCACCATTACCGAACGATTGGGCCACATACACCGCCGCAGGAGAGACGCGGCTGCGCGATATGAAACCGAGGCCCGCGCCCGCTTCGACTGCCAACGCCACATCTTCGATGCGGTCAAACTCCAGGCTGGGCTGCAGATCCTGCGAGGTCAAACCGCGCTCGGCTAGCGCATCCTCGATTGCCGAGCGCAGTTCGCTCCCAGCTGGGGGCAACACCAGCGGCTGCACCACCATCTCGCCCAGGTGCAGGGGCGTATCTTCAGCAAGACTGGCCCAGGGGTGATTAGCGGGAACAACTGGCACTAGCTCGTCTTCCAGCAAGGTAATGCTCTCGAACTGCTTGCTAGCAGCCGCTTCGCCAAGCACGGCAAGGTCGGCGCTACCATCGCGCAGAGCTGCCAGCGCCTCGGCTTCTGGCTGGCGACGGGCATTGATAATTACCGCCGCGTGCAGGCGTTGAAAGTCGGCTAGCAGCGGGGGCAATTGCCGCCCCTCGACCGTCACCACCAGGGTTAGCCGTCCACTAAGTTCGCCACTCCCTGGCCCGCTGATGGTCTTCTCTGTCTTGGTCGCCACCGCTAGCAATTCGCGGGCTGGGCCAATCAGCGCCTGCGCCCGCTCGGTAGGTGCCATTCTTTGCCCCTGCCGCTCGAACAGCCGTGTCTTATAACGCTCCTCCAGCCCTTTTATCTGCATACTGACCGCCGGTTGGGTCATGTTCAGCTTTTTGGCCGCCGCGCTATAGTTGCCCTCGTCCACCACGGTGAGGAATATGGAAAGTTGGTAAAGGCTTATCATAGTTTTGAGTTTTGAGTTTTGAGTTTTGAGTTATCAGCTTGCCGCCCAGACCTGCCTTCTGCTCTACAAATAACCAAACAATTGCTTCAGGTTGTGGATTTCGCCCTCGGCGGGCGGGTGGGGTGGGTCGGCATCGGCGTGGAAGCGGTTGATCCAGAGCGCGTGCCAACCAGCGGCGCGGGCGGCTTCCACATCGTGGCTCTGGTTGTCGCCTATGAACAGCATTTCGCCCGGCTCACACTGTGGCCCTACCGCGCAGGCCCGCGCTCTTGCCAGGGCAAAGATACCAGAGTCGGGCTTCATCAGGCTGACCTCGCCCGCCACGATGATCGTCTCTGGTGGAAAGTAGTGGGCGATGTCCAACACCGCGATCTCACCGCGCTGCAACGGCCCTGGCCCATTGGTGATCAGGCCCAAGGTGTAGCGTCCCTGCAAAGCGTGCAACACGGCGCGGCTCTCAGGGTAGAGGAACAGATTGGCGAAGCGCATCCGGCCATACTGCTCGGCCAGTTCGATGATGAAGGCCATATTGCTGATGCCTTGATAGGCCAACGCCCGTCGCCAGAACTCGTCGCGCCCGATGTCCATTACCCCTGCGCCGATTTGCGCCCGCGCTTCCTCGAACACAAGGCTACGGTCGGCATCGAAGCGGCTGGCATCGAAGTCGGGGTAGCGGGCATGAATCATGGGGATGACCGCCGCGCCCGCCCGCTGCACGCTGGTCAGATGGTCGCACAGCGTGCCGTCAAGGTCGAAGAAGATGGCTTTTGGTTGTATGCGTTTCGGCATAGTAAATCTATCTCCGCCAATCCAAACAAGCGGCGGGCGTTGGCGGTGGTCGCCGCTGCCAGCGCGTCCACGCTGATGCCGCGCAGCTCGGCGATTTTGGCGGCGGTGTACATCACCCGCGCCGGTTCGTTGCGCCGCCCGCGAAACGGTTCAGGGGTGAGGAAGGGGCAATCGGTCTCCACCAGCAGCCGCTCCAGCGGTACGTTGGCGGCCACCTCGTGACGGTCGTGCGCGTTCTTAAATGTAACTGGCCCCGCCAGCGAGATGTAGTAGCCCAGCGCGATCGCCTGCGCCATGATGCGTAGGTTGCCACTAAAGCAGTGCATCACCCCGCGTGTTCCCTGACCTTGCTCGGCGATCAGGCGGATGGTGTCGGCATCGGCGTTGCGGCAGTGGACGATCACCGGCAGGTCGAACTCGCGGCCCAGCGCCAGTTGCTCGATAAAGGCGGGATGCTGCTGCTTAGGCGTGGTCCAATCACGATAGTAATCCAGCCCGGTCTCACCGATGCCAACCACCAGTTCGCGGTTGGCGGCAATCAGGTCGCGCAAATCGGCCAACCGAGCCGGGGTCAACTCGCCCGCATCGTTGGGGTGAACCCCCAGCGCGGCGCGGATGAAAGGGTGGGCGCGGGCGATGTCCAGCGAACTTGCCCAGGTATCAGGCGTAACCGCCACCTGCACCATCTGCCGTACCCCTGCTTCGAGGGCACGATCAATCACCGCCTCACGATCCTCGTCGAAGTTGGGCTGGTCAAGATGGGCGTGGGTGTCAATCAAGGTTGGCATAAGCGAGGAATATATACAACTTTCCACCCATCCCTGTCAAGCTGGCGCAACATAATGCGTCCAGTCAGCGTCTGCAATATAGCAGCCTTGATAGCCCGCTTGCCCGTACTACTATCCTGCCGTATAATGTAGACAGCCACCCGAAGGAGAACGATGATGAAAGCTACCCGCCCGCTGTTCGCAGCACTAACCGCCGCGTTGCTGTTCGCCACTGCGCTGACTATTGCCCCACCTGCGCCCCCGGCGGCCCGCCCGCCTCTCAGCAATCAGCACGCCCCGCTCGACACCGCTACCACAACCCCCACCCCGGCCGGCTGCGATGGCTGGAGCGTCGCTGCACCCTATCCTATCCCCGTCGCTGGTAACGCAGTAGTAAGCCTGGGCGGTTACATCTACAGCTTCGGTGGCTCTATTACCAGTACGAATGTAACCAATGCTGCTTATAAGTTTGATGGCAATACATGGACCGCAATTGCCTCGCTGCCAGTCTCGCGCACCTTCGCCAGCGCGGTTACCGATGGCACTTATATCTATATCATCAACGGCACAGGTCAATATAGCAGCAGCGGCTCCGAAACAAACACCCTATACCGCTACGATCCTATTGCCAACACCTATACTCAATTGGCATCAGACAACTACGCTACAACTAACCAGGCAGCGGTTTACCTCGTTGGTAGGATCTACCGCATTGGCGGCAATGTCCATATGAGTGTGTCTCAGGATACGCCAACCAGCAGCGTTGATGTGTACATTGTCGCTACCAATAGCTGGGCTACTGCTACTGACTACCCATTTCCGCTGTCCGATGAGATGGCTATCGCTTATGGCCAATATATTTACGTAGCAGGAGGGATACTAATTGGAGCGTCGCCGACCAAGACCTATCGCTACGATCCCGGCTCCCACCTCTGGGAAGATGCGCCAATTGCCGACCTACCTGTTGGTGTCACCTATAGCCCATCGGGGCTGCTGAACGGCGGATGGCTGGTTGCAGGTGGTCAGACCAACCTGATCTGGAATCCCACAACAAATACCTGGAACATCAACGCCAGCCTGAGCCAGACAGTCTCCTATGCAGGCGGGGCAGTTCTCGACGGTGCGTTCTACATGGTAGGCGGCAGGGATGGTCAACAGACATACACCAGCACCTGGCGCTACACCAACAGTTGCCCGCCCAGCCCCACGCCTACTGGCACGCCGTCAACTCCAACTTCATCGCCCACTCCACCCTGCCAAGTCTGGCAGGAGCAGCCTGCTTATCCGCTGGCGATGAATGGTAGCGCGGTGGTCAGCTTGAACGGCTATCTCTACAGCTTTGGTGGGCTGATTGATTACGCCGAGGTTGTCAATGCCTACAAATACGACGGCAACACCTGGACGCGCATTGCCGACTTGCCCGGCCCGCGCTCCGATGCCCGCGCCGTTACCGATGGCACTTACATCTACATCCTCAATGGCGACATCCCGGTTCAGGGTCTTGTCAGCAAAGCGCTCTACCGCTACGACCCGGCTTCCGATAGTTATACCGAGCTGGCCGCGCCCGCGGTTGCCACCGATATGCAGGCTGCCGCCTACCTAAATGGCAGGATTTATCGCGTTGGCGGCAACACCGGACAAGATAATACCCTTACTAATTCTGTCGAGGTCTACAACATCGCTACCAACAATTGGAGCCGTGTCGCCAACTATCCCACTACAATTGGCCTGGCGATGGCAGGGGCGCTTAATGGCTATATCTACATGGCGGGCGGCGCTACTGGCAGTGGCTCCTATATCACCAAGACTTATCGTTACGATCCGAACACCGATACCTGGAGCGATGCTGCCATCGCTGACCTACCTTCTCCACGTGGCCTCGCTGCATCAGGCATATTTGGCGGCAAGTGGCTTCTAGCTGGCGGCCTCACTACTCCGAGCAATAGCGCGATCGTCTGGGATCCCGTCACTAACACATGGAGCAACATCGCTAGCATGGTACAGCCGCGCCTATATCTAACCGGGGCGACGCTCGGCTCGGCCTTCTATGCAATTGGCGGCTTTCACGGCCAACCACCTGATGATATTAGCAACGACAACCAGCGCTATACCAACACCTGCCCCACCCCCACGCCGACCCCGACCCTCTGCCCCGTTCCATTCGGCGACATTAGCGGCGACCTGTTCTACGGCGCGATTGGGGCGCTCTATTGTCGTGGCGCAATCAGCGGCACCGATGCTACCCACTACTCGCCCGCTGGCACGTCTACACGCGGCCAGTTTGCCAAGGTGGTGGTACTCGGCTTCGGCGCATCGTTCTACACCCCAGCCACACCCGACTTCAACGATGTGCATCCTGGTTACTTTGCCTACCTCTACATCGAGAGCGGCTTCCATGACGGCATCCTCAGTGGCTACGATAGCGCTGGCTGCACCGCACATGGCATAACTCCACCTTGTTACCTGCCCAATATCGCCATTACGCGGGGGCAGCTAACCAAGCTGGTAGTCAACGCCGGTGGTTACACCCTCTACACCCCCACGGGTGGCGCTCAGGACTTCACCGACGTACCCACCAGCAACGTCTTCTACATCAGCATCGAAACTGCGGCGCACAACAGCGTGATCAACGGCTATCCCGACCACACCTTCCGGCCCAACAACAACATCCGCCGCGACGAGATGGCCCAGATCGTCTACGAGGGCATTGTGCATAAGCCGTTAGCCAGTGCTGAGTGCTGAGGTTTGAGGTTTGAGTAAAAGCGGAAGGGGCGCATCTGCGGGTGCGCTCCTTTTGTACAACTTCCGCCACTTGCCCGCTGCTAATATCCGGACGTATAATATCGCCAGCTACCAACCGAAATGAGGCATGAGGCGTGAGTAAACCGCAGGATGAGCGCGAGACTCGCTTTGCCGCCCTAACCCAGCAGGCGCAGGCTTGCCAGCTTTGCCCGCGCATGACGGGGCGCACCCACGTGCTTGGCCCGCTCAACGGCAACATCCATGCGGCGGTGATGTTCGTGGCGGAAGCGCCGGGGCGGATGGGCGCGGATCGGAACGGTATCCCCCTGCAAGATGATGTCAGCGGGAGCAACTTCACGCAGTTCATTACCAGCATTGGTTGGCGGCGCGAGGACATTTTCATCACCAATGCGGTTATCTGCAACCCCCGCGACGAACGTGGCTGCAATGCCACCCCTACCCGCCGTGAGGTGGGCAACTGCAATTCCCTGCTCCGTGCCACTATTGACCTGGTGCAGCCCCGCTGCGTGGTCGCACTTGGGGCAACTGCGCTGCACGCGCTGGCCCGCATTGCGTCGCACCCCGCCCGTCTCAGCCGCGATGTCGCCACCGTGATGCCCTGGTATGACCGCTACCTCATCCCCCTCTATCACCCCGGCCCTCGCGCTCTGATCAAGCGTAGCCGTGAGCAGCAGCTTGACGATTATGCTCGGCTGGCGACGTGCTTTGAACAGCTATGAACAGCTTTGATATGCTGAATGCCCTGGTCAGCCTCTGCGACAAACGTAGCGATGATCAGGGCGCGCTCTACCAACTTGGCTACAAGTCGAAAGATATACGTCTCGAATACCCAACCGGCATCACTGGCGGCAAAGGGGTGGTGGTTGACCTGCTACTACTCTCCAAGGCGATCAATAGCTTTCTTTGCATTGAGAGTAAGTCGGGAGGGAACATAGAGCTGGCTCAGGCGCAGGGGTATGGCAAGCTCAAACCGCAGCAGTTCGCCGCACTAATCAGCAAGTGGCACGAATCAAGCGCGTTCAGCGTAGATGTCGCTTACGTCTGCACCGTCGCGCAGCTTGAGCGTATCAGCAAGGGGCTGAAACGCGATAACCTCGCCCAATCGATTATCTGCTTTCACGAAGTGGAGAACGGCCAATTGCCCACCGCAGCGCGATACCCGCAGATGCGACCTGCGCTGGCGAGCATGGCCCGCCCATGCCTGATTACCCTGGAGCGCAACAAGCTGAAGAACCAGCGCCTTGCCAGTCGCCTGAGCCGAGGTATTGCGCTCGACCTAATGACCGTGCCACCCTTTATCCACTTCGATGTCAGTTCCAGCGCGGCACAGCTTACCCGCTGCCTGATGCAAGCAGTGTCCGGCTTCGTCGCTGAGGGTCGCACCACCTTCAGCAGCGAGGAGCTAGCCAGAGTCGCCTACGGCGAAGATGCGTGGCTTAAAACCATGCGTCGCGCCGAGTTGCTCGCCCGTGTCAACAAAACCTTGACCGCTGCTGCCGAGGATGCTGGTCTCAGCCGCTATATAGACCCCAGCCCCAGCCCTACTAATCAGCCAGTGAAGATGAGATGGCGCATCATTTAATAAGCTCATAGTTTGACAAAACGGCGATTTAAGCATACAATGATCCCCTATGAATAAGGCGAGTTCTGCAATCAACATTGAACTAGCCATCGTCGTTGCAGGCAGCATCATGGTCGGGGTGGCGATCGGGCTGCTAATCACCGAGGCCAATTGGATTATCGGCCTGACGCTGCTAGCGATCGGTATACCAGTCATACTCATCGGCATGCGTGCCTTGCAGCATACCGGCGTTGCGCTAGATACACTGAGCAATGCGCTAAACTCTGCTGCCGACGCAACTATGCTGCCGACAGCTAACCCCTTGCCCCTATCCACCCCACTAACCCCCCTCGGCGATAGCCTTACCCGTATTGGGCAGCAGATGCGCCACCTGATCATGCAGCTACAGATGCAGGCGGATCAGGTGCGCGAAGTCGCGGTGCGGATTGGCGAAGCGGCAGCGCAGCACAACCAGAGCGCCGCCGAGCAGGCCACCGCAGTTACCGAAGTTGCCACCGCGATGACCGAACTCGACCGCATCATTGCCAGCGTCACAGACCTCGCCCATCAGGTTACAGCAGCGGCCAGCGAAGCCTTGCAGGAAACCCGAAGTAGTGAACGGGCGGTGGATGCAGTTGTCAATTCCTTGAACACCACCAGCGAACGAGTAGGCGAGACGGTCGGGGCCATGGCTCGGCTACGCGATCGCATCAGCCAGATTGGTCTAATTAGCCGCCTGCTGGCCGATGTTGCCCACGATACCCATTTGCTATCGCTCAATGCAGCGATTGAATCAGCGAGTGCGGGTGAGTATGGGATGCGCTTTAGCATCATCGCTGAAGAAGTGTATACGCTCGCAGCCCGCACCCGCGAAGGCAGCGCCCAGGTTAGCCAGTTGGTTCAGGAGTTGGATAGAGCTTTGCTAACTACCGAGGCAGCGGCCAGCGCCGGGTTGGCGCAGACAAGCATAACCGCTGCGATGACCAATGTCCTGACCACCGCTACTAACGTGCTAACCACCAGCGCCCAGCGCACCCAGCAGCTTGCCACCGCCATTGACCAGGCTATGACCCAACAACGCATTGGCGCAAGCCAGGTTTCCACCGCGCTGAATAGCATTGCCGATTCCGCCCGTAACATGAGTAGCCAGAGCAATGCGGTGGCTACCCGCGCCAGTGACCTGACTACGGTTGCCGACCAGTTGCGCCAATCGGCATTGCTCTTTGGGCGCTCGGCTAGTTCAGATCGGGCGATGCGCCTGCTGATCGCGGGCCGCGAGACGGTATCACAACGTGGCCTGGCATGGTCAGCATTGGTGGATGGTTGGAATCAGCAGCATACCAGCGCCCGCATCGCCATCGAGTTTATCCCACCTGGCGCTGATTACATCCCCAACCTGCGGCTGGCGTTGGCCGAACATCGCGCTCCCGACATCATCCAGATACCCAGCAATGCTGAGTTTGGCATACTGGCCGTGGGCGATTACCTGGCCCCGCTGGATGGATTGCTCAAATCCGCAGTACGCAGCGACTTCTATTCTCAATTGCTTACCCCCAGCCTGAGCGACGGCCATCTGTATACCCTTCCCACCGAGGCGCAACCGCTTGTGCTATTCTATAGCAAAAATCTGCTTGCCCAACTTGGCCTCGATGTGCCGCACAGTTGGGATGAACTGATTGCGTTGGGGCGGCGTTGCCGCCAGGTCGGTCGCTGGGGTATAGTGATGGACACCGCACCAGGTGATTTCCGCCTGCATGAATGGATGCCATTCGTCTGGCAGGGAGAAACGGAGATTAACAATAATCAGGGCAGGTTGCGAATGACCCATCCAGCGGCACAGGCTGCATTGCAGCTATGGCACGAACTATTCGTCGGCCAACAGGTTGCTCCACTGAAGCTGCCCTACCCTAGCTACGATATTGCCAACCTGGCCGAGGGCCACTGTGCGATACAGTACATCGGCACCTGGGGTATGAATATGCTACGCGAGAGCTACCCCAACTTCGAGTATGGCATTGCCGATCTGCCGCTGCCCGCTAATGGGCAACCCGCTACCATGCTGCTCACCTGGGGTTTGGCAGTGAATGCCAGCAGCCTTATGCGCGAGGCCGCCGCCGAGTTTGTGCGCTGGGCGTTGGCTAGCGAAGGAGAGGACGGCATAGCGCGGGTTCACTCGCTAATGGTCGAGGGGCTGCCGGTGCGCCGCAGCGAAGTGGCATTGGTCAATCGTGCCGGTGCGCCCGATCCCAACTGGCAATACCTGCTGGAGCAGGTTTACCCGCACGCCCATATAACCCCGCCCCTGAGCGATGCGGAGGTGGCTACCGCTGATAAGATGATTGACACGGCAATCAGCCTTTCCTGAGATAGACATTCATCCAGTTTGATGTTATTATACGTGTAAGCAACTCTTGTGGAGTTGCCGCACTAGTATATTGCCCCCTCCTCTGACGCAGGTGGTAGTAACGCTCACCGACCGAGCCGCCGCAGCCGTGCCAAACTGCTAGCTATACCCTTGCAGTTTCCAGCGGCCTGTAGGGATGAACCCTTATTCGTCCCCTTACTATTACCGTTACCAGCCAACCGAGGAGGCAATTCAATGGCCGAGATTATTGACCGCGTGGAGTTCTCCGGCATCGTCAAGGTGCGCGATGCCATCCTGAAGATGGACAAGCCCTACCGTTTGGAGAGTGGTGAACCTAGTTTCGACGTGCCAGCGCATATCAAGGAGGCGATAGTGCAGGCGTTGCGCGACGACCATACCCATTATGTCGCCTCTGCAGGCATCGCCCCGCTCCGCAATGCGATTGTGCAGAAAGCCAACACCGCCAACGCTATACCCGTGCAAAACGCCAGCGAGGTGATGGTCACCAACGGTGGGATGCACGCGCTCTACGTCATCTTTCGTTCGCTGCTTGAGACGGGTGACGAGGTGCTGATCCCTGACCCTACCTGGACCTGCGTGCAGGAACTAATCAAGCTGGCGGGTGGCGTGGTCAAACGCGTGCCGCTGCATGAGGAACTGGGCTGGCGTTTCGACCCCGCCGAGCTGCGGGCGGCGATTACCCCCAAGACCCGTGCCTTCATGCTCAATTCGCCGCACAACCCCACCGGCGGAGTGCTGCATCGCGCCGACCTGGAGCAGATTGCCGCAATCGTCAGCGAACATCCCCACCTGGCAGTGGTCAGCGACGAAGCCTACGAACACGTCATCTATGATGGCATCGAACACGTCAGCCTCGCCAGCCTACCGGGGATGTATCGTCAGGTGATCAGCGTGTTCACCATGAGCAAGAGCTACGCAATGACCGGCCTGCGCCTCGGCTACATCCTCACCCCCGATCCGCTGCTGATGGATCGGATGGCGAAGGTAGTGCTGTACACCTCGAACGGGGTTTCGAGCATCACTCAGTACGGCGGGGTGGCCGCGCTGACCGGCCCGCAGGATTGCATCGCCGAGTTCCGTAGCGAGTACCAGGCACGACGTGATCTGTTCTATGCAGGCATTGCCAGCATCCCTACCTTGCGCGGCAAGCAGCCTGAAGGCGCGTTCTACGCCTTCCTCAAGATTGCCGACGGCTGGCAGGCTCCCGATGGCTGCAGCGACTCGTGGGCGATGACCGAATATCTGCTCAAGGCGCGGGTTGGCTCGTCGCCGGGGGTGATCTTTGGGCCACAGGGTGAAGGCTACGTGCGCTTCAGCACCGCCTGCGTCCGCTCCGACCTGATCGGCGCATTGGACACAATGCAAAAACTGTTTGCTTTATAGCAGTTTACCACGATAAAACATGGTGGGAAGGTCGCAAGTGACCTTCTCACCGTAAGGGGTTGATTTACCATATGCTCAAGCCATTCTTCTCGCTGACCATACTGCGCTATCCACAGGTCGTAAAAGTGGCGGCTACGCTCATCTTCTTCGGTGCGGGAGGCGCGTTGCTGCTTACCAATACTGATTGGGGCATAACAGCATCCATCCTTTCGGTTATCACTATTGCCTGCGGGATAAGTTTCATTCTGTCTAGCTATGATCGCTATTATGTATTGTCTGTGTTGATGATCTGCGCTGTGCAAATGGGCCTGATTGCCTATGTAGGGGTCAACTACTACCTGCTTAATGCCACCCCTGTTTATATGTCGGCATTGATAGATATTACCCTGGCCGGACTTTTGCTCGGTGGCCTGGGCGCAACCATCGTAACCGCATATGATCTGCTGCTGCTGCTAATTGGTGAAATAATTACGTTCAGCGGGGTGGTGCCAGTGCCACCAACTGCGCCGATAGTAAGCGTTAGCAACCAGATTTCCGACGTGGCTATAAACGTATCTATAATTCTGATTGTCTATGGCATTGTAGTATTCTTTACCTACATGGTAAGGAAAGGGCAGCTTGAGGGAGATCGCCAACGCGACGTGCTATCTAGCGCAAATGGCGCACTGCTGGCGCTCCAGGCTGAGGAGTTGCGCCTGAGCCAGCAAGTTAGCGCCCTGGCCCAGCGGGTCTCTATAAGCGCGGAGCAGCAAAGCGCGGTGGCCCTGGAGCAAGCCAATCAAAGCAGCGGCCTTGCTTCAGCTCTAAACGAGCTTGAGAGTAACATTCGACTGATCAACCAGGCCAGCCAGAATGTCAGGCTTGCGGTGGAGGCAGCCAGCAATGACGCAATCGGGGGAAAGAATGCTACCGATAAGGCGATCGTTGCGCTATCCGATATAAGTGCAACGGTACGGCAGATGGCGCAGCAGATTGCTAATCTGATTGCCCAGGCCCGCCAGGTAAACACGGTGGTCAACCTGATCAACGAGGTTGCCAGTGAAACCCATATGTTGTCGCTCAATGCGGCGATTGAGGCGGCTAGCGCAGGAGCGCATGGAGTGCGCTTCAATGTTATCGCCACCGAAGTCAACGAACTGGCGCAACGCACGCAGAAGGCAGTTATCGAGATTAACACGCTGGTGACAACGATTGAGGATGCCGCCAACATGGCGGTAGCGATTAGCAACTACGGTCTGGAGCAAAGCGAGGCAAGTTCGTCGCTTACCAACGAGGCGGGGACGGCCCATCAAAATATCCTGCAGAGTGTGGGCAATACTGCCACCCTGATTGGAAGTATTGCGGTAGCCGCCGATCAGCAGCGCCGCGCCAGCGAATCCGCCGTCATCAACGTCGAGCAACTCAGCCTCACCGCGCAACAGGCCGCGCAGGCCAGCAGCAGCTTGCTAACAGTGGTTCACGAACTTAGCGCTGTGGCAGGACACCTCGCCCAGCAGACTGTGAAATAAGCTAGCCATTTTCCGCACCACCAGCTCATCTCCCTCGATACTGACTGCTGGCACAACGTTTGCCGCGCCCGCTTCGGCAGCGGCCAGCGTGTCGGCGGCCCAGCCATAGCGTAGCAGGTGGTGGCCCGCGCTCGATTCGTTGAAGGCGGCCAGTATGGTCTCGCGGGCGGGAAGGCCGGGGTCGTCCGCGCCAACGAAGCTGAGATAGAGGCGCAGGGCCATAGTCGCGCCCTCCTCGGCCATGTGGGCCTCGTCGCTGTAATCGCCCGCATTCGACCCCAGTCCACTGCTGTTGCCCGCCCCGCCCAGCGCGGCATCGTAAGGGACGAAAGCGTAGCGTACCCCGGCGGCCCGCACCTGGGCTTCGGCATCGCTTTCGCCTGCATCGGCATATGAGGTATCGCGTTGCTCCATACCGATGAAGTCGGGGTCATCGGCCTCGGCGGCGACGCTGGCGTTATCGCTCTCGCGGCGCTGTTCCGCCTCGTCCAAACCCGCCAACTGACGCAGCAGATAGACGATGTAGCCTGCGGCGATGATGTCGTCAAGGGCCAGGTTGGAGCCATGCCCGCGCCCGCTGGCAACCACGGTGATGTCGCAACGTCGCCGCCGCGCCTCGGCAAAGGCGGCCTCGGCCACCGCAGGGCCGTTACGCAGACAGCCAGCCAGCACCAGCGGCGCACCCGCCTGGATAAGCTGACGCAACGCCTTGGTGCCGTTGGTGGTGCAGAACGCCACCCGTTGCCCCGCCAGATTGATGCTGGTCAACACCTGGGCGGGCGAGTTGCCAAAGTCGAAATCCTCTGGGGCCAGACCGCCGCGTTCGCCCGCCAGCAGGCATTCGCCCAGCCGTGCCGCAATCGCCTTCACGTCAACCGGGTCGGCCCCTAGATACACCTCGCGCACGTCGCGCTCGAACATAGTGCAGAGCGTGGTGGTTGCCCGCAGCACGTCTACCACAATGCAAACCTGCCGCGCAGTGTCGCGCACCAGCCCCGGCAGCATCGCCATCTCAATATTCATTATTCCTCCCATTGGAATTGAAAGTTGTAGAGTAAGGCATGGCATTTTCCATACCTTCATCACGTAACCACATTGGCAGCAACTTCGTATTACCTGGTGAGGATAATAAATGAGCATGGACGAAACGAATCTAACCTGTCCGTACTGTTCAGCCACCTACGAGGAGGGGGATACCGTCTGCCCACGCTGTGGCAAGGCGCTCTCGCCCACCGGCTATTCACCCTATGGCGAAGCGGATGTTATCGCATTGCAGCTACCGCCGTATGATACGCCCAGGGGCCAACAAGCGGCTGCCATACCTTCATCAACTGGCACAAACCAGCGTTTCAACCGGCCGCTGGCTGCGGTACTCTGGGGCCTCGTCATCATCGCAGCGCTCATGTTCATCTTCAGTCGCTCCATCCATATCTCATTGTTCGCCAGCGCAACTCCTACTCCCATACCTCGTCTGGCAAGTGTTAGCGGTACGCCCACGCCCACGCCGCTCTACCAACCTGACCCTAATGGGGGCAACGTCAAGGTCAACCATGTGCGGGTGTTGAACACCACGGCAGGGACGCTGGTAGCCAACTTCTACGATATCGGCGCTGCTTCTTCGATCACCGCCACGGCCATCGAACCTGCTCTATTTCCACCAGCGGGCGTGTTTGGCCCAGGAGCGATTGACCCAGTGGCAGGAGCAGTGGTAATTGATGGCTACAACGCGGCCGATCAGCCACTTGAGGCCACAATATTCACCCGCCCCAAGCTCCCCTACCGCCGTGGCAGCGCGTTGCTGCCGGTGGTGGACGGCGCACTGTATGGCGACAGCCTGATTATCCTTACCAGCGCAGGCATCACGGTAGCTGAACACTATCCCAGCGCCAATTTCGTTGTTGCCGGGCAGCTAATCGCGGGGTTCGATGTGCTGGATCGGCTAAACGGCAACGACAAGGTCATCAGCGACCAAAACAAGCCATTAGCATAACAGAAAGAGCAAGAGCTTTGGTTGAAAGACGACTAATCTGCCCCTACTGCGGCGCACGCTATCAGGCAAGGGATAGTAGTTGCTCTAGCTGCGGCAAGGCGCTCTCGCCCACGGGCTACTCGCGCTATGGCGAACCGGAGTCGCTTACAGCACCCCAGCCCACACCACTGCCCGCCATGCTAACCCGCCCGGCCAGTACCCACGTCGGCGAGATTGATTAGCCGCGCAATAGAGACACGCAGATTCAGGCGTGGCGCTATTATGTACTGCCGGTTGGGGTAGTCGTGATGGTAATCATAGCCTTTGTTATCTTCGGCGGTCAGCGCAAACACGATTATGGACCAGCCATCTCAATCAGCCCGCCTTATGTGACACCAACTGCCGTGGCTGCCAACACACCCACTGCGCCGTTCGCTTGCCTGCCTCCGCCAGAGTCAACCCTGAATCCGGTCATACCAGATGCAGTGCCGTCAGAGCAAGCTCGTCTGCCTGAAGTGGTAGGTACGATGGCCTATCTTCCCATAACTGGTACGCCAACGCAGCCACCGGCATCGCCACGGATAAGCAACATCCTGACGCTGACCACCACCAAGGGGGTGATGCAAGCCAAGATGTATGACATCGGAACCGCTTCCAATCTGTCTCAGCTAGAAAGTCTGACGGGCAACCGCATTGCCATTGGCAGCGGCACGGTGACACTCTACACCAACGATTTGAACACCTCCAACATTATATCGAACACACTGCCCTACAGATGTGGTAGCCTTATATTGCCGGTTCACAATGGCAAGGTTGCCGGTGCCGAGCTAACCATCATCACCAGCGACAACCCAGCCAGCGCCGTATCGTTCTTGCAGAGCGGGGGCGATAACTATTTGGTGGCAGGCCAGCTAATCTCAGGCTATGATGTATTGACCAAGTTGAGTGCTGGTGATGTGGTGAATAGCGCATCGTTTGGTGCGCCCTAAGAAGTCTAACAGCTCTGGTGGTGGCACGGTGAAGTTGAACACCCACTCGCTAGGGATCTCCAGATTGCATCAAGGGCGCATAGCCATGCGCCCCTACAACATCGTTCACGGTTTCGATGGTCATCTCGGCGGTTGCATGAGGGCGTATGCCATGCGCCCCTACACCAATATTGACGGCCACGATAGGTGTTATGGCGCTTCAGAGAGGCGAGTGCAATCCGTCCCTACACCAAAGACACGCGGTCCTCAGTCCTTATCCCTCAACGCCGCTCATCGCCTGCTGCAGATCCGCCAGCAGATCGTTGACCGATTCGATGCCGACGCTGAGGCGGATAAGGTTGGCTGGCACCTCCAGAGTGGAACCGGCCACGCTGGCGTGGGTCATCACCCCCGGCATCTCGATTAGCGACTCGACTCCGCCCAGGCTCTCGGCCAGGGCGAACAGTTTGGTGCGCTCGACGATGCGTTGGGCGGCCTCTGGCCCAACCTTCACCGTGAAGCTGATCATCCCCCCAAAGCAGCACATCTGCTTCGCCGCCAACTCGTGCTGGGGGTGGCTGGGGTGGCCGGGGTAGTATAGCTTGTCCACCGCAGGATGCTCGGCGAGGAAGGCGGCGATCTGCATCGCGTTGGCCTCATGCGCCCGCATCCGCACCGCCAGCGTCTTGATGCCGCGCAGGGTCAGCCAGCAATCCATTGGCCCCGGTATCGCACCCATCGCGTTCTGCAGGTACTTCAGCCGCTCATAATCAGCCTGGTCGTTTAGCGCAACTGCCCCGGCCACTACATCGCTATGCCCACCCAGGTATTTGGTCATGCTGTGTACCACGATGTCCGCGCCGAACTTAAGCGGCTGAGTGCCGTAGGGGGTGGCGAAGGTGTTGTCGGCAATCACCTTTGCGCCGCCCGCATGGGCGATCGCGGCAACGGCAGCAATGTCTACCATCTTCATGGTCGGGTTGCTGGGGGTCTCCAGCCATACTGCTTTGGTTTCGGGGCGCATCGCGTTCTGCACATTGGCGGGGTCGCGCATATCCACGAAATCGAACTTCAGGCCATAGTCGGCGAAGATCCGCACGAATAGGCGATAGGTGCCGCCATACACATCGTCGGAGCAGATGATATGGTCGCCTGGCTTGAATAGATAGAGCAGGGTGGTCTCCGCCGCCATACCGGAGGCGAAGCAGAGCGCATAGTTCGCCCCCTCCAGACTGGCGAGCGCCGACTGCAAGGCGGTGCGGGTAGGATTGTCGGTGCGCGAATACTCGTAGCCCTCACGCGGCTGGCCCAACCCCGCCTGCGCGTAGGTACTGGTCTGGTAGATGGGGATGGTCACTGCGCCATTGTTGGGGTCCGGCGCTTGCCCGGCGTGGATGGCGCGGGTCTCGAAGCCGAACTGGTCGGCGGATTGGTCTCGCTGGGTCATAGTTTCTACCTTTCAACTTTCAACTTTTCACTTTCAACATCACTGACGAAGCCGGTGAACAGCACCAACCCCAGCGCCGCCTGATAGAATTGCAAGTCCAGCTTGAGGTCGTAACCCGCAATGGCGATGAGTAGCAGGCCGAGGCCGAACGCCGTGCTGCCTGCCCAGCCTTTGGTTGGGCCAGCCAGCGCCTGGGTGATGGTGTAGATTACTGCGCCCAGCACCAACACGTAGAAGGGCCAGGGTAGAGCGAATTGATAACCGCTGCTGAAAGTGACGATGTAGGCAGGCACATCTACCTGCATCGGCGCGACGAACATCCCCGTCAGGGTGATCATCGCCAGCACGCTGAGGACGATGGCGAGGCGGCACGGGCGTTGCGACAATGCGTAGACGACGAAGATGAACAGGCCGTTGACCATCACCAGAAACTGGCCCACGTTGTAGACATCGAACGAGTGCAGCGGCACGCCGGGGAAGGCGGTATTGGCAAGCACATAATAAGCGTCAGCGAAATAGGCAAGAGCCATCAGCGTCAACGCCGCCTGCCCTCGCCAATCGACGGCCTGCACAATGCCCAGTGCGATGATCAGCAGCAGGGTGGTGTAAGCGACTACCTGGTAGACTATATCGGCATTGTGGGTGGTGAGAAAGAAAACCGGGGTGTAGGCCAACAGCGCCACCAACCCGATTGTGGTAAAAATACGCAGCCAGCGCAGGCCGCCGCTAGTATCCTGGGTGACGCGCCACGATGCCCAGATCGCCAGCGCAATCGCCACCCAGCAGAAGACAATCGCCATGTTCAGGCTGTAGCCAGTGATGCGGTTGGCCGTATTGAACAGGTCGAGTTCCCATTGCGGTGCGCCGCTGATGGTCAGCGATGTCCCCATCCGTGATAGGCCGCGCTGGAACAGCAACTCGATGGCGCACGCAATAAGCGCCGCCACCGCGAACGGGCGAAACAGCGTGGCTGCCGAGTGCTGGGCGTTGAGTGCTGAATGCTGAGTTGTTTGCTCTATGTTCAAGGCTAATGGCCTTTACGCGGGAGTGTGTCACGTTGTTGCAAAGCAAGCGTTCAGTAGGGGCGAAACGTTGTTCGCCCTGGTTGGGTACGCCAAATCGTGAGAGCGCCCCTTTGTGCTACCCTAGCCGACTTTGCAGCAGATTGCTTGATTAGCCCTGGGCCTTGAGATCGGCTTCCTTGTTTAGCTGCAATGCGGTCGCATCCTGCACCACTGCGCCGAGGCGGCTAGCAGCATCACCTTGCACCGCTTCTTCAGCGGTGAGCGGGCGCAGCACCATCGAGCGCACCACCGTCACCTCCAGGCCGGGGGCAACTTCGATTTGCAGGCGGCGCTCATACACCTGCGTCACCTTGCCAACCAGCCCGCCCACCGTTACCACCATCTCGCCCGGCTGGATGCTGGCAAGCGTGCGCTTGTGCTTCTTGCTGTCAAGCTGTTGCGGTAGGATTAGAAAGACGTAGAACAGGAACGCGACGAACAATCCTGTCATATATACTTGCGCCATGCCGTCCATGTAAAACCCCCTTGCGAATGTAGAAGGTAGAGGGTAAAAGGTAGATTGCACCTACCCACTTATGCCTCGTGCCTGGTGCCTCGTATCTGAGGCTGTTGCGATTTGCACCCCTGTAGGGTATAATTATACCAAAGCCTTGTTCAGTTTTTCACGATTGGGATTAACGTTGCATTGCAATTATAGCCATGTTGGGGTGCAACGTCAAACCGAAGGGTTGTCCGATGGCAGCGGTTGGCGAACAGCAGAGTATCATCGAACGCACGCGGCGTGAAACCCAGGAGCTGCGAGGCTGGCTCTATGCCGTCACTCGCGGGCAATGGCAGCGGGCTACTAGCGACGAGGAGCGCGGCTTCTCGGTGGGGCAGATGAGTCTGGCGGTGCGCTGGCTGGGGGTTGTCGCTGTGCTGCTGCTCAGTCTGTTCATCGGTCACATCCAACGCGACCGCTTCGACCTGCCCAGCCCAGCGGTGGCTGGCATCATCGTTGCCTACAATCTGCTTATCACCTTCTACCTGATTAGCCGCCACAACTACGCCAGCCGACGAGTGATGTTCGCCACGCTAACCCTCGACTGGCTGGCGGCGGGTCTGGCAGTGATGCTGACTGGGCGCAGCCACAGCGTCTTCTTTATCCTGTTCTTCACCCTGGTGATTACCGCCGCAGTCCAGTTTGGCTTGCTCATCTCTTTGGGTTATGTCGCCGCAACCTTTGGCTTTAGCGCGACGCTCTACTGGCTGGGGTTGGAAGCAGGAGATTTGCCGCTGCTGGGCATCCTCAGCGTCTACATCAACGCGCTAGGGCTGGCCGCGTTCGCAACGGTGGCTTTGCGCCAGGCGCTATACGCCGAGGCCGAGCGCAGCCGACAGGAGCGCGGGCGGGCGGCAGATATTGCCCGCCGCGAACAGATGGAGCGTGACTTCCTCAGCATTGTCTCACACGAACTGCGTAGCCCGCTAACCGCAATGAAAACCTCGATTAGCGCGTTGCAGTCGGTGGCTGACCGACCGGAAGCGGAAAACAAGCTGCTGGCGAATGTCAATCGCAGCAATGAGCGGCTCATCGCCCTGGTCAACGACCTGCTGGACGTATCGCGCTTGCAAGCCGGGCGGCTGACCGTGAGCATGACCCCTACCGATATGCGTGAGGTGGTAGCCGAGGCAGCAGCGATGGTGCGCCCGCTGACCGAGGCGAAGGGGCAGGAGTTGCGCGTGCATCTGCCCGACCAGCCGCTCTACGTGCTGGGCGATCGGCGGCGGCTGGAGCAGGCTTTGCTCAACCTGTTGTTCAATGCCAATAAGTTCACCAGCAATGGCGGCCACATCAGCCTGGGTTTGCGACGAGGCATTGGGCAGAGTGGCGGCGAACAGGCGCTGGTGCAGGTGCGCGATGATGGCCCAGGTATGGGCGTGGAGCAGCAGGAACACATCTTCGAGCGGTTCTACAGCTTCAGCCAGATTGAGCCGGACAAACTGGCGACCCAGAAGCGTAGCGGCGAAGGGCTGGGCCTGGGCCTGGCAATTGCCCGCAGCCTGGTGGAGCTACATGGCGGACAGATGGGGGTGCAGAGTCGCCCTGGTTGGGGCAGCCTGTTCTATCTGTGGCTGCCCACCTGTCCGCCTGACGGCTGCGAGATAAAAACGGAGGATTTGGAGTGAGACCACGATTGCTGGTGCTGGGTGGTGGCGCAATGGGGGTGGCGACCGCTTATTATGCCAGGCAGATGAAGGCCAACGTCAAGGTATTGGCCCCCGGTGGTATCAACAATCCCCTGAACGCCAGCAGCGACTACCAGCGTATCTTCCGCTTCAGCTATGCGGCAGACCGCAAGTACGTCGAATGGGCCAGGGCCGCGTTGCCGCTATGGCGCGAGATTGAGCGCGATTGGGGCCAGCCGCTGCTCAATCTGTGCGGGGTGTTGTTCCTCGGTCACGGCGACAGCAGTTACGCGATGCAGAGCTATCGCACCCTAAGCGATATGGGCGAGGCGGTCGAGTTGCTCACCCCCGCCGAAATAGCCGCCCGCTGGCCGCAGTTTAATGCAGATGCGCTGGAACTTGGCGTGCTGGACCACAATGGCGGCTTCGTCGCCGCGCAAGAGGCAGTCAAAGCGATGGCCGCAATGGCGATGAAGCATAGCGCGACTATCCTCAAGGAGCGGGCGGTGAGCATCGAGGAGCGCAACGGTGAGGTCAGGGTCAAGACCACCGACGGCGGTATCCACCTGGCCGATGCGGTGGTCGTCGCGGTCAATGGCTGGGTAAACAAGCTGCTGGGGGTGAATTACGTCAGCAACACGCAGCAGCCGGTGATGTACTACGCGACTGCTGGCACCCAGCAATCCTACAAGCCCGCCGATTTTCCCGTCTTCGCCGACCTCGACAGCGGCTACTACGGCTTCCCCAGCTACACGCTCGATGCGGTGAAGGTGGCAGATCACAGCAAGGGCCAGCCGATTGACCCCGACGCACGCGGCGAGTTGTCCAAAGCAGCGGTCGAGGATATGCGCCACTGGCTGGCGCAGTTCATCCCTGAGCTTGCAACTCGCCCCATGTTGCATAGCCGCGTCTGCTTCTACGACAACAGCCCCGACGATGATTTCATTTTGGACTACCTGCCTGGCAGCCAGCGCATCATCGTCGCCTGCGGCTTCAGCGGCCACGGCTTCAAGTTCGCCCCCATCATCGGCAAGACGCTGGCAACCCTGGCCCTAACCGGCGAACAACTGATGCCGCTACAGCCATTCAGCATTAGTAGGTTGGCAAGAGCTAACGGCACCCCAATCTAAGCCCCCAGCGGGGGTTGGGGGAGAAATCTTGAAGCGATTCAATGCTGATTGGAACTGTTCACACTTGTAGGGGCGCATGGCATAAGCCCATTTGTATCCAAACTAAGCCCCCAGCGGGGGTTTGGGGGAGAAATCTCGAAGCGCATCAATGCCGATTGGAACAGAAACGCTACCGTAGGGATGGGCGGTGGCCCGCCCTGGTGAAGATTGCCGCTAACCACCCAAATAGATATAGCGAGGATGCTATGACAAAGACAGCAACAACCAGCCAGCAGCCTATGCCAAGCTGCCCGCGCTGCCAGCACGCTTATACTGTAGGCGCAGTCAACTGCCCACAATGCGATGCAACGGTATCGCCAACTGGCTACTCTCGCCACGGCCTCTGGCCTGCTGAGGGCGTAAAGCCAACCGAGATCGTTAGACAACCCATCCGCATCCGTGCATCGAGGGCGGGTGCGGTGGCAACCATAAGTCAAAGGCGTAACCAAAGGCTACGCATTGCTCTTGGTGCGGGTATAGCCTTTGCGCTGATTGTGATGATGACGCTTTCAGTTTCAAACAACCGCTTCAGCCCGATGCCGGATGACCGCATTATGCAGCCAAGCGCGGGAATGGCGAGTCACCCTCAGCTAACCAGCCCAGCCCACGCCAACCAACCAGCCTTGCCGCTTACAGGTACTATGTTTTACGGCCATGATGGAATAATACGTGGTCAAATGGCCGCGATAGTTTACAGCCAGGTTGGGTATAGTGCCGCCACGCACGCAAATGGGAGATAGATGCAATGACCATCATAGCTACACCAGCAAGCACAACCAACACCACCCGCCCCACCATCAAGCTGATGGTGGTAGACGATGACCCCGATGTGGTGGAGGCGATTAGCCTCAGCTTCGGCTTGCAGTGGCCGGGCAGTACGGTGGTCAGCTTTGCCAGCGGTAAGGCCGCGCTGCAACGCTTCAGTCAGGAGAAGCCCGACGTGGTGCTGCTCGATATTGGCCTGCCCGACATGGACGGCTTCGAGGTCTGCCGCCGCCTGCGCGAACAGAGCGAGGTGCCGATCCTGATGATCTCCGCCCGCGAAGAGGAGATAGACAAGGTACACGGGCTAGAGATCGGCGCGGACGACTACATCACCAAGCCATTCGGCTATATGGAGCTATCCGCCCGCA
>JBBRMT010000036.1:0-24775 GCA_038230695.1 Chloroflexia bacterium
GCGATTTGGGCGATGGTCTTCTGTTCGCGCAGTATCTCGCGCACGACCTCGGCTTTGAAAGTAGGGGTATGGTGTCTTTTCATGGGTTTATTCTACCTTATTTCAGCCTTCTTGGTGGTCTAGTTTATTGGGACCATCGCAAGCTCTCCTACCAATATGGCTCTGAGCGCAGTGAGGATGACCGGGGAGACCTCAGCCTGGGCGGTTGGCAGTGGTGGTGTCATCCTGCACTACCGCAACGGAGGTTGGACACTGATAACTAGCCCGAGTAGCGCAAATCTGACCGCTTTGGCCATGACCAGCGAGACGACCGGCTGGGCAGTTGGTACCGACATCGTGCAATACAGCGCTGGCAGTTGGGTCAAGGCAGCCAACCCGTTCGATAACTCCGGCAGAGGGCTAAATGGCATCAGCATGGTGTCGAGCAGTGAGGGCTGGGCGGTTGGTGACGACGGCATCATCCTGCACTATCAGAATGGGGTGTGGAGTAGTTACCAGTGATAAGCAGCATAGCTAGTTGGTAGGAGCAAACAGTCATTCGCCCTAAACGCTTGAATTGTTGCGCCTTGCTACACCAATATGGTATCATTTGCCAGATAATGTTTAGGCAAGGAGCAAGATTTGATTAGCAGGGCAGCGATAATTAAAGTGGCGGCATTGCTAGTCATCTTCATCCTTCTGGGTCAGGCGGCAGCAGCTGCATCGCCATCTGCAAGCGGCGCAGGTCGCAGTGAGCCGGGCATAGTTGCCGATAATACATTTACGCCAACCTCCAGCCCGACCGATAGCGCAACACCAACTCTAATCGCCAGCACAACCCTTACGGTAACTACTAGCGCAACCCGCACCCCTACTGCAAATCCAACCCTCACAGCTACAGCAACGATCAGCCTCACCCCCACTGCTAGCGCAACCATCACCACCACTCCTACGCCAACCATGCAACCGTCTGCCACGCCGAACGTAACGCCATCGGCCACCCCGACTGCACCGCCAACCGCAACCATCACACCAACCGCCACACTTACTCCAACCGCCACGCCCGGCCTCACCTATAACTTTGACGTGGTGGTGGAGGGCGGCACTTCGGCGGGGGTAGGCGCGGCAATTGCCGCCGCGCGGCAGGGGGCGCACACCGTATTGCTGGCCGACGGCTCCTGGTTGGGTGGCATGATCTCGGCGGGCGGGGTGGGCGCATCTGACACATCCAGCGCGGCCAGCAGCGGACTGTTCGAGGAGTTCCGCCTGCGTGTGCGCGACTACTACACCGCGCAGCGCAACGCCGGGCTGTTGCAGTGTCTCACTCCTGCGCCGGTGGTGGTGGACAACAACTACGCCAACCCCACTATTGCGGGTGCGATTATGGCGAAGTTGTTGGGCGGCACATATGATACTGGCTACGCGGTCTACACCTGGAATATGACGGACGGCAAATGCTACCTGCAAATGCGAAACCTGGAATGTAACACCGCCGCGCACTATCCGGTCAGCGGCTTCAACTACGAGCCAGCAGTGGCCGCCCAGATCCTCTACAGCATGACCCTTGCCGAGCCAAACCTTACCGTGATGCTGAACTCGCCTTATAGCGGGGTGATTACCGACAGCGGCGCGGTGGCGGGCGTGAACGTGCTGACTGCCACAGGCGGGTTGACCGTAACCGCCAGCGTGCGTGGCAAGGTGGTGATAGATGCCACCGAGCGGGGCGATGTGCTGGCCGACGCTGGCACGCTGTGGCAGGATTACGTGTTTGGCCGCGAACCCAGCGCCAGTGCGAATAACGCGCCACCGCAGTTGCTATCGCGGTCTTACAACGAGTTTGATGCGGGCAAGACCTACGTAGTGCCGCTTGTGGGCGGCTCGGTTGGTGATGGCGACTACGGGCTGATGGCCTATAGCTACCTGCTAACCCTGGAATATGCGCCACAACGACCGCTAATTGTCAACCCCTTTGCCAATATCCCCGACAGCCATGGTCACTACGGCGACCAGAACGAAATCTACATCAGCTATGCCAACAGTTTCGCGCAAACTGCGGCGGGAGAGTGGAACGACATCTGGTATCAGTGGCGGCGCTTCCTGCCCAACAACAAGCTGGAAATTAATCTTACCGACCTGCCGAGCGCGAACTATGTATCGCTTGATTCGCCTGCCAACTACCTGACCGACCCCAGCAGCCGCGCCGCAATTGACCAGAAGCATCGCCTATATGCCCTCAGCTTCCTATACTGGGCGCAGAGCCACGTAGATGCCGCGCAGGGGTGGCGGCCAGCACTCGATTACGGCACTGCTGACGGCGCACCACTACAGATGTATGTGCGCGAGGGCTATCGTCTAGTGGGGCTGAAGACGGCACACGAGCAGGATTTCGGTTGCACCAGCCACGTTTGCAACCCTAATGGCCCGGCCTTTATTACCGACAGCATAGCGGCGGGTCAGTATGCAATGGACTCGCACACAGTGCAGTATTTCACCGACAGCTACGGCGCACACAACGAGGGGCAATACTGGATTGGTAATCAGTATCCCTACCAGGTAAGCTATGGGGTGATGGTGCCGCAGCGGATTGATGGGTTGCTAGCGCCGCTGGCAGTGTCGGCCAGCCACGTTGGCTATAGCGCCCTCCGCATGGAAGCGATCCGCATGGCCCTGGGTCAAGCTGCAGGCGTGGCCGCTGCGATGGCCGCCGCGCAAAACATTCAGCCCCGCACCGTGAATATCGGAACAGTGCAGCGCAACCTCATCACGCAGGGCGCAGCCCTATACACCTACAGCGACGTGCCGCCTAACTACTGGGCGTGGCCGCAGATCCAACACATGACCGCACAGGGTATCGTGCGCGGCAGCAGCGTGCCGAACACCTTTGCCCCTGAGCGGCAGATTACTCGCGCCGAGCTAGCCAAGATGCTGGATCTCGCCGAAGGCTGGGCGCTCACCACTCCGTCCACTCCCGACTTCAGCGATGTGCCTGCCAGCTACTGGGCCTATGCCTACATCGAGACCGCCAACGCGCATGGCGCGATCAGCGGCTACCCCGGCGGCACCTTCCACCCCAACCAGCCAGTAACACGGGCGCAGATGGCACGGATGGTGGTAAGGGCAGCGGGCTATGACACTGCCACCCCCGGAACCCCCACGTTCGCCGATGTGCCTGCCAGTTACTGGGCCTACGGCTATATCGAAGCAGCCAAAATCCACAACTTGATGAGCGGCGTGGATGCCACTCACTTCCAGCCAGACGGAAACCTGACGCGGGCGCAAGCGGCCAAGACGGTTTATGTGCTAATGGTTGCGAGAGGGCGATCTGGCTGACCGAGCTTCGCTTAGATAAATACCCATAGCAACTTAGCCAACTTGCTTCGCTTACATATATATCTAAGTTAGAACATATCAGCGTCGCCATGCTGTGATGCGATCTTGCCGCCTTCCGCTATCCTGTGTTATAATATCAGCAACTTCAGGGCTATGTAATCATTTATGGCTACAAGGAGCAAGCATGGCGCGGGTTGCAGTACTGCATGGTTCATGGGTTGAGGACGACAATGGAGGCCGATTTACCTTCTGGGGAGAGTGGGCGCACGAGCAATTCGCGCTGCCCGCTGGTGATGACCGCTTCCCGCCCTACCCTTATGCGCTAGGGTCCGAGCATTCAAATTATGGCTACAACCGACACGGCTACAGCTACGGCTACTACGACCCCACTCCGCCCAAGGAACTGACCCGCCTGGTCGAATGGGGGCTTGCGGAGCAGGAAGCCAACCTCTACTATCAGAGCCGCGCCAGGCGAGTGCAAATGTTTGCTGCCCTCCCCGACGGCGAACACCTGCTGGCAGGCTGGCAGGTGGCCGGGTTGACCATCAATGCAGGGGATGCGCTAACCGTGCTGAACCGCATCGCCAGTCTGCCGCTGCCAAAGGATGTTAATTCGCCTGGTCAACTGCCCACATACGACGATTCGCACGTCCAGACCAGGTTTGACCACATTGGAGCCGACTTGTTGTTCTGGTCGGCAGCGGCACGTCTGGTACGCGAACTGCTGGTAAGTGGCGGCTACATCCCCGCCGTATCATACGATAACGAAAGCTGGCGGTCGGTATGGCAAGCGGCCACTGATAACCCCGACTCTGTGACTAAAATCGCCCGCTTGATCGCAGCAATGCCGCCTGCTTGCCGTGCATTGGCCGCCACCGAGCAGGAGCTAATCCAGATGTTGGACGGTCAACCGCCTAGCGCTGAGGCGATGCTGCACCGCTTCCTCGATGGGATGATTGATGGTGTGGTGCGCCAGGCAGTGAAGGGTGATTACGCCATCCGCCCCACCGCCAGCGGTGAGGCATTGCGCTGGGTCAAGTCGCTCTACTCCCTACAGCCTTATATTCACCCTAACGAGAACTCGCCAATTGTCAGCGGCTACGCCAGGTGGCGCGGTATCAAGCTGGATGCTGCAACCCGCTATCGGGTGATGCTCCGCCTCGAACCGCCCGCCGAGCCGGGCGTGGATGAGGGAGAACTCGACCGCGACGAGTGGCAGCTGATCTTCTTGTTGCAATCCCTGGACGACCCCAGCCTGCAAATACCAGCCGCACTAGTCTGGCACGCGCAGGAGCAATTGCCTGCCGAGCTACTACCAATTCGCGCCCGCCAGCAGATATTGGCCGCACTAGGCAAGGCGGTAACTGCCTTCCCGCCATTGGCCCGCTATCTGCCTGCCGCCGACCCCAGCCACATTATCCTGACCGTTGATGAGGCTTACGCGCTGCTGCATCGTAGTCTGGACGCGCTAGAGCAGGGTGGATTGCACGTCATCGTCCCCGGCTGGTGGCTGAAGCAGCCCAAACTCAGCGCCCATCTCAGCCTGCAAGCTGAGGGCAACGAACCAAGCGGTTTCTTCAGCGTCGAATCGCTGGTACGATACGATTGGCAGGTGGCGATTGGTGATGCCCACCTCGACCCCGCCGAGTTCGCCCGCCTGGCCCAGCTAAAGCAGCCGCTGGTGCGGGTCAAAGGCCAGTGGGTGGAACTCAGCCCCACCGAGCGCGAGGCTATCCTTAAGCTGGTCAAGCAGAACGGCAAGCGGGTGGGGCTGGGTGAGGCGGTAAGGCTAGCGATAGGTGGGCTACACGAACCGCCCGGCGACTTCGCCGATACCAGGGTGCGGGTCAGCGGCTGGCTCAAACGGCTATTTAACAGTCTGGATGATGGCAAGCTGGAAGACCTGCCCCAGCCCGCTAGCTTCGTTGGCGAATTGCGCCCCTATCAGGTGCGCGGCTACTCATGGCTGGCCTTTCTGCGCCGCTACGGGCTGGGTGCGTGCCTGGCCGACGATATGGGCCTGGGCAAAACGGTGCAACTGCTCACCCTGCTGCTGCGTGAACAAGAGGCCAACGCCAGCGGCCCGACTCTGTTGATCTGCCCTACCAGCGTAGTCGGCAACTGGCAGCGCGAGGCGGCCCGCTTCACCCCCAGCCTCAAGGTGATGGTGCATCATGGCGCGGCACGGCGTAAGGGCGAGGATTTCGTCGCTGAAGCCAAGACTCACGACCTGGTGATCAGCAGCTACAGCCTGCTGGCCCGCGACGAACCGCTGCTGGCCGAGGTGGGCTGGCGCACCGTGGCGCTGGACGAGGCGCAGAATATCAAGAACCACAACACTAAGCAGAGCCGTGCGGTTAGGCGCATCCCCGCCGCACACCGCATCGCCCTGACTGGCACGCCAGTGGAGAACCGCCTAGCCGAATTGTGGAGCATCATGGACTTCCTCAACCCTAGCTACCTAGGCAGCAGCGAACAGTTCCAGCATCGCTATGCCCGCCCCATCGAGCGCGTTGGCGATCAACCAGCCCTCTCTCAGCTACGCAAGATTACCGCCCCGTTCGTGCTGCGCCGCTTGAAGAGCGACCCGCGCATCATCCAGGATCTGCCGGATAAGAATGAGATGAAGGTGTACTGCAACCTCACCGTAGAGCAGGCCACCCTCTACCAGGCTTTCGTGCAGGAGATGATGGCACAAATCGAGCGCAGTGATGGCATAACCCGGCGCGGCCTGGTGCTGAAAATGCTGCTGCGGCTGAAGCAACTGTGCAACCACCCCGCCCACTTCCTGGGCGACCAATCCAAGCTGGAAGGGCGCAGCGGCAAGCTGGCTCGCCTCAGCGAGATGCTGGAGGAGGCCCTGCAAGAGGGCGACAAGGCGCTGATCTTCACCCAGTTCGCCGAGATGGGCGCGATGCTGCAAACCTATCTGCAAGAACGCTTCGGCAGCGAGGTGCTGTATCTCTACGGTGGCACCGAGCGCAGCCAGCGTGAACGGATGATTGACCGCTTCCAGGCTGGCCCGCCCACTATCTTCGTGCTATCGCTGAAGGCAGGCGGGCTGGGCCTTAACCTGACTGCTGCCAACCACGTCTTCCACTTCGACCGCTGGTGGAACCCGGCGGTGGAGAACCAGGCCACCGACCGCGCCTATCGCATCGGCCAGACCCGCAACGTGCAGGTGCATAAGTTCATCTGTGTAGGCACACTGGAGGAGCGGATTGACGCGCTGATCGAGAGTAAGAAGGCGCTGGCCGAGAGCGTCATCGGCGGCGATTCCGAGGGCTGGCTAACCGAACTCAGCACTGCCGATCTGCGTGAAGTAGTGCGCCTCAGCGCCGAGGCGATAGGAGATTAGCGATGAGCGTTAGCGCGGAGGTGTGGCTGGCGATCTGGCAGGCGCGGCTGAAGGAGCGGGCCACCAGGAGCAACCTCAACTTTGGACGGGCGGCTGCCAACGGGGGTGGGGTGAAGCGGGTGAAGGTGCAGCCCGGCGCGGTAACCGCGATGGTGTCAATGATCCATTACGGTTCGCACGGCTCGGAGCGGGCTACCATCACCATGCCAGTCCTGCCCAATACGCTATGGAATGAGCTAACCGCCCTTTTGCTTGACGATGGCACCCTGCTAGCCCAGATGCTGACTGGCACGCTGCCCGACGATATCGAGCATCGTTGTGCAGCGGCGGGCCTATCGCTGCTGCCCAAGCTGGAGGAACTATTGGTCAAGTGCGAGTACGATGGGCTGGGCTACTTCTGCAAGCACGTGGTCGGCCTATGCTACAAGCTGGGGCAAATGGTGGCTGACGACTTGTTCGTGGCCTTTCACCTGCGTGGGCGCAACCGCCAGCAGCTACTCGCCCCCTTCGGATTGGCTGAGGATGAACCGTCCACCACGCCATTGCCCGGCGACTCCGCCGCGTTCTGGCAGATGGATGTGGCCGCACTACCCAACCCAGACCAACTTGTGCCGCTGAACGGCCCGCCCCAGCCGCTTGCCACGTTGGGCAACCCACCGTTTTGGCGCGGGCGCGAGAGCCTGGCCGTGCGCGTCACCCCCACCTATCAGCGGGTCAGCGACATCGCCATGCGCCTCCTAGCCAACCCCGATACTAGCGAGGCTAGCGATGAAGTTTGATCGCACCCTCCAGCATACCTGTTGCGGTGAAACATCCTGCACTGCGTACTCGTAATTAAATATATGGAAGCTACCTGCTACATCCACCCCACCATATCCGCTACCGCTATGGGTGATTGATACGACACCCAGGCACAGAGATAGGGATAGAGCGGTGATTTGGGCGCTAGTCGGTCTTGTCTTCTCTTTCCTACCTTTGCTCTTCTGGGCGGTCGGTATAAGCGCCAACTCTTACAATCAGGGAGGGATGCTAGGCTGCATCCTCACCGCGCCTGTAGCTTTGTTTGCCGCTGGCACAGCAATATGGAAGCGTGAAGAGAGCAGCCACCCACGAATCGTGCTGCTAATTGCCGCTGCTGACCTGTTGTTCATGATCGCTGTTTTGTTCCTGGTGCAATATCTTCGTGACGCAGCCCTATCTCACTACTTGCAGATATAATTCAACGCGTCTCTGCTGATAACTTCCCAGGCTGATAAACATACTCCACATTGCGCTGGATCAGCTGATAGCTATCGCAAACCGCCAATGCGATGGCGGGCGACTCTACGCCACCGCCGCCGCTCTTGCAGGGGTTGCTATCAGCCAGGATGATCAGCGCAAACTTTTTGGCCCGAATGTCGGCCACGATCTGGCTTTCATCCCAGCGGTCGGCAGGATTAGGGTGAATCGATGGGCTACTGGCATGGGTCTGGGTATAGGGGTCGGTGCTGCGTGGGCGCTGGTGGGCGGATAGCGCCAGCGTTACGTTGTCGGAGTAGATTAGCCCGCCATTGTTGGTGGCGAACTGGGCGATATGGCTCATGCCATCAAGCTGGCTAGCGCTGGGCAAGCGAAACTGGTAGGCTTGCAGATCGTGGGGGTCGTACTCGGCGTTGACCAACACCCAGACCAACACGGCAACCACGCCAATGCCTACTAGCCCACCAACCCGCAGCGTCAGTGCGGCACGACTATCCTCAACCCAATCGAGCAGCCAGCCGATCAGCAGCCCGAAGCCGATGCAGAGCGCGGAGAAAGCGTCGAGGAAGTGATTGCTTACCCCACCGAGCGTGCCAACCCCGCTGGCCTGCACCACCGCCGCCAGTGCATAGAGGAACAGCATGACCTTAAGTGCTGAGTGCTGAGTGCTGAGTGCTGAGTGCTGAGTGTCTGAATCCGCTTCTCCGCTGAACCTATTTCGTTGGTTGGCCGGGGCTAGGCTTTTTGCTGCAGTCGCCAAACCAACCAGCAGCCCTGCTGCACCCATTATGATCAGCGGCCAGTTGACCGCCCAGACCGTTTGCACGTAGCTAACCACCCGCTCGAAGCTCCAGGGCAGGGCATGAACCGTGATCATGTGCCAATAGTAGCCACCCGCCGTCTGCCAGTCGAGTAGCAGCGACACGCCGCCAACGATGGCGAGATATAGCGCAATGGCCTTGAGGCCGCGCCGCCAGTCGGCCCATAGCAGTACGATGAACCCCGCCCCCGCTCCTGCCACACTGGTCTGCTTGGTAAGCATCGCCAGGGCAAAGGCGATTGCCGCAAGGTAAACCAGATTTGAGTTTTGAGTTTTGAGTTTTGAGTTAATACTACCCGCTTGCGCCATATTTGTAGGGGCGGGCGGTGGCCCGCCCTGTTGCCTAGCATTGTCGCCTTCATACGTAGGGGCGAACCGTTGTTCACCCTGGTAGGATGGGATATATCGGGCCACACAATACAGGCCGAGCAAGGCGAAGGACATCGCCAGCACATCGGGCTTGACGATTGCGCCCCAGAAGGCGATTAGCGAGTTGGCAAGGAAGGCCAGTGTGGCAATCAAGGCGGCAAGACGGCGGCGGGTGGTGAGGTTGATTAGCGCAAATATAAGTGCAGCGGCGGTTAGGCTTGATAGTATCGTTAGCGTCCGCCCCACCTTCAGGCTGTAGCCGGTGAAGTGGATGAACGGCAGATTTAGCAGGTAATAGAGCGGTGGATAGGGAGCGGCGACAAACTGCTGCGGGGCGGGGAAGTTGTAGATATTCTGACCCTGATCCAGCAGCATCGTTTCGGCGGCGATCATGCCTTCGCTCTCATCCACCTGAAAAGGGTAGCCAAAGATGCCCGCGCTGAACCCCACCGATTGCGCGGTACGCCACAGCAGCAGCGCAGCTATCAGCAGCGCCAATCCTACCGCCACGATTGATAGATTTCGGGATATATTAACTTGTGGATTGCTGTTTCTCACTGTCCTCCCCACCGCGCCTCGGCTAGCATGAAGCCACGCAGTTGCGGGTCGCTGCCGCTGGCGACGAAGGTGGAACTGGATAGCGAAAGGATAGCCCCGCCGCTCGTGTTTGTCACGACTGCACTAGGTACGGCAATGCGATAATCGTGCCAGGCAGTGGTAACTGTGACGCTGCCGATAGTCACCCCCGCAACGCTAACGCTTACTGTAGGGGCGGTGAGGTTGGCAGGCCAGTAGCCGCGCAATCTCATGGTGAGCGTCGCACTGGTCGGGCTGGCTGGGCAGAGGCGCAGCGATGTTGTCGGCTGCACGCTCCAACGGTAACGCTGGATGCCATCCACCTCGGCAGTGGCGAAGCCATGTACACTACCCATATCCTGACCCTCATCGCCAACGTGCAGGTCGCATTGCAGCGTGGGGGTGAAGTGGCTCCAGGCCCAATCGCTGGCCGCCGCATAGTTATCGCGCACCACGCGGTTGACGAAGCCTACGGTGGGGTCAATACCCTGGGCGCGAGCGATTTCGCCCAGCACAAGATAACGCCCCCAGTAGCCGTTATCAATCGCGCCTGCAAACTGCTGGGCAGACTTGAGATCGCCGCGCCACACGCTCAAGTTGGCCTGCGCGGTTTGGGTCTCGGCCAGATTCTGATCGGCTTGATTATACTCCTTTGCCGCGCCTGCCAGATCGCCGCTCGCAAGTAGCTCATCGCCAGCGGCAAGATGCTGCTGCTTGCCCCACGCCGCCACCCCTTGCACCGTCTGCGCCAGCGGATAGGCAGGCAGGTTGGCGATTAGGAAAGCAACGATCAGAATTGCGGCTACGGCAGCCTTGTACCATGAGTTATGCTGAACTTTAGGAAGCAAAAAGCCCCCAGCGGGGGTTGGGGGAGAAAACTCGCCCCTTGGCAACGCTTGTCGAGGGCCAGCCGCCCCTGGTGCCAGGGTTGGAGCTGATGAAACATGGTCGTCACTGCCAGCTTTCTCCCCCAACCCTCCGCTGGGGGCTTTTTGCCTTGACCTGCTGCGTCCCGCCAAAATCAGGGCGGTCAGGCTACGCCACAGCGGGCGCAGGTTGAGCAACGTCCAGGCGGCGTATGGCAGCAGGAAGAACAGAACCGCGAGGCGGAAGCGTACCACCGCGAAGAAGAGGAAAGCCAGCGCGAAGTTGACCAACGCCCAGGCAACCACATAGCCGTGCAGCCGGTGACGCGGCGCAGCGAACAGCCCTACAATCGCCAGCGGCACAAGTAGCAGGTACAGAGTGTCGTCGAGCGTAATGCTGGCTAGCAGGTGCGCGGCGGGGACGAGTCCATGCGTGTAGCCCTGGGTGAATCGTTCCTCCGCGCTGAAGTTGCCCGCCCACAAATCGTTCATCTCCTTCAGCCCCTTGCCGACGAAGCCGAGGGGGTCGGCGCGGAGCAAATCGAAGCCCCGCGCATAGGCATAATTCTGGCGTGCGCCCTGGTTGGCGATTGCCAGCAAGTCACCCGCCAACCGTCCACCGTCCAGCCCACGATTAGCCCCCAACCAGAAGTTGTAACCAGCGGTGGTATCAGTAGGGATGATGTAGCCGTAGGCGACATAGTTTCGCACCGTCCAGGGCGCAAGGGTGAGCATTGCCGTAAGGAGAAAGGCAGCGATGAGATTTGAGATTTGAGATTTGAGATTTGAGTTGGGTACAGATCGTAGATTCAGCCACAGCACAAAGGCAGCAAACGGCAGGTAAACCAGTGCGGTGCCGCGCACCAACATTGCCAGGCCGAGCAACAAGCCAGCGAGGGCGGTGTAGCCGAGTTTTGAGTTTTGAGTTTTGAGTTTTGAGTTGGATGTAGTATCGTTGATGGTATTTGCTGGCCCAATCCGTTTATCCGTTTTCACAATCCGTTGGCTATCGTTTGTCTGTATCGGTGTAGGATCAGCATCTCCCCGCACCAAGCCTCTCCCCAGCGGGGAGAGGTTTGGTGCGGCGTTGCTTGCTTCTGCATTGCTGGTATTGTCAGCCTCTCCCCTCACCAAACCTCTCCCCGCTGGGGAGAGGCTTTTTGCCTTATCCGCTTCCTCCGTTTCTCCGCTGAAACTAATGCGCTGGCTAGTATCGTCAAATCGGATAATTGCCAGCAGAAACAGGCCAAATAGCAGGATGAACAATGTTTCGCCCAGCAGCAAATAGGGCAGGATTATGAATGGCAAATAGAAGGCAGCGAACAGGCCGCTGACGAATGCGACGGCGGGTCCGAGGGCGCGGTGGGCCAGCAAATAGAGGACTGCGATGCTTGCCAGGCTGAGTCCGAGTTGCAGCAAGCGGGCGGGCAACAGGCTGTCGTGGCCGAATAGCTGGAAGGTGAAGCCGAGGGTGGCGGGATAGAGCGGGGTGCGGGTCCAGAGAAAAGTGTCCCAGAAGCTGAAGCCGCGCCCGCTGGCGAACACCACCGCCCCCGCGAAATACTCCGGCTCGTCCACCACGAAGCCGCGATCCGCAGCGGGCATCACCAGCAGCCAGTAGCCGAGACGTGCGATCAGGGCGACTATGAGGACGATGGGTAGTGCGACGCTAGCCCTCTCCCATCCTCCCGCAGCGAACGAGGAGCTTGGCGTAGTGCTGCTCATCGCTTGCGAGCCGCGTGGTGACGCTGGGCCAGGCCGTAGAGGTCAACGAAGCGGGCAGCGACCGCCGTCCAGTTGAGGTCATCGAGGACGCGGCGGCGGCTGGCTGCGCCGTAGCGCTCACGCAGGGCAGGGTCGGCTAGCAGGCGGTTGATCGCCTCAACCAGTGCGACGGGATCCTTCTCCGCCACCAGTTCGCCATTCTGGCCGGGGATGACTGCCAGTGGCACACCCGCAACGCGGCTGGCGACAACTGAGCGGCCACTCGCCATCGCTTCCAGTAGGGTGTTGGGCAGACCGTCCACATTGCCCGCCTCGTCGCGGATGCTGGGCAGCACAAACAGATCACAGCCGCTGAAGTATAGGGGGATCTGGTCACGTTCCACCCAGCCGGGGAAGCTAACACGATCAGCGATACCTAGCGATGCGGCCAGCGCCTTCAACTCATCGAGCAAATCGCCACCGCCCGCCAGCACCAGCCTGGCATTAGGGTGGGCGGCCAGCACCGCAGGCATAGCGCGGATGAGGTACTCGAAGCCCTTTTTGTAAACCATGCGGCCCACGCTGAAGATGATCAGGCAGTCTGCAGGCAGTCCGAGGGTGTCGCGCAACTCCGCACCAGGATTGGCGATGGCTGCGGAAGGCGCGAAACTTGCAGGGTCTACGCCGTAGGGGATGACCTGGCTGACGCGGCGAGGTGCGCCGATGCGAATGGCGCGTTGGCGCAGGTCGTCGCTGCTGGCGGACACGCCATCGGCGCGGCGGAAGGTGGCACGAGCGACGCGGCGCAACACGGGATTGCGCTCGGCGACCCACACATCGGAACCGTGCAGGCTAATCACCAGCGGCAGGTGGCGCATACTAGCAGCCAGCGCAGCGACCGGCCCATTGGGTATCACCCAGTGGGCGTGGATCACATCAAACTTAATCTGGCTAGTCAGGCGGCGCAGCGCCCACAGGCTGCTAGCCAACACCAGTGGGGTGATCGGATAGATAGCAGGCTTGAGCTTGACATCGGCCTCCAGCGACTCGGCGTAGCCCCAGATATTTAGCTGACGGAGGGGCGCATACTTGAAGAAATGCAGATGCACCCCTTGCTCCAGCGGCTGGCGACGCAAGTCGGGGTGGTAGGGGGCTAGCACATGAACCTCATGCCCCAGGCTGGCGACGCTGGCGGCGATACCCTCGATGAATGGGGCGGTCACATCACCGGGGTACTTGGGGTATGAGGATGTTACCATACATATCTTCATCGCGCTTATTCTACACTTTCGCCGATTTAGTTGCAAAGTAGGCCACAGCAAACAACGGTTCGCCAATTAGCAGCCGCCGCTACGGATGACAACTTGCGCCAATCTTGCTTGCATCCATCTTGTAAATCGCCACGCTCTGGTTCTGGTAGGCCAGGCTGAAACCAGCACAGGCCGTGCGTGGGTTGTACATCGGCGCAATGTCGCGTCGCCAGTCGGTGCGAAAGTAGCTTGCGCCCGGCCCGCCCAGGTGGTCGAGCATCAGATAGGTTGCGCCGTACTGCTGCGCGGCGGCTTTGATCTGCGGCAAGCTACGATTGAGATCATGCGGATCCAGCGGGATCATCACCCCCAGGCGTTGGCTATGCCAGCTAAACTCCCACGGATTGCGGCTCATCGCCACCGTGCCGGGCGGCGTGTTCGCGCCAAACCACTGCGCCGCCGCTACCAGCGGGGTTGCTCCCACATAGTTGCCCGTATCCACCACTAGCTGGCTAATCGAGGTGTAAAGCAGAAAACCCGCGTAAACAACCACCAGTAGAGTCGCAACTATCACGCGCAACCCAACCCTATTCCCTCTCCCCTGCAACGGGGGGCTATTATTCCCCTCCCTGGGCAACCGAGGAGGGTGGGGGAGGGGGGCGTGGGCGGTCACGCCATACAACCAGAACAGCGCGGCAGAGGCTAGCAAATACACCCAGGGGATGTAGGCATAGAAATAGCGCGGTTCGTAGTGCCAGTAGAGGGTAACGAAGGCGGCATAGATAACCAGACTGAGCAGCAGGGATGTGACAACCGACTCTGTAGGGGCGAACCGTTGTTCGCCCTGCGCTTGCTGCCCATCCGTAGGGGCGAACCGTTGTTCGTCCTGCCGCCCAGTGCCGCGTATGTGCCGCCAGCCCTTGGGCGCGACGAATAGGGCGAGGATAGCGAGGGCAATCGCCAGCGGCCTGCCAATATCGCCGCCAAGCAACCCGCTGCCGCCGCCAGTGGGCGAGTTGCCCGCCCACAACGCTTGCACCTCGCGGCCAATCCCCCGATAGATGGCATCATAGCCATAGCGCAGCAGCCAGCTACGGTTGGGCAGATCATTCGCCGACCAGTAGGAGTAGATGCGCTCAAAAGGCGGGTTCCACTTCAGCACCCAGGCATCGTAGCTTTCGGTCGAGTAGAAGGGTGAGCCAAAGGTGGTGACGTTGCGGATGATTAGAGGCGATACCACCGCCAACGCAACCACCACAACTATCAGGCTTGAAATAATAGTGCGGCGGCCAATCCCCCTCCTCCCATCTGGGGGGAGGGTTGGGGTAAGGGGTAGCGGGCGTTTCAGCGCTACCCACAGCGCGTAACCAAACAGGGCAGCCAGCAAGGATACGCCGCTGGGCTTGCTCCAGATCAGCAGCCCCGCCAGTATGCCCCACACCGCCCACGCCAGCCAGCTTGCCGCCTCGCTGAGACGACGGGTAATCACGATGTAAATGAGCCAGAAGAACAACAGGGTGAAGGCAAGGTCGTTGATAGGGTACACCACCATGCCGAGGAAGGCGGGGTTGACCATGATGAGCAGGGCGGCCAGCAACGCCACTCGCGCATCCCAGATGCGCTTGCCCACGTAGAAAACCGAGGCAGTCAACATTAGCATCAGCATCAGGTTGGGCAGCTTGGCGGCAAAGGTGGTGTCGCTGACCAGCAGGAATGGCACGGTGATGAGGGGCTGGAGCAGCGGCCAGGTGTCGGCGGCGTGCTGCACGCTGGGATAATGGCTGTAGAATTGGGCGACGTAATCGGTAGTCGCGCCCAGCCCATGCGCGATGTTACGGGCAACCACCGCATTGTCAGCATAATCGGCGTGACCGATGAAGTCCACCTTGCCGATCAGCCACAGGGCAAAGATGGCGTACACGATCAGGGCGGCGATGAGGACGAGGGTTAGTTTTGAGTTTTGAGTTTTGAGTTTTGAGTTTTCTGCTTTCGTAGGGGCTTGATTTATCACGCCCTGCGGCGCATCTACCGAGGGCGCAATGAATTGCGCCCCTACATCCTCATTGTCCGCTAGCCCAATCCGTTTATCCGTTTTTACAATCTGTTGGCTAACCATCCGTTGGCTGTCTTCTGGTAGACTACGCAGGCGGGCGATAAGTGGCGGATACCAGCCGAACAGTTCGCTGCGCCAGGTGATTAGTAGCAGGGCGAGGGCAAATATAGTGGCAGTGGGCAAAAGCCAGACGCTGAGGGGCAGGTTGATTAGTAGTGAGTAGACGGCGACAGCAAAAGCGATAATAGCGGCAGCTATGCCCAGGATGCGCTGGCGGATGATGGTAAGGTAGGCGAACAGGCTGAGGAAGATTACGTAGACGATTGGCAGCAGCGTCGGCAGAGTTGGGCCAATATCTTGCTCTGGCGCAGGGATAATGCTAACAGACGCAACTTTAACACCGAGCAGGCGACTGTCTCCCAACACGGTGAAAGTCTGACTATCTATAATGAGGCGAGGATTAGTGCCAGTGGCCTGTAGCGTGCGGTAATCAATTCCGATCGGGCCATAAGTAATCATCTCGTTGGTGGTATTGATCGTCTGCAACACCTTTGAGCCGAAGGTCAGGGTAATGACAGGCGACGCGCCGCTTGGCCGATAGCCTTGCAGCCGTAGGTACAACCAGTAAGCCGAAGTGTTCTGTGGTACGCCCTGGTTAGCAAACTCTATCTCGGAGTGGCCGCTAGTCCAGCGGTAGCGCTGGTTGTCGGCCAGCTCGTCGCCCCACCAGCCGTCGCGGATGGCAACGCGGTCGTACCAACTGCCCACCGGCACAACGTAGGTGGAGCGAAACTGATAGGCCAGCACGCCGAAAAGCAGCGCGGCCAGCAGGGTCAGCCACAGGCTGCGTCGGCGTAGGGCAGCGCGGATGCTCACTGCTGCACCGTTACCGTTACCCGAATGGTCGCCCCTGGCGCAATCGTGCCGATCACCAGCTTGCCATGCTGCGCCAGTGCGGGGACGAGGGTCGCGGGCTTGCCGCCAATCAGCGCCTCACTAATCGTGCCGTCCACGCTGATCGTCACATCGCTGATCGGTTGGGTGGTAGGGTTGTTCACATCGGTAATCAAGGTACGCTTGTTGGTGGGCGCACCAGGGGGGAAGGGGATGATCTTCATCTGGCGCATCGCATCATAACGAGCCACAATCGCGCCCACCGGCGCAATCCACAGCTTGCCCGCATCGCGCTGCTGCGCCGCGTAGGCGGCCACGCTCGACCATAGCTGCTGGTTTGCGCCGTCTACCAGCGCGAGGGGGTGATTCCAGAACGAGGTTACACCGCCCAGCAGAATGTCGTCGTCAATCACCGTCGTGGCCTGGCTGAGACTCTGCACGTTCAGGCCAACGCCCTCACCGGCAAGTTTGCTTGCAGTTTCCTCCGTGCTACCAGAGCCGAGCAGGAAGTCAGGGACGACCATCATGTTGTTGCTCTTGGGGGCAACCCCAAATTGAAATGCGAAGCGCAGATCCTTCTCGTACAGGCGGGTGACGGCAACGATGCCGTGCTTGCGTAGCACATCGTAGAAGGGCTGATCCACGCTGTTGCTGCTGCGCCAGGGAAAAGCGAAGGTGGTCACATCGGTGATGCCTTTGGCGGCGGCGGCGGTCTGCCAGCGGCTCAGGTCGGCATCAAGCTGATCGGGGGTTGCGCCGCGCACGTAGAGGTGGCCGAAGGTGTGGGTGGCAATCTCCTGCCCGGCGGCAAGCAGGGAGGTGGTCTGGTCGCCGAAGTACCAGGCCGGATCGGTGGTGGTGTTACCGAACGGATCGTCGCTATACCAGCCATGCTTCAGCCAGTAGTCGGTGGCCCAGCCGTTCTGGGGGCTGGCCCAGCTATAAATTGGATTCTGGAAGGTGGCTTTGCTGCTGCTGTCGAGCAGGTTGTAGCCGGTGGCATAGAAGGTCGCGCTAATGCTGTTTTGGGCAAATATTTGCAGAAGCGTAGTTACACCCTGCCGCATCGCCATGCCCTGGGTTACACCGAATTGCACATCGTGGCCGCTCATGCCCCGCGAGTGGATGGGGCCGCCCATCGCGCTCTCCCAATCGAAGCTGAAGGCCAGCGCGGCGCTGCGGCCGCCCGGCCACTGCTCGACTCGGATGTTATCGTCGGCCAGCCGCAGGTGGCTGATGGTGGCGTTACCACCCGCCTGCTTAAGCGCCACGCGCAGGTAGGCAACTGCCGGGTCGTTGGGGGCGCTGCACGCGCCATAGACTAGCTGGCCGTTGCTGCCCAGGTTGGTTGCGCCGGTGACATCCTGGCGAATACCACCTGCGCCGCTTTCGATATGCGCCTGGTTCTCCCAGGTGCAGGCGGACGTGATCGTGCCAGTACCCGTTACCATATAGGTGAAGTGGAACTGTTCACCCGCGCTGGTGGCAACTGGTGGGCCGGTGTACGATTTGGTATCGCTGAGGACAAAGCTGCCGTCGGCGCTGCTTCTATAGTAGTAGCCCTGCTGGGTGGGCAACGGCAGCAGGTTGAAGCCAGCCGCATATAGCCGCGCTTCGCGGGCGGCAAGGTCATGGTCTTTGGCTGGGTCGTAGCCGGGGCTGGAGGCGAACATGGCGAAGACGATGCTAACTGCCGCGATAAAGACGATGGCAATACCCAGGGCAAATGGGGCGCTGAGTTTGCCCCGCCGCAAACGGCGCATACTGAGGACAATAGCCACCACACCGACGAGAAAGAGGCCAATGGCGAGCAAGGCGATGGCGGTGTTGCTCACGCAGCCACCTCCTCCAATTTGGCGGGGTAGCGGAACCAGACTGCGTAGCCAACCACCGTGTTGCTGATATTCAGCAGCAGGATCAGGGTGGAGACGGCCACTGCATACTCGGCGTAGTTAGTGTTGGGGAAGAGCAGGCCGAAGATAAACACCAGGATCGCATCGCGGGTGCCGACTCCGCCCACCGAGATGGGGATAAGCGCGGCGGCGGTGGTCAGCGCATTGATGCCGATAATCTGCAGCGGGCCGATGTTCAGACCAACCGCGAAGCACAACAGCCAGACGCGGGTAATCGAAACCGCAAAGCTGGCGAAGGTGAGCAGGCTGGCGATGGCAAAGGCACGACGGTGGTGCAGCACTTCGGCAGCGGGGGCAGTTTCATCCGCCGCTTTGCCCTTGTTCAGCCTGCTCATCACCATCTGCCACAGCCGCTCCCGCACCGGGCGGATGCCGAGGGCAACCAGGCCAATCGCCGAGCCGACAATCAGGGCGATGACGATCGGCAAATCGCCGCTCATGCTCTGCCAGAATACGATTACCCCTTCGAGAGTGAGCAAACCGAGCATTACCACGTCGAACAGGCGGTCAACCACGGTGGAGAGCAGCGCCGCGCTGAGGGGATAGCCCATCGCCTTGAGATACCACGCTTTGATTACGTCGCCCGCCTGACCGGGGGTGAACTGACCCGCGCCCAGGCCAATGGCGTAGATGCGCCACGCCTGGCCCAGGCTCAGGTTGATACCGTAGGTTTGCAAAATCGCCCGCCAGCGGCCCGACTTGACCCCGATGAACAACACGATCAGGCTGATCGAAAGTAGCACCAGCAGCCAGTTGGCGTGGCTGAGGATGTCGAGCAGCTTGGTTAGGTTGAGCTTGTTGCTGACAACTACGTATATGAGGATGAGGACGAACACGACCGTGCCGCCGATGCGCAGACCCCAGGTAAGACGGGAAGCGGGCTGTTTGCCAGTATCTTCCATCACAGCCTCCGCTCCAATCGCAGGGTGGCAATCTGTTCGCTGACCAGGCCAATGAGGAAGACAATCACCGCTACGCTGATCAGAAGCACCGCGCCATTGGGGATATGCAGGCGGTTGAAGACGATGTTGAAAGCGGCATAAATCGCGCCGACCAGAAAGAAGAACAGGCTGACCGGCCCAAACACCTTCATCGGGGTGAATAGCATACTGATGCGGGTGATGATGAGGAGGAAGCGCCAGCCGTCGCGGAACCAGCGCACCTGGCTCTTGCCCCGCTGCTTGCGCGAACGGAAGGGTACGAAGGTGACGCTGTAACCCGCCTTGATGAAAGCGACGGTGGATGTACTGGTGTGCGAGTAGCCGTTGGGCAGCAGACCGATGAACTCCATCAGTCGCGCCCGCCGCACCGCCCTGAAGCCACTGGTCAGGTCGGGGATGCGTCGGTCTACCATATAGCTGCTGAAGGCGTTGAAGATACCGTTACCAATGTCGCGGATGAGGCGCGTGTCGCTGCCCTTGGTGCGTGCGCCTACCACCAGGTCGTACTGGGGGATCTGGTCGAGTAGGCTGTCAATGTCGTCGGCGCTGTGCTGCCCGTCGGCATCGAGCATCAGGATCACGTCGCCATGCGCCGCCCGCACTCCGGCCTTGACCGCCGCGCCGTTGCCCTTATTGTAGGGCTGGCGCAGCACCTTCGCCCCTGCATGCAGTGCAACCGCAGCGGTATCGTCGCTGCTGCCGTCGTCTACCACGATGATCTCGGCGGCTGGCTTCAGTTGGCGCAGGCGACTGACCACCTCACCTACCGACTCCGCTTCGTTGTAGGCGGGGATAACCACCGACAGGCGGTAATCGGCGGGCAGCTGATCAAGCAGCACCTCCTCGCCAGCAGGGCTGGATGGTAGCAACGCATCGCTCACGGCTTTGTCCCTTGCGTCTGGCTATAGCCTGCAAACAGCAGGGCTACCCCGCCGATGATGACAAACACCCCCGCTACTTCCATCCAGTTAATTTGCTCGTGGAAATAAAAATAGGATGCGCCCACAATGAACAGATAGTTGAGACTAAGCAGGGGGTAGGCAAGACTGAGCGGCCAATCGGCAATCACCGCCAACCAGAAGATTGAGCCGCCAAAGATGAGGACGAAACCGAAGAAAACGAACACATTGGTAAATACGCTCCAGCCAGTTTGGATAATCGGGCCGGGCGACAGGTGAAAATTGTTCAACGCCCCACTATCGCGCAGGTCGTTGATGCCCTTCTTGAGCATCGTTTCGCCGAAGAAGCTCATGGTGATAGCGATGACGAGCAAACCGAATGTCTTCATAAATCTCCTATTTCTCTAGCACAAAGACCTGATAGTCGCACACGCCGCTGATAATCTTGTATTCCTTACACACCTGGAAGATGTCGTGGAAGAGGTCGCGGTACTGGTCGGCGGTGCGGATGTACGCACCCTGGTCGAGCATATGAATGAGCGCCCCCAGCAAGTTGAGCTTGTAGCCAACGGCGGTATCCTCCATGATCAGCACGCGCCCGCCGGGGCGTAGCACGCGGCGCATCTCGCCCAGCACGGCGCGGGCCACCTCGTCGGTCATGTGGTGGATCACACCAGTTACCAGCACATTGTCGAAACTAGCCTCGGCGAAGGTCATGTGGGTGGCATCCATGGTCGCAAACTGGGCATTGTTGCCTGCGTGCCGCTGGCGGGCATAGCTGATAAAGCTGTCGAGTATGTCCACACCGTGATACTCGTAACCGGCCTGCACAAACAGGTCGGTCAATTCGCCCGTGCCGCAGCCCACATCGAGCAAGCGGGGGCGCACGCGGGGGCGGTGACGAAACAGTTCGCGGCGGATGGTGGCCTTCTCACCCTTGAAGTTGTCCTCCAACAAGCGGCGAAAGATATTCCACATCTCCGGGTTAGCGGCGGTGCGGCGCACCACGCTGTGGACAAACGATGGTACTGGCAAATCTTCTCCTTATGCGTGCTATCACACGCCCACAGCATAACGAACGAGGGCCATTCTGGTTGCTATCGGTGGCTAGCTCATAAATCAGGTTCTAGTGATTCCCCTCCCACCGGGAGGGGTAGGGGAGGGTCCGTGCAGCGCGACGCACCTCTCTCGGTGGGAGGGGAAACTACACTCCCGCCATCAAAACTCCGTTTTCTCAGCACTCAGCACTCAGCACTCAGCACTTGGTCGAGGCGCCACCACCAGCGGGCTTCGTCAAGCGGCATCAGCCCGCGATAGTGCAACAAAGTGGCATCGAAGCGGGGGTTATAGCCATGCTTCAGCCGCGCATCCCACTTTGCCAGCAACGCTTCCTCGGCAACGACATCACGTTCAAGCTCACGCTGATACGCGAGCATGAAGTGCAGCGCGTCGCGGCTGTGCAGCAGTTCGGCAAACTCGCGGGCGCGGAGATGTTCTAGCTGCAAGACCATCAGCGCGTAGTGGCGTAGCTCGTTGAGCAGCAGATGGGTTAGGCACGCTTCGCTGTTGGCGGCGGGCATTAGCTGCAAAGTGCCGCGTACGCGGGCGATGTGCTGCTGCGCGGAGGCGAGGCGCTCGCCCTCGAGCTGGGGCAGGTAGCTCTCCAATTCGTAGGCATGGCGGATGCACTCGGTGTGGGCGCAGGGTCGCTCCGCCCCCATCCGTTCACGGATTTCTTCGATTAGGATTTGTACTCTGTCCATGATGATTTTAGAAGGTAGAATGTAGAATGTAGAAAATAGAAGGGATACAACGTCCGCCCTATTGTACCATATTTAGCGGACAATGAAGCGGTCATCGCCGGGGTGGCGCAGGTGCAATATCCAGTTAGCCAGTTCGCGCCGCCAGGTGATGACAAACGCTGCGCCGAGAAACAGGATAGCCCAAAGCAAACTAGAAAGAAGATCCAAGCGCTGGAGCGGATGCAGCCAGATAAATAGCAGGGAAATAAAGATCGCCAGGTTAATGCCCGTTACTCTAAACGCAGATTGAGAGGGACTATAGCTTCGCCGAACTTCCAGACCGCAAAGCAGCGCGGTTAGTAGGACACATAGCAAGACCAGCACTGGAGGTATGTCAATCACAATGGCTGAAGGAGCACGAAGGTCGAAATCGTCGAGGATAAGCCTGGGTTCCATACTGCCAGCACTGGCCGGGGCGAAGCGAGTAATCGCAAAGATAATACTTGGGTGGGGGCCAGCAGCCAGAAAAGCTGATGCCGGTATCGAAATTATCGCTTTGTATACCTGATTCTGCGCTGCATATGTACCGATCAGTTGGTCGCCCACGCTTACTGTGAAACTGATTGGCCGCGTAGCAAGTGCATCCACCTGCAGGGCATAAGTGCCGGTGCCTATCGAGTAGCCAAAGTTGGGCAAATAGATACTACCAACTTTGGTGGTCCTCAAACCAAGTGTGTACGGAGATTGGACATATTGTGCAAGGGGCTGCCACCCATAGTCCAAACGCAAGGCTGGCTTTGAGTAGGAGGGGCCACCGCCATCATCGAGAATCACATTGTAATGGTAATTAGGAAAGAACTGGTAGGCAAACACGAAGATGAGCAAAGCGAGGCCACAAGTAAGCCATAGCCAGCGTTCGCGCAGAACCTTGCGAAACGGCAAAAAGTACGGCGCGATCGTCGTAGCCGGTGGTGCAGCCACAACCAAAGGACTGTTCAGCGTAGGGCTGACCAAACCGCCTACGCCCACCATCGGCGCAGCGGTGATAATCACGCCTTCAGTTTCGTTATCGGTTGGTAGTGGCATAGTCGGCTTGTCCGCTTTCGATTCCGCTGGCTGATCGTTCGTCGTTCACGATAGGCATTAGTATACTGCACCATTATCCCTCGCCCTGCCTCTTCCACAAGGGGCTGAACGTTACCTCCAAATGGTGAAGGGGGGTAGTAGTGGCGGGAACCACCCGCCGTTCGCCGAGTTACTGAGGGTTGGGAGCGTAGCTCCCCGCTGGCAACCCTACCAGTGCTTATCGCAAGCGTAAGTGATACCAACTGTTAGCAGCAATACGGCTAAAGTTAGCGCGAGATGAACACGATGCCAACTGGCAAGCGGGCAACCGATCCAATGAGGTCCACCAACGGTGGGCGGGTGAGCAGCGGATAAGCATGGTAGTACTGCCAGCAAGGGCTACGCCCCCAACCCCCGGTAACGCTGCCCGCCGCGTGCTGTCGCGCAGCGCCGTACTATGCGCCGTTTTTATTTAGGTCTAAGGTTTAACCCCCTAGGAGTGGGGTTGCTGGGAGGGCCGCGAAAAACTCGCGCACTGCTACGGCAACCTGCTCCTGCTGTTCTCTGGTTAGCTCAGGGTAGAGCGGCAGGGAAACAACCTCACTTGCCATCTTCTCGGCATGGGGATAGCTGCCGGGGCCGAGTCCGAGGCTGGCATAGGCGGGCTGCAAATGCACGGGCGTGGGGTAGTGGATCATGGTGGCGATGCCGCGCTTCTTCAGGTGGGCCATGAATGCCTGACGACGCTCGGCAGCCACACGCACAACGTAGAGGTGGTAGACACTGGCGGAGAACATCCGATTGGTGAGCAGCCCCAGCCCCGGCACATCGGCAAGCAGGCCGTGGTAGGAGCAGGCCAGTTCGCCACGCCGCTTGTTCCACTCGTCGAGGTGACGCAGCTTGACCCCTAGAATGGCAGCCTGCAGTTCGTCGAGCCGCGAGTTCACGCCTTGCAGCACATGGTTGTAGCGGCCTTGCTGCCCGCCGTTACGTAGCTCCCGCACCGTCTCAGCCATGGCGGCATCGTCGGTGACTACCAGCCCGCCATCGCCATATGCGCCCAGGTTCTTCGACGGGTAGAAGCTGAAACCGGAGATGGCCCCCATGGTGCCTACCCGCCGACCCTTGTACTTCGCGCCGTGTGCCTGGGCGCAGTCTTCGACGATGGGGATGCTGTGGCGCTGGCCGATCTCCAGGATGGGGTCCATGTCCGCTGCCTGGCCGTAGAGATGCACCGGCATGATCGCACGGGTGCGCGGGGAGATGCGATGCTCGATGTCGCTGGGGTCAATATTGCCAGTTTCAGGGTCAATATCGGTCAGCACTGGCGTTGCGCCAATCTGCGAGATCGCCAGCGCGCCAAAGACTGCTGTGTGGGTGGTGGTAATCACCTCATCGCCGGGCTTCACGCCAACGGCACGTAGGGCCAGCGCCAGCGCGTCGGTGCCGTTGCCTACCCCCACCGCGTGCTGGTTGCCATTGTACGCAGCGAACTCGCGCTCGAACGCCTCTACCTCCGCGCCGAGGATGAACCAGCCGCTATCCAGCACCCGATGCACGGCAGCGTCTATCTCCGGCTTGATTGCCGCGTACTGCGGCTTCATGTCGCTTACTAGAAGCATCTATCCTTCCTTTCACAAGTTATGCGGCGATGGGCCGCTGCTGGCGGCTCGACCACCAGGTGGCGATATCGCGCCGCCAAAGGACCATGAACGCACATATTGCTACCAAAAAGAACAACAGTATTATCCATGGGGATGATGGAGCGGCAGCATAC
>JBBRMT010000037.1:0-24674 GCA_038230695.1 Chloroflexia bacterium
CAGGAAGTTGCTTGCCGCTATCGCCCACCGCTGTGCTGTCCGGGGTAGCCGCTGCGGCCACAGTGGTGTGAATGGTTGCGCCCTGGGCGGGGGCGGCAGCGCCACCGTTGGGCGCTTGTGCGGCGGCGAACATCACCATTGAGATTACCATCAGCACGGACACCACCACGCCAGCCACAAACGCTATGCTTGACTTCTTCATTTTCGGTTTTCTCCTTTGCGGATATTGACAATTCAGGAGGATTGGCGCTGCGGCTAGCACTGCGATGCGCCCTCCGATAATATAGACGCAGTGGTTGGGCAAAGCGCAACATGGATTTGGTGCCAGCTAGCGATGCGGGGTGGGAGTATTCTGCTGCTGGTTGGGGGCAGGCGGGATGGGCGGGCTGTCGCAGGCAAGCAGAAGCAAGCTGACGACTGTTATCAGCGCCAGGATTGCAATCCGGTATTTGCTTGCCTTGCCCATGGTGTTCTCCCCAACCTGATTACATTCCTGCTAGTATTATAACAGATGCTCCAGGCGGAAAGTTCCCGAAGAGCCTATCAGGTGGACGCAATCCGTCCCTGCTCTACCAATTCGTCACGATTTGATGAACCGTACCTTTTCCCAAATAGCCCAAATTACCTATAACTTTCTGCGTGTCAACCACGCCGCGCTGTGCTATAATCGTAGCAGAGCGGCAGGGCGAGTGCAACCCGCCTCTAGCCCTCACCTCAACCCTTTCCCAAATGGGCGAGGGAGCGAAGCCATCATCACTCATCACCCAAACACCGATGCCTACACTGGCTGCAAACAAGCTGATTACCCTTACGATCGACTCGACCTCCGAGGTAGTGGAGGCCGATGTCAGCACCATGCTGCGACTGGGGCAGCAGGCGCTGGCGGTGCGTAACTGGGCGCTGGCCCGTCGCTACTTCAAGCGGCTGCTCGATCGCCAGCCCGACCACCAGGAGGCGCTGTTTCATCTGGCCGCCCTCGCCCCTAACCCCCAGCAGACAGTGGAGTACCTCAAGCGCATCCTCGACCTGAACCCCGACCATCACCGCGCCCGCACTGCGCTGCTACGCACCCAGCAGATTATGGTCAAGCAACTGGATACCGCCCGCGACCCCATCGCCGCAGTTGCCGAGCAGATTGCCGCCTGCTACGGCCCTAGCCAACCCTTCACCGAAGAGGACTGGGCGGCGCAGCAGGCGACCATCTTCGCCCGACCGCCGCGACATCTGCCCGCTGCCAGTCTGCTGCGCGTTGCCATTGCGGGTGGCGACTGGACACTTGCGGGCAACATCATCTGCGGCAGCGGCGTTCACCCCGACGAGATGCGCTTCATCCACGTCGCGCCTGCGGTTGCCGAGCGCATCCGTTGCGAACTGGCCCGCCAGCGACGGCAACGTCATGCCGAAACTTGCTATCAGGCAGCCCGCGTCCTCTGCAATCGTGGCGAATGGCGAGCCGCCCGCCACCAACTCGACCGCGCTCGCCACTTCCTTATGCCAGATGCGCGTAGCAGCGATAGCCATATGAACCAATTTGCCCAGCTTGAACGTATAATTGACAATGGCCTCAACCCCCCACCCGTCACCGCCAAACCCGCCCGGTCACGGTTGACGCGCTAGCTGATAGCGCGAATAACGGTTCGTTCCCAATGAAATTGGGTTGACGCACTGGGTGAATAACGGCTCGCCCTTACTGAAATTGGTTCGACGCGCTGGGTGAACAACGGTTCGCCCCTACTGAAATTGGGTTGACGCGCTGACCCGCTTGTGCTAAACTGCTGTTACGCTAGAGGGGACGATTAACGTTGTAACCCCTGCCTATTATTCTATCTTCTACCTTCTACCTTCATAGCCCTGGGAAGGAAAACCTACCCGTGAAACGTCTGCTCCCCGCCTTGCTTCTGCTGGCCGTCCTGCTTACCCCAATCATACCGCAACCTAGCGTGTCCGCCGCGCCTGCTGCTCAGGTTGCGCCCGCTGCCAATGATTCGGCCTTCGACCATGTGTGGGAGCGTACCGATGAGTTGGTGGTATCCCACAACGTGGCCCGCACCTGGTACTGGGGGGTTAATCCCTTTGCCCGCCTTAACGAGTCGTTTGCCGATGCAGCCGGTGGTAGCCGCCTGGTGCAGTATTACGACAAGGGGCGGATGGAGATCAACGACCCCAACGCTGATCGGAGCAACCCCTACTTCGTTACCAATGGGCGGCTAGTTGCCGAGATGGTACAGGGACAGGTGCAGGTAGGTCTCAACCAGTATCAGCCCCTCGCTTCACCGCAACAGGCAATTGTGGGCGACGGCGCGGCCAACCCCGCTCCCACCTACCTCAGCTTGAAAGCGGTTGCCAACGTGGGGCCGGGCAGCAATGGCACAGTCGCGCCGCGACGCATCGGCCAGCTTGCCAACGCCACCCTCGACCAAGCGGGCAGCGTTGCCTCCAATAATGCTCTAGCAAACGCTCACTACGCCGCCACCCGCATCGCCGCCTATAGCCCGCAAACCGGCCACAACATCCCCGCCGTATTCATGAACTTCCTTACCCAGAGCGGCCAGGTGTTGAACTGGCGGGTGCTGTACACCGACCAGATCATGAACTGGGTTGCCACCATGGGCTACCCCATCACCGAGCCTTACTGGGTGCATACCACCATCGGTGGGCGGGCGACCGATGTGCTGGTGCAGGTGTTCGAGCGGCGCATCCTCAGCTACAACCCCAACAATGACCCCGCCTGGCAGGTGGAGATGACCAATTTGGGTCGCCACTACTACGCATGGCGATACGGCAGCGATACGCCCGGGGCGCTCGGTCAGCTCACCCCCATTGCGGTGCGCGTAGTTGCCCCCGCTGCCCATGTGGACACCGGCATCATCGAAACCTATGTGGTAGATAACGTCTGGCAGGTGGCCGATTATGCTGCGGGCCACCTCTACGGCACCAGCTACCCCGGCCAGCCCGGCAACTCCGTCTACGCTGGTCACAACAACTGGCACGGCGAAGTCTTCCGAGACCTATACCTGCTGCAGCCCGGCGATACCTTTACCATGTACATGAGCGACGGCACGACCCACCATTATCGAGTGGACCAGAACATTGCGTTGCTGGAAGCAGGCGTTTCCCTCGCTGTCCGGGTCCAGCACGCGCTCGAATATACCTCTGGCAACACGCCTGACGAGCGGGTGACGCTGATCACCTGCTGGCCTTACACCACCTACGACCACCGCATCGTGGTTATCGGCCACCCCATTCCGTGAGGACTGAGGACTGAGAATTGAGTGGAATTGACATAGGGGCGGGCGGCCCGCCCTGCCGCGCTGCACCAATGCTCATTCAACCTTCTATACCCACCTGCTACTCTCAAAAGTTTGGTATAATGTGCGCTAACAAATATTGTAAGCCAGCCCGTCGCCGCTGCCGGGCGCACAAGGAGGCATCACCTTGAAACTAGGTGAACTGGTAGCGGCCAGTCCGATGGCCGAGTTGTTGGAAGATGCGCCCGCTAACGCGCCGGAACTAGAGGTTACCGGCGTCGCCTACGACTCGCGGGAAGTAAAGCCGGGTAGCCTGTTCGTTGCCCGCCACGAAAAGGGCTATCGCGTGGACGGCCATCAGTATATCCCTGCCGCCGCCGCCAATGGCGCGGTTGCCGCCGTCGTCCAGCCGGAATACCTTAGCGACAACAATCCCTCCCCTGCAATCAGGGAAGGTAAGGGTGGGACACTGCCCCTGATTGTTACCCCCGATAGTAGTGCGGCGTTGGCCGATTTTGCCGCCGCCTTCTATGGCTATCCCGCCCGCAAGCTGCGCGTAATTGGTGTAACCGGCACCGACGGCAAAACCACCACCACCTTCCTGATTAGCAAGGTGCTGGAGCAGGGCGGGCATAAGACCGGGCTATTCGGCACCGTCTACTTCAAAGTCGGCGCACAGCTGTGGGATAACCCTACCCGCGCCACCACTCCCGAAGCGGTGGAGGTGCAGGAGTTGATGGCCCAGATGGTGGCGGATGGCTGCGACTACGCGGTGCTGGAGTCGTCGTCGCACGGGCTGGCACAGCATCGGCTCGACCACTGCGAGTACGATGTCGCAGTGTTTACCAATATCAGCCACGAACACCTCGACTTCCACGGCACGGTGGAAGCGTACCGGCTGGCGAAAGCCAAGCTGTTCGATTTCCTCGGCACTGGGATGGACAAAGGCATCCCCAAAGTTGGCGTGGTCAACCTTGACGACCCCCAGGCAAAGATGTATATTGAGCGCGTGCCAGCAGGCGGGCGGCTGCTGACCTATGCGGTAGATGACGAACAGGCCGACGTTCGCGCCCTGAACATCGTTTCTAGCGCGACCGGGCTACGTTACACCGCGGCTACGCCGATGGGCAACCTCGACCTGAACCTGCTGCTCACTGGTAGCTTCAACGTTTACAATTCGCTGGCTGCGATCGCGGTGGGCATCTCTCAGGGTGTCAGCCTTGCGGATATAAAGACAGCGCTGGAGCAGGTGCCGGGCGTGGCGGGGCGGATGGAGCAGATCCAGGCGGGGCAGGACTTCACCTGCATCGTGGATTATGCCCACACCCCCGGCGCAATGGACAAGGTGCTGGGTGTCCTACGCCCGTTGACCACAGGTAAGCTGATTAGCGTAGTCGGCAGCGCGGGTGAACGCGACCTTGCCAAGCGGCCCATGATTGGCGCAACTACAACCAGGTGGAGCGACCTTGTGGTGTTTACCGACGAGGATCCGCGCTTCGAGGATCCGATGGAGATTATCAACGAAATCGCCGCTGGCGCTGAGGATGCGGGCAAGCGCGAGGGCCGCGACTTCCTCAAGATTGTAGACCGCCACGCCGCCATCGCTACCGCTTTTGATCACGCATCGGCGGGTGACATTGTGGCGCTACTGGGCAAAGGCCACGAGCAGTGCATCATCGTCGGCAAGGACAAGCTGCCCTGGGATGACCGCACCGTGGCTCGCGAACTACTTGAAGGCATGAGGCATGAAGCATGAGTAGGGGCGCATGACATACGCCCACTCGAAGAGAATCAATGCCGATTGTAACTACAAAACTTGGCGTAGGGGCGAATCGCATACGCCCATTCAACTTTCAACTTCTATGAAACCAACACATCGTATAACCTGGCTATTTGTTTTTGCCGCCCTGATGCTGGCAGGCTACGGCGTGTTCGGCATCTTCAGCCGAGCTACCACCAGCGTTGCCGCGCAATTCAGCGGCAGCCTCCTCTATACCCATGCCAACCAGATCTGGCAGTGGCGCGACGGCAACAATAGCCGCATCTCGGTTGCGGGCAAGGCAAAACCGGACGCGCCCGCCAGCGATCCAGAGGAGCTAGAAACCCAGCCCGCCTGGTCGCCCGACGGCACAAAGCTCGCCTATGTCCGCTACGGAGATTCATACTCCGATGTAGTGGTCGCCAACGCTAACGGCAGTAACGTGGTGCGCCTCACCAACGACTTCAGCAGCGCCACCCCCGGCACTCAGGATTACGTTAGCGGCACCAACTGGGCATTTGGCCCTTCATGGCGGCCCGACGGCCAGCGCCTCGCCTTCCTGCACGACAAGGGCAGCGATCCCCTGGCGGTCTGGTCAATGGCAAGCGTGCCGGACGATACTAGTTACAAACGCCTCAGCCCTGCTGCAATTAGCAACGTAGGCTTCGAGCGTCCCCAGTGGTCGCCCAACAACGATAGTATCATCGCCACCAACTATGAGAGCAGCAAGGCGGAGATCTGGAAGTATGTAATTGATAGCGACACCTGGATTAGCATAATCAAGGCGGACGAGGCCGATTACGATCCCACCTGGTCGCCGGACGGCAAGTACATCGCTTATGCCGCCCAGGTAGGAGGCAAGAATAGCATCTGGGTCGCCCACGCCGACGGCAGTGGCGCAACCCAGCTAATCGGCAATGGCGATATTGACAAGGGCTTGCGTAGCCCCGCCTGGTCGCCTGGCGGTAACGCGATTGCCTACCTCAAGATGAACAGCAATGGCTTCAACCTCTTTGCAGTCAGCCTCGATACCAGTGGTGGCGGCTTCAAGGCGGGTAGCCCTCAGCAGCTTACCAATGATAACCTGATTAGCGGCACCGGCGGATTGTCCTGGGGCAAGTAGCCAGCAGCGTTACTCGCAAGGTTCGCACTCAATCCTCAGCCCGCGACATTCGCTGCTGCCCATACTGGCAGGGTAGGTCGAGCAAGGGGCAGGCAGCGCAGCGGGGGGTGGGGCGGCAGGTGCGTGAGCCATGTTCGTCGAGCAAGGCGTGATATTCGCTGAACAGCGGCACATCAGGCGGCAGGCTGGTGAAGCGTTCTTGCAGCGCGTGGTAGGTAATGGCAGTGGTGACGATACCCAGGCGGGTGAGGATGCGCTGGGTATAGGAGTCGACCACGAAGATGGGCTGGCAAGCGGCGTAGAGGATTATATCATCGGCGGTTTCGGGGCCGATGCCCCACACGCCCAGCAGTTGACGGCGCATCTCTGCCGCGGGCAGGGCGAACAATGAGGCGAGATTGCCACCATGCTGCGCGAACAAAAATGCGGTGAAGGCTTGTAGCTTGGCCGCTTTCGCGTTATAATACCCCGATGGGCGAATTAGATCGATCAAATCGGCGCGAGGCAACTGCTGGATGGCGGCAGGCGACATGGCATCAGCGGCGATCAGGTTGTTGATGCTGCGCTCCACGCTGCGCCAGCTTGTACCCTGGGTCAGAATTGCGCCGACGATCACCTCAAATGGCGTGCCGGTCTGACTGGGCCACCATTCTTGCAGGCCATAACAGGCAACTAGTCGGGAGTATATCTCCATCAAGAGGGTGGGGTCGAGGTGTTCGTCGCTCATCGTTGGTTCGTTTTCCGCGCACGGCGTTCGTGCGCCATTTTATTGACTATCCACCAACCCAACCTTCGCCTCAACAGGCCGCGATACCAACTCGGAGGGTTAATGGGCAGTATCATCAGGGTGTTCGCCAGGCTACTTCAGCTAATCGCTGCGGTATTGCGCCGACGTTCGCGGCGGCGACAGTCTGGCGCGACCACGAACAAGGCGAGAGCGGCAAAGGCGCAAGCCTCGCTAACCGCACATCAGCAACGCAGCGTGCCTAAAGGCGGGCTGAACCGCCGCGAACGCCGCCAGCGGGAGCGCCAGCACGCTGATGAGGTGTTCGGGCCTGCGCTGGAAGCTGCTTCAGCCAAGCACCTCACGTCTGCTATGCTATCCGCTGATCCACCACCGCCTCTACCCATCAAGGAAGAGTTGGAGATGCGCCAGCGCACCATGCCGTTCAAAGTAGCGAATATGGAGAACTTTGCGCTCACGGCGGAGAGCGCCTTTGAACATAAGTACAATAACGTGATGCTTACGGTTCAGGGCCGCGTTAGCAAGCGACTATCCACCGACACGATCGGCAATCGCCATCAACGTTTCGTTATCGCCCTGCCCGACGGCCAATCCATCCTGGTAGTCCACAACATTGACGATGCGCCACGGGTGCCGCTGCGGGTGGGCGACCAGTTGGAGGTGCGTGGGCGATATATCTGGAACGAACAGGGCGGCGAGATGCACTGGACCCATCACGACCCGCTTGGCAAACTGGCGGGCGGCTACATCGAGATGCTAAACACGCGCCAGAGGTACGAGTGAGAGTTATCATAACCGGCGGCGGCACGGGCGGCCACGTCAGCCCGGCGGTGGCGGTGATCGAAGAGTTGCGGGCGCAGAGTGAGGCCGAGGGCTGGCCGCTGGCCCTGCTATATATTGGCTCGAAGGCGGGCGCAGAGCGCGAGATAATCAGCGCGATGGGCATACCTTACGTTAGCGTGCCGGTGGGCAAGTTGCGCCGCTACCTGTCGTGGAAGACCCCGCCGGATATGGCCCGCATCCCGCTCGGAGTGGTTATGGCTGCAAGGCAGGTAAGCCGCTTCAAGCCCGATGTGATCTTCAGCACCGGCGGCTTCGTCAGCGTGCCGACGGTAATGGCGGGCTGGCTGCGTCGTGTGCCGTCGCTGGTGCATGAGCAGACCGCATTGGTGGGGCTGGCGAACCGCATCGCCGCCCGCTTCGCCAGCGTGGTGGCGATCAGCTACGAGAGTTCACGTCCATATTTTGCCAGGGCGCGGCGGGTAATATTGACCGGCAATCCGGTGCGTCAGGTGGTGTTTGGCGGCGACGCAGCGCAATGCTACCATCGTTTCGGGCTGGACAGCAGTGTGCCGCTAGTCTACGTTACCGGCGGGGCGCAGGGTTCACACATAATCAACACAGCAGTGGCAGCCGCGCTGCCGCAGTTGCTGGCGCGGGCGGCGATCGTGCATCAGTGCGGCAATGGGCCGGACGGTAGTGGCACGGATCTGCGCGATTTGCAGGCGCAGCGGTCAGCGTTGCCCTCCGATTTGCAGGCGCGATATGTAGTGATGCCATTCGTGCGCGACGAAATTGCCGACATCTACGCCGCTGCCCGCCTGGTAATTGGCCGTAGCGGAGCGGGTACGGTCAATGAACTGGCCGCGCTCGGTAAGCCTGCTATCCTGGTGCCGCTGGCGAGCAGCGCCGAGGGCGAGCAGATGCGTAACGCCGAGATGATGCGTGACGCTGGCGGCGCGGTCATCATCCCCGAAGTGGAATTGAACGCCGATACCTTGAGCGCAAAGGTGGGTGAATTGCTTGCTGATGCCCCTGGCCTCGTCGCGATGGGTCAGGCCGCCCACAGTCTGGCCCAACCTCATGCCGCCGCCGCTATCGTCGCAATGCTTCGCGAACTGGCTCGAAGCTCTTAATCTACAATCTACAATCTGCAATCTACAATCCCAAAGGCGTGGCACATAATTTGCACCTCTTGAATAAAGGCGTAGTTTTATGGTTTTAACAAGAGGAGGGCAATTATGGACAAAACGAACGTAGTTGATAGCAGCAACGCTATTCCGGTAGTCGCTGGTAGCGACAACGCAACCATCGCGCAGATGGCGCCGCAGGCGATCGCCGCGCTGGGTGGCGCAGGTACGCGCCTGGCGAGTGGCTTCAATAACGGCCAGGCAGCGATCCGCGCCCATCTGGAGAAGGCCATGGGCGTAAACGAGCTTGATGCCGATAAGCTGGTGAAGACGCTGATCGAGACCAACCGCCTGCAATTCGTGGGCAAGGGTGAGCAGCCACCCGCGCCGCAGGGTCAAGCTAACCCCGGCAGCGATCAGGGGTGGGCAGCAAATACAGCCGACTCCGGTGATAGTTTCTCAGGTGAGGGCAGCACCGGAGCCGCCACTAACGAAAGTGGCGACACCTCAGCGCTGCCCGACCCCGCGCATCTGGCTTACAACCCGCTGGTCAACGCTGCGGCAGAGATGGCCCCCGGCAACGTAATGGCAGTGCCAACCGTGCCAAACGAGGCCAATGTGGAATCGGCCCAGCATGAGGCAGGTACGGTGCAGAGGGCCCGCGCCTTCACCCCAGCGGCAGTGATCGGCACGATGGGCTACCACAACGCCGGGCTGATGATGTCTCCCGGCCCGATGGATACTGACGCTAGCGACAGCGATGGCGAGTGGTATCTGGTGGGTTAGCATAGTGATGAGCGTTGAGAAAGTGTCTAAAAAGCCATTCTGTTGTTCGTAGGGGCGAACAACGGTTCGCCCCATAGGGTGGGTTGACAGCCAGCAGCGGCAAACGGTAGAATAAGCAAGCCATGAGCGCCTACGTTTACCTGCTGCGGTGCGCCGATGATACCCTGTATACCGGCTGGACCAACGATATCGCCCGCCGACTGGCGCGGCATCAGGCTGGACGCGGGGCGAAGTACACCCGCGCCCGTCTGCCTGTGCGCCTGGCGTATTATGAGGAGTTGACCGACGCGACCGCCGCCCGCAAGCGCGAGTACGTTTTGCGCCATCTGCCGCGCCGCACCAAGCAGGCGCTGATTGCCCAGGCTGATATTGGCAAGTTGATAGTTGAAAATGGAGAGAAAATGCTGCAAGATTTGAAGGTTAGCGCGTTTCTGGATGAGTTGGCTTCATCATCACCAGCCCCAGGTGGAGGTAGTGTCGCGGCGCTAGCGGGCGCGATGGCTGCCGCGCTGGTAAGCATGGTTTGCAACCTGACGGTAGGCAACGACAAGTATAAGGATGCTGAGGCGATCATGCGCCAGACAGTGGTCCAGGCCGAGCAGTTGCGAACCCAATTGACTGCCCTGATGGAGCAGGATACCAACGCCTACAGTGCGGTGATCGCCAGCTACAGGCTGCCCAAGGATACCGACGAGCAGAAGACCGTTCGCAGTGCGGCGATTCAAGCCGCGCTCAAGCAGGCGGTGGAGGTGCCGTTGGCAATCGCCGAGGCCGCCGCGCCTCTCCATGCCCTGGCCCAAACCGCGCAGCAGCACGGCAACCCCAACGCCGCCAGCGATGCTTACGTTGCCCAGATTTTGGCCGACACGGCCATCAAGGCTGCGCTGGCAAACGCCGACATCAATCTGCCCAGCATCAAGGATGCCGATTACGTAGCTGCCTCGCGGGTGCGCATCACTGCCCTACAGAAGTTATGAGTTTTGAGTTTTGAGTTAGTCATAGTCCCTACTGATAACTCACACCCGATGAAAAGTGAAGGATAGTAAAGTGACTCGTAGTACAGCTGATTCTGAACTCAAAACTCAAAACTCAAAACTCATAATTACGATTGCGTTTGCCATCTTCATCCTCGCCCTGGCAGTGCGTGTCTATGGTATCGGCTTTGGCCTACCCTACGCCGACCAGCCCGACGAGCCAAGCGTGGCCGACAAGGCGCTGAAGATGTTGCAAAGCGGCGACCTCAACCCCCACTACTTTGTCTATCCCACCCTGTATTACTATATGCAGGCGGCGCTCTATGGGATACGCATCCTATGGCAGCGGCTGATCGGCCAGCCAGTCAACCTTGCCAGCGTATTGCCCACCGACTTCTACCTATGGGGACGGATGCTAACTGCGCTGCTGGGCGCAGGCGCTAGCCTGCTGGTGTTTGTCACCGGGCGGCGGTTGTATGGCACAGCTGTGGGACTTGCGGCGACCCTGTTCATCGCTTTCAACAGCATCAGCATCCTCAACTCGCAGTTCATCACTACCGATGTGCCAGCGATGTTCTTCACCGCGCTAGCCTTCCTGCTAATCGTGCGGTTGTTGCCAGCAAATGCAAGGCAGGATAAAACCCGCCCCAATAATGTCTCTGTAGGGGCGCAATTCAGTGCAACCCAGGCAGGGCGGGCCACCGCCCGCCCCTACGACAATCAACCCTCTCAGCACTCAGCACTCAGCACTCAGCACTACGTCTGGCTGGGCGTTGCGATGGGCCTGGCGGTGGGGACGAAGTACAATGCCGCGATAATCGGGTTGCCCTTCCTGCTGGCGCATGGCTACGCGGTAGGCTGGCGACCAGCCCGCTTCTTTAGCCTGCGGCTGTGGCTGGCAATCGGCGCAGCGGTGGCCGCGTTCGTGCTGACCAGCCCATTTGTGCTGCTCGATTTCTCCAACGCGCTGAAGGATATTCAGTCGGTCATCACCCACTACAAAGTCACGGGGCATAAGGGCTTTCAGTCGGATCAGCCCTGGCTGACTTATCTGACCACCATATGGGGAGGGGACAAGTTGGTGACGCTGCTGGCGGGCCTGGGGTTGATTCTCGCTGTGATACGGCATCGTGCCGCCGATGTGGTGTTGCTATCGTTCCCCATTGCCTACTTCATCACCATGAGCCAGTATATCGTGGTCTTTCCCCGCAACCTGCTGCCGATGCTGCCGTTTGTCGCACTCCTCGCCGCGATACCGCTGGGCTGGCTTCGTGATATGTTTGTTAGCAGCAAGTTGCAGTTGCCAGAGCGCGCGTTGATGGCGGGACTTGCGCTAATCGCCATTGTCAGCGTGACCGCGCCAGCCGTGGCAGCGTTCCAGAACGATGCGAAGAACAGCGGCACAGACACGCGCACCCTGGCAAGCGGCTGGCTGAACAGCAATGCGCCACCCGCAGCCAAGCTTTGGCTGGAGCCGTTTTCGCTGCTGCTGCCTGCCGATCGCTATATAATAGAGGGGGGCGATGGCGCAATCGGCCACGATATTAGCTGGTATGGGCAGCAACGGTACGATTACGTGGTGGTAAGCGAGGGCTATTATGGCAAGTTCCTGGCCGATCCGCAGACTTACCAGAGCGAAGTGGCTGGCTACGCCAATTGGTTCAAGACCGCCGCGCGTTATCTGGCGGTCGAGTACCCCCGTAGCGAGACTAGCTCAGGCCCAACCATACGCATCTATCGCACCGGCTATCAGCGGCCCAGCGCAACGATGGTTAAACCGCAACATCCCCTCAGCGTCACGCTAACCGAAGTGGGCGGCGGTAGTATCACGCTGCTGGGGTACGATGTAGGCGTGGGTAAGGCGGGCGGTAGCCTGCCACTCACCCTCTACTGGCGCTGCGATACGCTGCTGAAGGCCGACTATAACGTATTCGTCCACCTGCTGGATGCCAAAGGCGCGACTATCGCCCAGCGCGACACCCCTCCGCGCTCCGGCGCTTATCCTACCAGCCACTGGCAAGCAGGGGAGGTGGTGGTAGACGAGCAGGATGTGTCTCTGCCCGCTGGTGTCAATCTCTCTACTTATCAGATACAGGTGGGGATGTATCTGCCCAGCGGCGCACGGCTGAACACCGCTGATGGCAGCGGCGCAGTCACGCTGCGGTTAAGTTTTGAGTTTCGCTATTGCAAACAACAAGGGCGCACATTAGTGCGCCCTAGTGGTGTAAATCCTAACTTAAAACTCAGCCCTCAGAACTAAAACTTATACCACTTCCAGCGGGTAATGCGGTAAATCGTAGGGGCGGTGGCCCGCCACGCAGCGCCAACAATGCTGATTTTACCGTATCACCCAGGCGAACGGGTATTACTGCAAGTCCTGCAGGGGGATGGCGAACATATCTCCCTTTTTAGTGCCAACATAGATGGAGCCGTTGATTAGAACCAGACCCTGGGGGCTGACCTTACCACCGAGGTCGCGGCGCTTGATCTCCGTGCCAGTCGCCAGGTCGAGGGTGTAGAGACTACCAGCCAGATTGACGAAGTATAGCTTGCCATTGTAGATGACCGAACCACCCCGTATCGCGCCAGTTGCGTCCTTCTTCCACAGCAGCTTGCCAGTCTTCTGATCGAGCGCGTACATCGCCTTCGTCACCGGGCTGCCAACGTAGACTACTCCGTTGTAAGCCACAGGCACGCCGCACTTGTTGTCATCAATCATCGCCGCATCGCCCTCATCGAATGACCATACCAGGTTGCCGCTGCTCGCGTCGAAGGCATAAATGCCGTGGCCGCCGTAGCTGCCGTCGGCGTTGAGGCGAATAACCGAGTCGCTGAAAAGCAGGCCATCAGCGTAGGCCATGGAGCAATCGTCCATGCCGCCCAATTCTACTCCAGTGGTGCGCTTCGACCAGGTCATGCTGCGAGTGGTAATGTCAATTGCATAGATGGCGTTGGGGTCGGCCCCGCCGATGTACAAAATGTTGCCAACGATGTTAATTGAGGACATACTGATGTAGCTGCCCAGGTTTAGTTGCCAGATAAGCGCGCCATCACTGGCCCGCAAAGCCCGCAGCATCCGGTCGCCGCTGACAAAGTAGATTGCGCCATCCTTGTAGGCAGCAGTGGGCATATTCCCGCCTTCGGTGTTATATTGCCAGACCTTCGCACCGCTTTGAGCGTCGAAGGCGTAAATGGCGCTCGCGCCATTACCGCGTACCAGAATGGTTTGCCCGCGCCCGCCCTTGTCGCCGTTGTCCTGGGTAATACGATGGAAGTAACGATCGCCGCTGCCGACGAAGACTTTGCCCTCGGCCACAATCGGGTCACTCATAATCCAGTTGTTAACTGGCGCGTTCCACAGCAACGCGCCAGTAGTCGCATTGTAGGCGGTTAGCGCGTTGTTCATATCGCCAACGTAAGCGATGCCATTGGCAACGGATACGTTAGTGAAGGGAACGTTATTGCTAGTGGTCTTCCAGCGCACCGCCTGGCTGGGGTCGCCAAAAACGGCATTGTTGCTGGGATCGAGGCGATATTTGCTCCAGGTGGTGGGCCACTGGCTAGTCTGATCAGCACGGCTAATGCCAGTGAGGGTGATGAACATCATGCTGAGGACGGCGGCGCAGGCTACCCAGCGGGAGAGGCGAACATGGCGGGTCATTTGGTACTACCTCCTTTGGTGGTTGAAACAATGAGGCGTAATCTTATGATTGGTGTAATCAAGGCGGTGTTATTGTACAATATAACATCTGAATTGTACAGCGTATGATTCTAACTGGTTGCGCGTCATGTTCTTGCATACTCCAACAGGTCGAACAATGGTTCTCCCCTACAGACGCTGGCTCGGCAAGAACAATGACGCGCACAATTCTACCTTCTACCTTCCCTTAAGGCAGGAACCCACGCGCTGATACCCAGACGCTAATCGGGTCAAGGATGGGGGCAGGGTAGATACCTAGCAGAATGATGATCGCACCGAGTATGATGATTATGATCAGGCAGAGCCGATCAGAAGGTATTCGGACGGGCATGGTAGGGGTAAACAATAGTGGCACGAAGCTACGGGCCGCTGCTGCCAGCATCAGCAGCACGGCGGCTAGCGTAGCCAGCAGCCAACCAAGGCCGAGTTGCGCGGCGGCGGTAAATAGCAGCCAGCGGGCGGCGAAGCCATAGGTTGGCGCCAGCCCAACCAGCGACAGGCCGCCAAGCAGCAGGCCAGCGCGGGCGATCAGGCTGCCACCATCGAGAAGATTAAAGGATAGCAGCAGCAAAGGCGCGGCCAGGCTGTAACCCAGAGCGGCGGCGAGGCTGGCGCTGAAGCCGCTTGCCGTGCCACTGACCAGCCCGAACAGCAGCAAACCCGCATCGCTGATGAAAAGATAGGCTAGGCATCGCCGCCGCCGTTCACCCTGCCCCAGCGCCAGCAACCCGCCGAGGATGGCCGAGCCAAGCGCACCCGCGCTGGCAGCGGTACGGCCAAACTGATCCTGGAGCAGCAGTGATGGATGATCGAGCAGGGTGTGCGCCGCGAACAGGATCGCCGCGCCGCTCAACGCCCCCACGGTGAGCAAACCAAGCAGCCCGCTGCCTCGCGCTGGGTCTAGCAATGAGGGCAACCAGAGGTGAAAAGGGGCTGCAGCGAGGCGCAAGGCCAAGCCTACGACCAGGAAGGCAAACGTCACCTTCAGCAGCGCACCCTGATCGGGGTTGCTGGTATAGCGGGCCAATAGGATGAGGGCAAAGCCGAGCGCGACGGCGGCGAAGACGCTGAGGCTGAGATAGCGCAATGCAGCGGCGAAGGGGCGTACCGGCGGCAGTGGGGCGCTACCAGGGGGGGTCTCGACCGCCCGCAGTGGCTCGTCAACCAACCCGATCGCCAGAGCCACGCTGGCGATGAGCAGGGCAAAGGCGGCCACAAAGCTATCGCCCACCAGCGCAACCGCGCTGACTGAGGCGCTGGTGAACATCGCAACCGCGACGAACTTGCGGCCTTCATCGGCAACACGGGCGTGGTAGAGCAATGCGGCCACGATAGGGATATCGGCGGCGGCGATGAAGAATCGCTCAATCGGCCCGACCCGCAACACAAGCTCAGTGGTAAAGCTGTACTGTCCATCGGCCACCAGCGTGAGCAAGACAAGTTGCAGCAGCAGCGCAGCGGCAGCGGCCACTACCTGCACCAGCGGTTGGCGACGGAAGGCAATTGCCAGTATCCCGGCCAGCGCGGGCGCGGCGATTACCGCCAACAGTTCAGTCGTCACCACGCAGCACCTCGTCGAGGTTAAGGCTACGCAGCCGCGAATGCAAGGTTAGCCATAGGTAACTGAGCGCGGTAGCCAACCCAATCGTCACCGCCGCCTGTGTGCCTTCCACCAGCAGGCCAGGGCGCTGACCCAGGCTGGCAAGCAGCAAGCCGAGGCCGTTGAGCAATGTCATCAGCCCAATGCTGATCTTGATCAAGTCGTGGGCCAGCAGCAGGGTGAACAGGCCGCACAGCACTACCCAGTAGAAGCTAAAGTCATCGAGCAGGTTCTGGCCCAGGGGATATAGCTGGCTGAGGGAGTAGGCTGCGGTGGCGCAAATAAGCAGCGCGGCGACGGGCAGCAGGAACTCGCCTGCAATAGCGCGGCGGTTAGCGCGGGCTTCGGCGGCATCACGGGTCACTCGTCGCTGCTGGCGCCGCAGCGCCGCCTGCTGGAACTCGTCAAGCTCCTGCCCGGCGTAAGTCTGTGAGGTAACGTCGCTACGCACTGCGGCACTGGCGGTGAGGAAGAATAGCAAGGTCACGGTCAGGCCAGTGGCCGCCTCGATCAGCGCGACGCTATTCAGATCCACGCCCAGGCGTAGGTCGGCAGGCAGGCTGATGCTGATCAACAGGCCCAGCAGCAGGTACTGCGCCAACAGTGCGGGTATAGTCAGCCGCCAGTCGCGCAGCAACACCAGCAACACGCCAGTAAGGATCAAGCCAGCGGCAATCAGATTAGGCAACCAAACCCCCATTTCTTAAGCTATAATGTAGAATGTAGAATCAAAGCCTGGCCCGCCACTCAACCTGCGCCACTCTCTTCCGCCTTCAACATCCCGCTTTTCCACTCTTCATTCTGCCTTCTACCTTCTACCTTCTTCATTCGTCTTAGCGGCTGATCACCAGCAGGGCAACCAGCAGCAGCAATGCAGTTACAAGCAAATAGTAACGCCCCTCTAGCACCCGGTCGAGGTGAGCCATGCCGCCTTCGGCATAGCCGCCCGCCAGTGCCAGCCAGCCCGCCCATGTGCTGGGCTGCAGCCAATGCAGCGGGCGCAGATATAGATCGAGCGAGGCTAGCACATCGGGAGCGGCCATCCCTCCCGCTTCAGGCGCAGGCGTGGTTGTTGCCCGTGCGCGAAAGATTAGCCCCAGCCAGAGCAGCAGGCCCAGCGCTAGCGCAAGGGCGGCAGGCAAGGCCAACCACTGCCCGCCAGTGACCGTGATGCTGAGGCCAGCCTGAGACTGCGCCGATAGCGTGATTAGCGGCGCTAGCGTGGGAGGCGCTAGCCAATCGAGCAGGGGAGAGGCCAGGCCCAACGCCAGGCTGAAACCCGCCAGCCCGAGCAGGGCCAGCAATGGCGCGATTGCGGGCAGGCGGCGGCTGGGTTGGGCTTCCTCTGGAGGGTCGGCTACACCCCTTGACCCAGCGATCAGCGCGGCGGCGGCAGGCAAGGTGAGCAGCACAACCCCGCCAATGAGGAACAGCCCAAGGCGATTGCCCTGTTGCAAGGCGACATTGAAAAGCAGCCATAGGCCGATGAAACCGCCAAACGGTGGCAGCAACGCCAGGGTCAGCCCACCGACGATGGCAGTGAGGCGTTGCGTACTCGCCAGCCCGATCGCCAGGGTTACTCGCGCCGAGGCGAGGCCGATTGCCAGCAGCAGCGCGGCGGCGTTAGCGGTAGGGCTGTGCAAGCTAATTGCCCAGAACACCAACCCGCTACCGGATACCGCCAATGCGGTGAAGGCATCGCCCGCACGGACGTGCAACGCGAAGGCTGCCCCCAGCAACGCAGTCAACCCCCCAACGATTGCCAGGCTAGTGAACCACCAGTCGGGCAGGCTGAAGTTGCCCGCCGCAGCCAGTTGCTGCACCCGTAGCACGAGATAGACCTCCGGCAGACCAAGGCCCAGACCGTAGACGAGCGCACGGTTGGCCCAGTGCGGTCGCGCTTCATCGCTGGCTACCCACAGCAGCGGGTATTGCGCTGCGCCGAGCAGGATACCAGCTAGCAGCAGGGCCAATGGGGCGGTGGCAATCACCGTGGCGGGAACCAGTGCGGCATAGTCGAGCTGCCCGCCGTTCAATCGTCCCAGATAGGCAACCCCACCCAATAGCAGCAACCCGGCCATGGTTGCGCCCACCGCCCTTCCCTGCGCCTCGCTCCGCGCCCCGGAATTGACGGTCAACAGCCAACCGGCGCTGGCAGCCACACTCCAGGCCAGCACAGCCAGCAGCAGGTCGGCGGCAAGATAAATGCCGAGTAGCGCGGCAATCAGCAGCAGGGCAAAAGGGTAAAATCCGTTGCCATGCGCTCCGCCGATGCTGCCCAGCAGCGCCAGCCCCCCCAGCACCAACGTTACCAACGCGAACGGTTGGCTAAGGCTGTCGCTGATCAACTTGAGCGCCACATCGCCGCCTGGCGCGGCAAACCAACGCGCCGCTACCGCCCCGTCACTCACCGTGAACGCCAAAAGTGCGGCGGCCACCGCCAGGGTTGCCAGCCAGCCGACCCAGCGGCGTAGCCCAGGCACAAGCCCGCCACCCCAGCAGACTAGCGAGGCAATCAGCAGTATGAATAGCGGTGAATATGGGGGCAATGTAGGCATAGGCAATTTAAGATAGGCGAACAATGGTTCGCCCTTTCAATACTCAGCGCTCAGTATCACAGATAAAACAAGTTTCTGATGTTCTCCCACCGGGAGGGGTAGGGGATGGTGCGAGTCGCGTTGCACTGACCCACCCCCAGCCCCTCCCGGCGGGAGGGGGAATCGTCGTAACTTTGTTCACGCGACACCCAGCACCCAGCACTCAGCACTCAGCACTAACTCGCGGCGCAGCACGCTGATCGCGCAGGACAGCCCGCCGCGCCAGTCGGTCATCAGGAAGCTGATGATCTGCTCGTCGCTGCTAGCGTCGAGGTCAAGGGTTGTACCACTGGCGGGCGAGGCCAGTTCGAGGTGGGGCAGCGTGGCGGCTAGCGTAGTTAGCGCCTCGGCGGCAAGGGCGAAGCTGGCGCGGGTCACGTTGGGACACTCCACTGTCAGGTAGCGCACTTCACCGTCTGGCAGTGCGAACTTGACGAAACCCTGTCGCCGTGTCAGGTAGTACCACCCGCCACCCCGCGCCGTTGCTCCCAGCTTCAGCAGCGTATCAACCACCATCTCACGCGGCAGGGAGAGTTCGCCCCCACCCTGATTAACTCGACTATCGTAGACAATCACACCATAAGCCATATCAATAACACCATTCTACCTTCTACTTTCTACCTCCCGTTCATAGGTACGCCGAGAGCATGATCAGGGGCAGGTCGGCAAGCTCCTGGCCGGTTAGTAGCTGGGGGACGAGTGGCATATTGGCCTGGGCGGGAGTGCGCCAGCGCAAGCTGGCAACCTGCCCATCGTCGCCCAGCCGCAGGTAGCAAAGCAACTCTCCGCCCGGCGCTTCCACCCGGCTGATCACATCACCAACGATGAATTGCAAGCGTTGTTTGGGCGTGGGTGCAAGGCGCTCGTCGCGCTCAGTCAGCTCATGAATCGCCTGTCGCGCCAGCAGCAGGCCATCGAGCGACTCCAGCATCATCACCACCAGACGGGCGAACACATCACCGCCACTCTGCGTCACTGGCTTGACCCGAAACTCGGCCATGCCATTCGCCTCCGCATAGGCGGCGTAGGGTGCGCCAGAGCGAGTGTCCAGCGCAACCTCGCTGGCGCGGGCAAAGGGGCCGACTGCGCCAAAGTTGACTGCATCCTCGCGGGTGAGCAGCCCCACTCCTACCAGGCGAGTGAGCAGCACACGATCACGGATCAGCCGCTCCAACAGGCGGCGCACCAGACCCTCGGCCCGCACGATGCCGTCGAGCAGCGCATCGGGCGCGATCAGGTCGCGGCTAACCCCGCCAATGATGACCAACGGCGCGTCCACAGGGGGGAAGGAGACAGCGTGGGCCTCATCCAGCAGACGGCCCGCACTGATCAGCCGCTCATGCCAGCTAGCCGCCCCCACTGCCTCCAGGATCGCGGCAGTGATAGCGATGTGGCGGCGAGTGCGTTCCAACTCGGCGGCAATCAGGCGTATGTGCTGGGCGCGGCTGGTCGGATCGAGCCGCTGCCGTTCCACTGCCAGGGCAAAGGCAAGGGTGCGGGCGATGGGCGCATCACCCCCCTGCGCGGCCACAATGTTCAAAGCCTCGTATACGCTGACGTTGCTGGCGGCATCCTCCTCGCGGTGGCCCAGATCCTCGACCGCAAACTGCACCGACAGGGCGCGGTTTCCGTCTGCATCAATCTGCAAATGGGTATCGGCGGGCAGGCCAGCGGCGGGCGGCTCCAGATGCAGCACGTAGCTCATGAGTTCAACATCCCGGCTACCGGCATCGCCTCAGCGGAAAAGACTACGCCGTAACGTTCACCAATTGCGCCCTCCTGCCAGCCCGCCCCTGGGTAGATGGCGGCAATCGAGGGCAACAGCCGATTGCGGGTGTTGAACTTGGCATTGAACACACTTTCGCCCGTGGCGGTGGGTAGCACGTAATGGTAGCAGACGGTGGCTTCACCCTGGGTGGGATAGGCCGTCAGGCCCAGCAGCCTCGCTCCACGCTGGCGGAAACTGTCGGCTAGCAGCACGGGTGAGCCGTCGCCGAACTCCAACCACATCTGATCGGGCAATTCCGCGCTGCTAGCCGCGCTGCCGGGGGCAAGCCCTTGCTCGAACAGCGGTTCGCGCTCCGCTGCTTCGGAAACTACTTCATCTGGATAGTTTAGTTCTTCATTCATAATCAACGCCTCTTATGGGCAACGCGGCTATCATAACAGCTATGCGTCGCTTCGTCAAGGACGTAAGCATGGCACGAAGTAGCAGCAGGGCGAACAACTATTCGCCCCTACCAATCGAGCCAGCTAGCGGGCATAGTGTGATGCAACCAGACGTGGCACAGTTCGTGCCTCTATATCTTTTACAAAATGTAGCAACAAAGTTGCTAATCCAAATTGGAAGGAGGCAGTGTGATGGACGAGCATATCAATGACGACACACTGACTGCCGATGTGGGCAAAAAGCTGAAAAATGTTGCAGGCGACACCAGTGATGTGCGAGTCGAGGTCGAGGATGGCATCGTGTATCTTGATGGCGTGGTGAGCAATCCCAAGCTACGCAAGGACATCGAGGAGACCACCCGTAATACTGATGGGGTAGGCAATGTGGTGAACAGCATCGTAGTCGAACATATTGTCAATCTTGCCCACTCCGACTACAGGCAAACTATCTCCAGCTAAACTGGGCATTGAGCAATAAAGCCCCCCCGCGAGCGGGGGGTTCGTTGTGAGAGGCTAGCGGCGCAAACGTGATATAATCCAAATCGCTACACAACACAAATCAGAGGGAGGCTTATAATGGCGACAAACTTTGGTCTTTTGGTGCCGCAGGGTTGGAGGATGGATCTGATGAACGTCAAGGGTGCAGTGGAGAAGTATGAGACAATGACGCAGGTGGCGCAGGAGGCGGAGCGGCTCGGTTACGACTCAATCTGGCTCTACGACCACTTTCATACCGTGCCAACTCCAGAGCTAGAGGCGGTGTTCGAGTGCTGGACTAGCACGGCGGCATTGGCCCGCGATACCCAGCGAGTGAAGATCGGTCAGATGGTAACTTGCAATGGCTATCGCAACCCCGCGCTGCTGGCGAAGATGGCAAGTACGGTGGATGTGATGAGCCACGGGCGGCTGATCCTCGGCCTGGGCGCGGGTTGGTACGAGCATGAGTGGCTGGGTTACGGTTTTGGCTATCCCAACACCCGCGAACGGATGCGCCGCCTGGCTGAAGCGGTGCGGGTTATACGCGCCATGTGGGAGCAGGATCACGCCGAGTACGAGGGTGAATACTACCAGCTAAAAGGGGCGATCAACGAGCCGAAGGGGGTGCAGCAGCCGCATATACCGCTGCTAATCGGCGGTGGCGGCGAACAGGGTACGCTCAAGCTGGTCGCCAAGTTTGGTGATGCCTGCAATATTGGCGGCATTGACCCCGCCACCTATCGGCACAAGTTCGACATTCTGCGCCAGCACTGCGCGGAGGTGGGCCGCAACTACGACGAAATCCAGCGCACCGCCGAGGTGTTCGTCGGCTTCGCCGAGAATGATGCTGAAGCTGAGGCGTTGACCAAACCGGTGCGGGGCAAAGCCAGCCTGGAGGATGTTCGCAAGAACACGCTGCTGGGCAATGCCGAGTACATCGTCAACGGCCTGAAGCAGATCGAGGAGGCGGGCGCGCAATACTTCGTCATCTACCTGCTCGATGCCTACCGCATGGAGCCAGTGCAGCGCTTTGCCGAGCAGGTGATGGCGGAGTTTGGCAAGGTATGAGGCATTAGAGGGGTTTATGCGTAGGGACGCACGGCTGTGCGCCCTGTCGCTTTCAATCGTGTTCACCCACAGAAGCTGTTGCAGCGGGGTTTAGCCTATCAGGAAAGGGGGGTGTAGGCGGGGCTTCACCCCATCCCAGCGCGGGGTATGCGCTTCAGGCGGGGGATTAGCGCCAGGTTGTGAGTTTGCCAGGGCGATGCGGGTCCCCCATTCAAGATAGGCAAGCATCGCCGAGCGAAACTCAGGGTCTGAGGGCAGCCCCGCTTCATCGGCTGAGTAGGCGATAAGCTGTATCCAGCGGGCGCGTTGCTCTTCTTTAAGCCCCAGATTCAGGTGCTTACCCAGCATATGAGGATAGCCGCCCAGTTCGTTCGTATATGTGGTAGGGCCGCTAAACACTTCCCCTAGCCACAAGGCTACCTTCTTGGGATGATCCGCAGGCATAAACTCGAAAATGGGACGCAGCAGCGGGTCGGCCAGAACATGGTGATAAAAGACGGTGGTGAGCCGCTCCAGGGCTGATGCTCCTCCTACCCATGCGTAGAGAGTGGGAAAGTTAGTTTCGCTCATTATTGACTCCTTTATAATATGGGTATGTTATCATGGCACCGGACTGGCGCTGCACTGGTCATTGCCCTGCCGTTCTTGCGGTACATTATATGACCGCCCATAAATGGACGGTCAATAGAATACGACCTTTGCGGGGTGCTATCTAACAGAAGTCTAACATCTGTCTAAATCGCTGGCTTACTCATCCTCATCGCCATTATCAGTTGTACTCATCCGCCCCGGTATAACCACCTCAGCCATGCCGCCATCGTCCTCGGTGAGCAGCACCGGGCGGGGGCGGCCACCCTCGGATGCGCCGACGATGCCCTCCTGCTCCAGCCGATCAATCAGCGCGGAAGCCTTGTTGTAGCCCAGCTTGAGGCGGCGTTGCAACAGCGCAACCGAGACAAAGTTGTGCTTGCGGACGATGGCTACCGCCTGCTTGAACAAACCCTCATCTGCCTCCTGCTCGTCGAGCGCATCGGGGTTTGCGCCGCTCTCGATATCGTTCAGCCACTTGGGGACGGCGATCGGCGCGGGGTCAACCCCCTTCGACTCGGCTACATCACCCGCCAGCTTGCGCCAGTAGTTGACCACCCGCTCGGTTTCGGCATCAGAGACGAAGGTGCCTTGCAGGCGCACCGGCTTGTCGGCATCGGGAGCCTGGTAGAGCATATCGCCGCGGCCCAGCAGCTTCTCCGCACCGGGCTGGTCGAGGATGACGCGGCTATCAATCATCGAGGCGACCGCAAAAGCGATACGGGCGGGGAAGTTAGCCTTGATTAGCCCTGTCACTACATCCACGCGCGGACTCTGGGTGGCGATAATCAGATGGATGCCGGTGGCGCGGGCCAGTTGCGCCAGGCGGCAGATGGCGGTCTCCACCTCTTCCGGCGCGGTCAGCATCAGGTCGGCCAGTTCGTCAATGATAATCACGATGTAGGGCAGGTTCTCCATGCCACTATCCGACTTGCGGGCCTCGGCGTGATATTGCTCAAGGTTGCGGAAGCTGACGATGCTAGTCTCACCCGTCTTGTGGCCTTTGGCAAACAGGCGATAGCGTCGCTCCATCTCCCACAGCGCCCACTTCAACACCTCCACCGCCGTGAGGGGGCGGGGGTTGTTGGGGCCGTGGCTGCCCTCATCATCCTTGTCGTGCTTCAGTTCGACTACTACGGGGCGGAGCAGGTGGGGAATACCGTTGAAGTTGGTCAGTTCGACCCGCTTGGGATCAATCATCAGCATCCGCAGGGTGTCGGGGGTGTGCTGGAAGAGGAAACCAGCGATTATTGAGTTGAGCGCGACCGACTTGCCACTGCCGGTGGAACCACCAATTAGCAGGTGGGGCAGGCGGGCCATGTCGGTGACGACGCTGCGGCCCATGGTATCCTTACCCAGCCCCAGCAGCAGCTTGCTCTTGGGCAACGCCTTGATGAACGTCTGGCTCTCCAGCAAATCGCGCAGGCCGACGATGGCCGAGCTTTCGTTCGGCACCTCGATGCCGAGGTAAGGTTGGCCGGGAACTGGCGCTTCGATACGCACGCTGGACGCGGCCAGAGCAAGTGCAAGGTCATTAGAATGCGAGACGATCTTAGCGACACGCACCCGCTCCAGACGCGGATCCTTCAGGCTGCCCACGGTGCGGTCTCCGGGCGAGATGAGGAATTGCGTCACCGCTGGGCCGGTATTGATCGGTCCGGGTTCGACTGGCAAGCCGAAGCGGCCGAGCGTCTGCACAATAGTTTGCATCCGCTTGAGGTTGGTGGTTTCGCTGACCGGCCCACTCTCCACCTTGTCGAGCAAGGTGAGCGGCGGCAGTTGCCACAGATTGTGGTTGGGGCTGGGCAGGATCGGCAGAGGCATCTGTTCGCCGGTCAAGGGGGCGGATGGCTGGGCGGCTTTGTTACCCGCCCCCAACCCCTCTCGCCGCGAGGGGTAAGGCTGAGGTGGCTGCGGTAGCGCAGTGGGC
>JBBRMT010000038.1:0-24560 GCA_038230695.1 Chloroflexia bacterium
CCACGCGCTCTCCATCAGCGCGAGGAACAGCAGTTGCAAGCTGGTTTTAATCGAAGGCCAGGGATTCCAGTTCACGGTAATCCTCCCCGCTAATGTCGTGTATTCGCATCCCGCCAATCTCGCTAACTGGCACGCCCACGTTGCCGACGCGCACGATGCTGACCGGATGGCCGCGCCGTATAATCGCCGCTACTTCGTCCAGCACATCGTCGTCAATCACGGCGGTGATTAGCAGCATGGTTGCGCCCATCGGCAGGTTGTGGCTAACCCGCTGCAAGAGGTCGCGCTGGTGCATCCCGCCCCAGCCATCAATGCGGGCCAACGCTTCCAGGATGCGAGTAAGCTGCTCCGGGTCGCGGCTGGCGGGCAGGCGCATATGCTCGAACAGGTAGCCACTGCCTTCGCGCACCGCCTCGCGCATATCGCGGGTGGCGGCATTGACCTCCAGGCCAGTCTGATAGCCCATCTCGATAGCGTGCTGCGCGATGCTGGCGGCCACGGTAATCGCCAGTTCTAGCGCCGAGGTGTCAATCCCCTCCCAAACGTGGCCGTAGGTCTCCTGGTTTAGCACGATATAGAGTTGCAGGTTGGCGATCGGCTCGAACAGGCGGGTTTGCAATTCACGCCGCCGTGCGGTGGCCTTCCAGTTGATGAAGCGGGCGCTATCGCCATATTGATAAGCGCGGGTGCCGAGCGGACGCAGTGGGTCGGTGAGCAGCGGGCGCACCGCCGCCTTGAAATCGCCCAGCAGCATATCGGCGGGCAGGTTCAACGCCTCGATCGGCACGATGCGGGGATAGACGATTAGCTCATCGGGCTGGGGGCGCAATACGCTCCGCACGAAAAAGCTGAAGATGTCGCCGCTGGTAAGCATGGTTGGCCCAAAGTTGTACACCCCGCGCGGCAACCCCCGCGCCTCGAACTTGCGGCTAACCCGCTCGTACCAGCCCAGCGAGTAGAGCAGCGGCAGAGTGGCATCGAAGCCGCGAATTACGTCTATCTCTACGTTGTCCAGCCGCAACTCGTTGGGTACGCTATCCTCAATCTGCAGCTTCGGCACCGGCAGCGGCTTGTTGTTAGTCACCGCGCAGGTGATGGTCAGCGGCTCCTTATAGAATATACGGTGTTCGCTCAGTACGCGGCTGTAGGTAATTTCTGCCAGCGCGTACTTTGCCCACAACCATGCTGCCAACACCACCAGCCCCAGCAGCAGGCCGAGCAGCAGCAGAGGGGTATTGCGTAGCAGCCCGCCCACCAGCAGCACGCCGACCACGATGTAGCTCCAGCGCAAGCGACCACCCAACGGGCTGTGCTGGATAGTCTGCTGCCCCGCCCCGCCGCCCCGCTGTCGCGCCTGCTGCTCTGTGGCTCTTACTTCCATAGCCTTTATCTAACCCTTTGCACGTATCAAGTGAAATACCAGCGCCATTTACCATTCACCATTCACCATTCACCATTGCTACGCCGTCTGCTCCACTGGCGCGGGGATGTTTTCCAGCAGTTCGGCGATAATGGCGGCGTTGTCACGCCCGCGCAGGCGGCTGCGCCCGCTGCGGATGATGCGATGCACCAGCACCGCCGGAGCAAGCGCCTTGATGTCGTCGGGCAGCACGTAGCTGCGCCCCTGGATTGCGGCCCGCGCCTGGCCGCTGCGGAACAGAGCCAGTGATGCGCGTGGGCTGGCCCCCAGTTCCAGCGAAGGGTGGTCACGGGTGGCGCGAACCAGTTGCAGGATGTAGCCCTCGATTGCCGCGCTGACGTGGATGCGGCGCACCGCCTGCTGCATCGCCAGCAATTGCTCTGCGCTAGTCACCGCCTCTAGCGCAGCCAGGGGGTTGCCCAGCTTGAACCGCTCCATAATGCCACGCTCCTCTTCCTCACTGGGGTAGCCAAGATTGAGGCGAATGAGAAAGCGGTCGAGTTGCGCCTCTGGCAAGGGGAAGGTGCCTTCCAATTCAATCGGGTTCTCAGTTGCCAGCACCAGGAATGGGCGGGGCAGCGGCAAAGTCGTGCCTTCGATGCTAACCTGGCGCTCCTCCATCGCTTCCAGTAGCGCCGACTGGGTGCGCGGCCCGGCGCGGTTGATCTCGTCGGCCAACAATATCTGGCTGAACACCGGGCCGGGATGACGCTCGAATTGCTCGGTCTTCTGGTTGTAGATGGTTACGCCAGTGATGTCCGATGGCAGCAGGTCGGGGGTAAACTGGATGCGCTGGAAGGTACAGGCCAGCGACTTCGCCAGCGACTTCGCCAGAGTGGTCTTGCCTACGCCCGGCACGTCCTCGATCAGCACGTGGCCGTCGGCCAGCAGCGCGACCAGCAGTAGCTCGATGGCCTCGCCTTTGCCGACAATGACCCTGGCGATGCTCTCGCGTACCTGCCCAGCCAGTCGGCTTACGTTCGCGCTCATTGCGTCTACTTCAGGTTGATGGTTATCCAGGTGCTGCCTCCTTGTTTGCGGTTCTGGCCCTGATTATATCATGACTCGCGTCATATTCACATCCAGCGCCTATCCTACCCCTTCTACAGCGGCTATGCCAGGGCGGTTCACTTTTCACGCTGGCGGTTTTATTTGCGTCATTAGACTCACTGTTTGAATCTCCAAGCAATTTATGTTATGATGCCATCTGCCCAAATAGCTATGCTAGTGACGACTATTTATGAACCGAATTAGTAATGAACAGGAGCGCAGTTTATATGGCAGAGGGGACGACACCACCACGCAAGAAGGGACGGCCCCGCCGAACTGAACAGGCAGTGGCAGGTAAGCGGCAGGTGGGAAATCAGAATGTAGACATTGTTAGCATCAGCGGCAAGCTGGGAAGCGAGATTGGCGCAAAGCTGCACCACGAGCGCATCACCCGCGGCCTAACCCAGCAGGATCTGGCGCATGATACCTTCTCTAAGAGCTACATCAGCGCCATCGAACACGGCAAAATTAAGCCGAGCCTGCGGGCGCTGGTATATCTTGCCGAGCGGCTAGAATTGCCGGTTGCCTACTTCCTTGATAGCATGACCCACCAAGAAAGCGCGAATCACGCCGTCAACGCGGACTTGCCCGCCGACCTTAAGCTGGATGAGGCCGAGCATCAGGCCAGCGCCCAACCGCAAGCCGCCCTCGATGCGCTACAAGAACTGACTGTTGCGCGGCTATCCCCAGCGCAACAGTTGCGCCTCAATTTGTTGCTGGCTGCGATCAACATCACGTTGAAGGATGGCATCGCGGCCCAGGCAGCTAATCAGGCGGCAGCGGAACTTGTGCTGCGCCTTGATGAGCGCCAAGCTGGCTATAAACTGCGCCAATTGGAAGCCGAGGTCGAACTGCTGTTCGGTCGCGCCCACGTTGCCGTGGCCCGTTACGTCGCGCTCGTCCCTGCGGCACATAGTGGCGAAATCAAAGAACCTTCGCTGCGTCTATCTGTCTATATGGGGCTGGGCAACGCCCATCGCAAGCTGGGCCACAGCGAGGAGGCCAGCGCGGCCTACAATGCCGCCCTTGCCCTCACCGCCGAGGCCGACAATGTTGACCGCCTGGCTGCTACCTTCTGGAAGTTGAGCGTGGCCTGGCGAGAAGCGGGCGATCTGGAGCAGGCTAAGGATTACGCTAGCCGTAGCCTGGCGCTAACCGGGGCGGCATATGACATTTGCCAGATAATCACCATCCATACAACGCTGGCGGAGGTTGCCCAGCAACAGGGCTATTGGGATGAGGCGCAGGCGCAACTCGAAGCAGCCCTGGCAGTGGCCGAGCAGTTGCGCGACGACCACCGCTGCGCCGAGGCGCTGCACGGGCTAACCCGCCTGGTGTTCAAGCGCGATAAGATGAGCGATGACCTGCTCAAGCAGGCCAAGGATTATGCCAACCGCTGCCTCGATCATGCGGGTAAGGCAGCTGACGATGCGCTGATGGGCAAGGCGCTGGCGGTTGTCGGGTTGGTACAGGCGGCAGAGGGCGACTCCGCTGCCAGCGACAAGTCGTACCAGCAGGCAATTGCGCGGCTGAAGCAGGCTCAGGCCGAAGCTGCTTTGGGCGAAACCTACTTTGAGTACGCCCAGTTGCTGCGTAAACGTGGTGAGGTGCGCCGGGCGAGCGAGTTTCTGGAGCAGGCTTATTTGTTGGGGCGGGGATAGTATTGACCTGCCCGCATGTATAACAAATAATTGGGGAATGTAGGGGCGAGCGGTGGCCCCCGCCCTGATGAGCTAGCCAATAGCTATAGGACTTACCCTGTAGGGCTAGGCGAACAACGGATCGCCCCCTACAGATAAACTACGTACTCCAACCGATCTGGTATCTCAAGCGAAGCCCATTCCTTGTCTGGCGACCCGATTAAGTTATATAATAACTCCACAAATTGGAAGTGGTGACTTCGGTTCCCCAGAAAGAGCCAACTATGGATCAAACAGAATCTGCTTATACACCCACCCTGGCAACTGCCGCCCGCGCCCTCACCACTGCCCGCATTGACGATATGGATAGCCGTTGGGCTGACCTCGACCCCAGCGATAGTGAGACGGTCAAGAAGCTGCGAGTCGCCACCCGACGGCTGCGGGCGGCTTATGCTGCCTTCAAACCCCTATATTCCCGCCGCAAGTCGGCCAAGCGTCTGCATCACCAACTGCGTGAGCTTACCACCGCGCTGGGCGCAACCCGCGACGCGGCAGTGCTGCGCGGGCGGCTGGAGGATTGGGCGGCTACCAAACATACCAGCGCGACGTTGACCCCCCTGCGCGAACAGCTTGCCCAGCAGGCGGCGGCGGCTCAGGCTGCGCTCGCTGCCGCGCTCGGTTGGCTCGATCACGCTGCCCTGGTTGGCGAGGCCCGCAAGAAGCTGCTCGCATCCCTGCCGCTGGCGGCGGATAGTGACGCGCCGGGTGATGCGCCGCTGACCCTGGCAGCATTGCCGCTGCTTCGCGCTCGATTTGACGAAGAGCAGGCCGCCCGCGCTACTGCGCTAGAGACGCTGAACCCCACCGACCTGCACAACGAGCGGTTGGCGGTCAAGCGGCTACGCTACAGCCTCGAACTGTTCGCCGCTTACTTTACCCCCGCCCAGCCGACCATCGCCCTGCTCAAGAACCTGCAAACCCAACTTGGCGACCTGCACGACTGCGATGTGCTGATCGCCATGGTTGATGCGGCGCAGGCGGAGCAGCCCGCGCTGGGTGATGCACACCGCCGCCTGGAGCAACGTCGTGGTTCCCTACTTAAGCAGCATCTAGCCTACCGCCGCAAGATTGACAAGGCCGCCTGGCGCGAATTGGCTGCCGACTGGCGGGCATTGCTCGATCGCCAGCTAGCCCCAACCGAATTGGAACTGGCTCAGGCCGCCGACTTGCCGATAACCGACTGGCCACACGCCCGTCAGGTGCAACGCCTGGCCCTCAGCCTGTTCGACCAGCTTGCCGCCACTTTCCGCCTCGATGCCCGCGACCGTGCCATCATGTCCCACGCCGCGCTGCTTCACGATGCGGGCATGGTGGAAGGACCCCGCCATCACCATCGGCTATCCTATAAGCTAATCCACAGGGCGAAGCTGTCCAGTCTGGATAAGCGCGAACGCGAGCTTGCCGCACTGGTGGCCCGCTACCACCGCCGCGACTTGCCCAGCGCCGAACACGCCGCCTACGTCGCGCTGCCAACGGAGCAACAGGCGCAGGTCAGCCGCCTGGCCGCGCTGCTCCGCATCGCTGACGGCCTCGACTACGAACACGATGGCGCGGCCCGCGAACTGGTTGCCACCTGTGACGAAGGCGGCATCAGCGTCACCGTCAACGGCGCGACGGAGAGCGAGATTACTCGCGCCCGCGTCAAGTCGGGGCTGGTCGCGCCTGCGTTCGGCTATGCGGTGCGGATCGTGGCGGCGGATTGATGCTGCAGTTCGATGTAATCGTGGTCGGCGCAGGGCCAGGGGGCAGCGCCTGCGCTGGGTTTCTTGCCCGCGCCGGGGTTAGCACGCTGCTGCTCGATCGCGCCCACTTTCCTCGCCCCAAGGCGTGCGGCGAGTACACCAGCCCGGCCAGCGCGGGCATTATCGAGCGACTGGGGGCAACCGAGGTGGTAATAGCGGCGGGGATGCAACTACATCGCGGCATGACTGTAGTCGCGCCCTCCGGCCAACGCTTTACCATTGATTACACCGAAGCGGGCGATGCCGCAGCCGCATCCTACGCCACCGCCCGCGCTAGCCTCGACGATGCGCTGGCCCGCCACGCTGCCGCGCTGGGGGCCGACTTCCGCGAGGGGGTGCGGGTTGACGGCTTGCTGCGCGATGGGGCGGGCCAGGTCTGCGGGGTGCATTCGCCACAGTTGGGCGAAGTCCACGCCCGCTGGGTGGTCGGCGCAGATGGCGCAAAGTCCACTATCGCTCGTCTGCTGGGGGTGACGCGCCCGCCCCCGCTGCGTCGGCTCGGCCTGGCCGCGCATTACTGCGGCATTACGATGGGCGACGTGGGCGAGATGCACCTGGCGGGCAGCGATTACTGCGCCCTCAACCCCCTGGCAGGTGGGCTGGTCAATGTCAGCCCGGTGGTGGATGTCAACCCTGCCACAATTGCGCAGGCAGGCGGACTAACCGCCTTCTTCGAGGCGACCTTGCGCCGCTTCCCAGGGCTAGTCGCTCAGATGCAGGGGGCTTATCGGGTCAGCGCGGTGCGCGGGGTAGGGCCGATGTCCAGCGCGGTCAGCCGCGCCGCTGACCCCGGCTGGCTGCTGCTGGGCGATGCCGCCGGTTTCTACGACCCTTTCACCGGAGCAGGGGTGCATGGCGCATTGCGTGGCGCAGAGCTTGCCGCCGAGATACTTATCCCCGCGCTGGGGGCTAACGAAGCTGCTGCCCGCACTGCCCGCCACTATCGGCAGGCGCGTCGCCGCGAGTTCGCCGCCAAGCGGCAGGCAGATCAGCTGGTGCAGATGTTCGTGCGCCACCCCGCAGCGATGAACTACATTGCCCCGCGCCTCGCCGCCCGCCCCGCTGTCCGCGCCCGCCTCGCCGCGTTGATTGGCGATCTGGCCGACCCCCGTGCCGTGCTGAACCCGCGCTTCTTCTGGCGATTGCTGCGGCCTTTAGGCAGGAGGTACGAGCAGCGTAGCAACAAAGTTTTGACCGCTCCCGTCAGCCCGGTGGGAAGGGGAGAACATCAAAACTTTGTTGCTACCGTCAATAAGGTATGAGCTAGGTGCGAGTAAGTGAAGCGTTGCAAACTTTGAAAGTTCGCCAGTGCTTACACCAGTTAGATAATTAGAGGGTGTGTATCTGTAAGGGCGAACAACGATACGCCCTGGCCCAATCTACACACCTACAAAACCTTGGCTATTGGCTCACCAAGCCCAACATACAAGGCATAATTGCCGGTAATCCACTTGCGAAAAGCCCCCCGTTACGGTATTATTCAGCCTGTGAGATTGCGAACTGTGGAGAATAACCGTTGAGCGCCCGCCGTATGTCTTTCGCCCTGGTCTACCTTATGCTAATAAGCTCGATGCTAGCTGCCTGCGACAATAGGGGCGCAACTGCCAAGCCACCAGTTACGCCGAGCGCGTCAGCCAGCGCCAGCCCCGGCGGAGCGTTGCTCAACCCAGGCCCGCTGCTACCTAGCGTTCTGGCGACCGTTACGGTTGTGATGCGACCTTCGCCAACCAGTACCCAGCCCGCAACCGCCACCAGCATACCGCTGACGGTGACTAGCCCGCCCGCCCTGACCCTTACCAGCACACCGCTGCCGCCAACTAGCACGCCTGTGTCAGCCACGCCGTTGCCCGCACCGACCGCGACTGAGGTGGTAGATGTGCTGGCTCGGCTGGTGTTGCAAACCTATGAGGTGCCAGCGGGCCTAACCCTCGATCCCACCAGCAGCGGCGAACAGAGCAACGAGGCGGTTGCCAATGACGATGCTACCCGCCTGGCCCAACTGAAAACCTGGGGACGGCAGAGCGGGTACGACAATGTTTATCGCACTACCGGCGTAGCGCCAAACGGCGCGGTGGCGTTGCTCTCCAGCATCGCCGCCAGCTATGCCAGCGCGGCGGGGGCTGATGCGGGCTGGGCTGATGCGGTGCAGCGGTTGAAAAGTTCTACCCTGCCGCTAACGGCGGTCACTGCTGCGCCCCACTATACTGCTCACTCCGTCGTGCTTGCCTATACCGACCCCCACACTAACGCCGCTACTGTGGTGCTGCTGGTCGCCAGCGGCCATCTGGTCGCCGAGGTCACTATCGTTGGTGCGAAGATCAGCCCCACTGCCCTATACCCGCTGGCCCAGATACTCGTACCCCGGTTGGTGGCTGCGCCATAAATATTATCCTTCCTAGAGGGTGGCCTAAGCAATCCCCTCGCCCCACCGGGGGAGAGGGTTAGGGAGAGGGGGCAAGGAGAATTATGACCCAACGCTCGAAGTTCAAGTTTATTTACCTGCCTGCCGCCGCTGAGATGATCGGGGTGCAGCGTAGCGTGTTGCTGGAGTTGGTGCGCGAAGGTCGGCTACGGGTGATGAGCGGCGAGGGCCAGACCTCGGTGTTTCGCACCTCCGATGTGGAGAAGTTGGCCGAGGAACTGGGCCTGGCGAACCCCGCCACTGCGCCCGATGCGCTATCCGCCAACCCCGAAACGGGCGTTGCTCCGAAGAAGGCCCGCCGCCCGCGTGACGCAGTGCAGAAGGTTAGCCTGCGGGTTTCCAGCCTGAAGAAGTGGCTGGATGTCAGCGATGAGGAGGCCCGCGAGTGGGCGCTGGCACAGGAGCCAATCACCCGCCCGGCAATCAGCCGCCAGCTAGGCCAGGTGATGGACAAACTGGCCCATCTGCAAGCCCTACTCAACGATAAATCTTAATTCTACATTCTACATTCCGCCCAGCGTGGGGCGGTATCCGCTCAAAGGAGAGTGAAGATAATGCCGAGAGGCATCCTGCTGTATTTGGCGCACAACAAGGCGATGTACAAGATTGTAATGAGCGTGGCGCTGTTTCGCCACATGGCGCTGCGCTTCGTGGCTGGTGAGCAGTTGGAGGATGCAGTCGCCGTTGTCCGCGCCCTCAACGCCAAGGGCATCGCCGCCAGCCTGGACCACCTGGGCGAGAACGTTAGCGATGCGGCGACCACCGCGAAGGCCACTGCCGACTACATCGCCGCGCTGGAGGCGATTGCCGCTAACAAGCTGCACTGCGGCATTTCGGTGAAGCTAACCCAGTTGGGCCTCGATATTAGCGAAGAACTAACCATCGAGAATATCCGTAAGGTGCTGGACCGCGCCCGCGAACTGGGCAATATCTTCGTGCGTATAGACATGGAAGCCTCGCAGTACACGGAGCGCACCATCGCCATCGTGCATTGCCTGCGCGAAGAGTACGGCTATGCGAACGTTGGTACGGTCATCCAATCCTACCTCTACCGCAGCGAAGCGGACATCGAGGCGCTCAACGCCAGCGGCATCCATGTTCGCTTGTGCAAGGGCGCATACAAGGAAGGGCCACGCCTTGCCTTTCCCTACAAGCCTGATTCGGATGCTAATTATGTCCACCTCAGCCACCAGCTACTCAGCAAGGGCAAGTATCCCTCGCTTGCCACCCACGACCCGAAGATGATCGGCGCGGTGCTGGATTATGTGGGCGAGAACGAGATTGACCACTCGCGCTTCGAGTTTCAGATGCTCTACGGCATCCGCCGCGACGAGCAGGAGCGGCTCGCCAGCGACGGCTACAATATGCGCGTCTACGTCCCTTATGGGGTGGATTGGTATCCCTACTTCATGCGCCGCCTGGCCGAGCGACCCGCCAACGTGCTGTTCTTCCTCACCGGACTGGTCAAGGGATAGTGCTGAGGTTTGAGTTGTGCTGTAGGGGCGGGATTTATCCCGCCCGTGCTAACATTGTGCTAATTAGGACAACCCTCTTGTTTGAGTAATGGTGTGCTCCTCGCCAGTCGTTATAGTAAATGATTTACACGTAAGCCTTCGCAAATCGGGTATAATATGTCAAGCACACAGAGGATGAACGTCGGTTTGCCCTTGCAGCACGATCTACATTCTACATTCAGGAGCAAGAATTGCACACCGCAACCCCCATGGACGGGCGCAAAGTAGCCCAGGCAATGAAAGCAGAACTGGCCGCCGAGATTGGTGGGTTGGAGACGGCGTGGCGGGCGCGGCACCCCTGGTGGAAGCAGGGTGCGGACGACGAGTTCCTGCTCTCCGTGGCGGTCATCATCCTGGGCGAGAATCCTACAAGCCTGAGCTACGTGCGCATCCTGACCCGCTCGTGCGCCAACGTGGGGCTGCGCTGCAAGGTACGCTGGATGCCTGCCGACGCGCCGCAGGAGCAACTGGAACATGAGATCCGCCAGATGAACCTTGCGCCCGATGTGATCGGTATTATCTTGCAGACACCCTTGCCGCCGCATATCAACACCGCGCAGGCGGTTGCCCTGCTCCGCCCCGACAAGGACGTAGATGGCTTGCACCCGCTCAACGCCGGGCGGCTGGCCTGGGCGTTGCCCTGCATCAGCCCTGCTACTCCGCTCGGTGGCATAGAAGTGCTGCGCCGCTACGATGTGCCAATTGCAGGCAAGCACGCAGTGGTGGTGGGGCGCAGCAACGTGGTGGGCCGTCCGATGTCGCTACTGCTGCTAGCCGCCAACGCGACGGTGACTACCTGCCACTCAGGCACCGTTGACCTCGGCGCGTACACCCGCGAGGCCGATATTCTGGTTGCGGCTGCGGGCTACCCTGGCTTGATAACCGGCGCGATGATCAAACCCGGCGCAGCGGTGGTAGACTTTGGCACCAACGTGACTGCCGAAGGCAACCTGATTGGCGATGTCGAGGCGGAGAGCGCGGCACAGGTGGCGGGCTACCTCACCCCCGTGCCAGGCGGCACCGGCCCGATTACCAACATGGCCCTGCTACGCAACGCCTTCACCGCCGCCCGCCTGCAACTAGGTCTCGCCGATTTCGTGCTTGACGGCTCTGCGCACGAGTTATGGCTTGCTCCCAACTTTGAAGGCCAATTCTAATCCGTGTACACTGTTTATGCGTATTAAGGATAGGAGACAGCCGCACCACCGCGATTATACTGCTCTCCCATTTCCCTGGGGAGAAGTCTATGAAACCCAGCACTCAGCACTCAGCGCCCAGCACTATGATTTGCCCCGACTGCCAAAGCGTAAATCACGCCGATGCCAGTTTCTGCCTGGAGTGTGGCACGCCACTCGACGAGGAGAGCCTGGCCGAACGGCCCACCCCTCCACCCAAGGTTGCGGCGGAAACCGTCAGCTTCGACCTTACTCGCCTGCTCAAGCCGATGCGCGGGTCGTGGCCGGTACGGATTGTGGCCCTGATCGCGCTCGTCGCGCTACTCACCAACTGGGCTGGCTCTACTGCGCAGCAGGCCGAAAGTGATCTCTACCAGGCGGCCAGGCAGGCGCAGACCGAGCATCGCTGGCACACCGCCGTCAGCCTCTTCCAGCAGCTTACCGCCAAATCATATTACGATGCTGCCACCCACCTAAAGCAGGTGCAGGCCCAGGCTAATAGCTTCGACGACTTCTTTGGTAAGGGCAAACACGCCGAAACCCTGGGTCTCAATGTGATGGCTGCTTACTACTATGACCGTGCCAACCAGATTGAGCCGGGCTACCTTGCGGTTGATGTAACCCTCAACCGCCTGCGCCGCGATAATGGCCGCGTCCTCTATCGTATTGCCGGTCAGGGCCAGCGCGATGGCCTGTACGTAATGGAGGCCGATGGCGGAGTGTCCCTGAAGATTCCGGAGAGCCGCGCCGATAGCGTGGTGCTTGCCACCTCACCCGATGGCCGCCTGGTAGTCTTCGATGATCAGCACGACGGCAACCTGCACCTCTATGTCAAGGATACCCAAAGCTACGATACCTATACTATCAACCTGCCGCGACTGGAAGGCACGGGCCGCTATCCGCAGCAGGAAATTAGCGTGGCCCTGCTGGATGACGGCAAGAAGCTGTTGGCGCTCGATGGTGGCTACTTTGGTTATAGCAACGATGATCCAGGCAAAACCACCTCGGCAGTGGCCTACATGGTGAGCCTGGGTAATGCGGTGCAGATAAACTCGCTTGGCGTAGTGGATGCCATCGCGTTCCCCACTTATACCGACCAGGCCGTTTACTACACCGACAACTCCGCTGACCTGTTTACCTACAGCATCGCTACCAGCCAGTCCCGCCGCGCCTTCACCCCTGATGAGCATATCTATTATATGCAGCCGCTGGCTAACGACCAACTGCTCTATAGCACTTACTCCAGCATTACCGTTACGCTGTACACCGCCAGCGCGGGCAACTGGGCAGCCCCCCGCAAGTTGACCGCGTTCTCCACCGCCGAACGGCCCTATGGCACCTTGCAGCCCTTGATTGTTGTTTCGCCCAACTCGGCCCGCCTGCTGATTGCCCTACGCACGCGGGCGAAGGGTCTGGAAACCCACCTGTTCGCCCTGGCTGGCACGGGCGCGGCCCAATCGCTGCGCGATGCCACCTTCCCGATTAGCAACCAGTTGAATATGGTCGGCTTCAGTAACACTGGGCTTGGGCTATTGCTCGATGTGCAGGCCCAACCCTCCGCCGCGCAGTCGCCACCCGCAAACACGCTTACCGCCCTGGATGAGGGTAGCTTTGGATACTTCTTCACCTATCCCTACCTTAGCAACGACACCAGCAAGGTAGTCAAGGCCGCCGAATTCCTCAGTGATGCCTATGTCTACTACGTGGTCAGCCAGAACGGGGCTACCCGCGAACAGGTGATGGGTGATATAATGGTATCCCAGGTCAACTATCCCAACTTTCCGGTCAAGCTAGCCCAGGTCAATACCGACACGCTGGGCAACTGGCAGCCGGTGGCGTTGATGGGCGACCAGAATACCCTGATGTACACGGGCAACGCCCAGGGCGGACAGGGTATCTATATTAGCGAGACCGACGGCAAGCAGCCACTGAAGGTGATGAGCGATGCGGTCGCTTTCTGGCGGCTCGGCGGCCAATAAAGGAGCATATGTCCAGCAACCTTGAGATAGCCCAGGCGGCCACCCTGCGCCCCATCAGCGAGGTGGCCGCCAGTCTTGGCCTCGGCGAAGACGACATCGAGCTATATGGCCGCTACAAGGCGAAGATCAACCTGTCCACGCTGGCGCGGCTGGCCGAGCGCCCACGCGGCAAGTATATTGATGTAACCGCCATCACTCCCACCCCGCTTGGCGAGGGCAAAACCACCACCACTGTCGGCCTGGGCATGGGCCTCAACCATATCGGCAAAAAGGCAATTATCGCCATCCGCCAGCCCTCACTCGGCCCGGTGTTCGGTATCAAGGGTGGGGCAGCAGGGGGAGGATACGCCCAGATTGTGCCGATGGAGGACTTCAATCTGCACCTCACCGGCGATGCCCACGCCGTTACCGCCGCACATAACCTGTGCGCCGCTTTCCTCGATGCCAGCCTTATGCACGGCAACCCCCTGAACATTGACCCCTATGCCATTAGTTGGCGGCGAGTGTTGGATGTCAACGATCGCGCCCTGCGCGAGATGGTAATCGGGCTGGGCGGCAAGGATAACGGCGTTCCCCGCGAGTCGGGCTTCGACATTACTGCCGCCAGCGAGGTTATGGCGATCCTGGCGCTTACCAGTGGTTTGCGTGATATGCGCGAACGAATGGGCCGCGTCGTGGTCGCATTGGACAAGAGCGGCAAGCCGATTACCGCTGACGATCTAAAGGTTGCGGGCGCAATGACGGTGATAATGCGCGACGCGATCAAGCCTAACCTCCTGCAGACGCTCGATAATACCCCGGCGTTGGTACACGCCGGACCGTTCGGCAACATCGCGCACGGCAATAGCAGCATCCTGGCCGACCTGATCGGCATCCGCTGCGCCGATTACCTCGTCACCGAGAGCGGCTTCGCCGCCGATATGGGCTTCGAGAAGTTTGCCGACATCAAGTGCCGCTACTCCGGCCTCACCCCCGACGCGGTGGTAGTGGTCGCCACGGTGCGGGCGTTGAAGATGCACAGCGGGCGATTCAAGGTGGTGGCGGGCAAGCCGCTCGATCCTGCGTTGCTGGTTGAAAACGTGGCGGCGGTCGAGGAGGGCGCGGTCAATCTGGTAGCCCACATCGAGAATGTGCTAAAGTTCGGCGTGCCGGTGGTGGTCGCCATCAACCTGTTCGCCGAGGACAAGCCCGCCGAGGTGGAGCGCATCCGCGAGATTGCCTTGCAGGCAGGCGCGTTTGCCGCCATCCCCGCATCACACTACGCCGATGGCGCGAAGGGCGCAGCGGCGCTAGCCGAGGCAGTGGTGGCCGCCGCCAACCAGCCCAGCGATTTCCGCTTCCTCTACCCGCTCGACATACCCCTGAAGAACAAGATTGAGGCGATTGCCACCAATATCTACGGTGCGGCGGCGGTGGAATACAGCCCCGATGCGGACAAGAAGCTGGCCGCCTACGAGGCATCCGGCTACGGCAGCCTGCCAATTTGCATGGCGAAGACCCACCTGTCGCTCTCTCATGAGCCAGGCTGGAAGGGGCGACCACGCGGCTTCACCCTGCCGGTGCGCGAGGTGAGGCTATCGGCGGGCGCGGGCTTCGTCTACCCCCTGTGTGGCGCAATGATGACCATGCCTGGCTACGGTACCAATCCCAGCGGCCAGCAGGTGGATATTGACGATGATGGCCGCATTGTGGGGTTGTTCTAGGCTATTTGTGGTATCTGCCAATTTGCTGTATCCTTTCGCGCCGCTGGCGCGTTGTATATATTAACCGCTCTGCTAGGGCCGCCCCACCCCGCTTGGGTGCGCGTCACGTTCTTGCAGAAAGGCCGCAGGAAAGCTCGTTCACCAGGGTGGGCTGCTGCCCGCCCCTACGCCTATGCAAGAACGTGACGCGCACCCCCCGCTTTGCTAACTTGACGTAAGCGATGGGGATGTGCGATAATAGCACACGCAGCTGAGACAGCAGGCTACAACCTATCCCATCTGCCACAACTTTGTTCCTGATTTGATCGAGAGGAGACCGTTTCGCCCATGAAGCGTATCGGCCCACTACTAGCGATGTGCTGCGCCATGCTCCTGCTGGGCGCAGCGATGCTATCCAACGATGCGGCTGCCTCAAGTTCCACAGCAGGCGTGGCTACCCGCCTGCCAGCTGCGAAGCCTGCGGCTCCACATCGCCTGGTGGCACATTCGGCGGTGAGCCAGGCGAGCCAGGCGGTAAAACCCGGTCAGCCGGGGCAGCCCAGCAACAAGCCCCAGGCTCCCGCCGACACCCCTTCACCCACCAGCACTCCCACCGGCTGCACCGACATCTTCGAGTCGGACAACAATACCAGCGAAGCCAGCCCTCTTGTCATCGGGCAGAGCCAGGATCATACCTTCTGCAGCAGTTCCCAGAATCCTAACAACGACCAGGACTGGGTCAAGATCAACCTCTTCGCATACAGCGTCTATGATATTCATACTTATAACCTGGGCGCTCACGTTGATACGATTATCGCCCTCTACGACTCGGCGGGTAACTTGATTACTCAGGACGATAACAGCGGTGGCGGGCGGGCCAGCCTTATCGTATATACCCCTACAGTAACTGCTTCCTTCTATGTGCAGGCAGTAAACAAGAACTCCTTGGGCGGCTTCGGCCCCGACTGGGGTTATAGTCTCACTGCCGTGCAGATCGGTCAAGTTACACCCACAGGCACCGCGACCGAAACCGCCACCCCGACCAACACCCCCACCCCCACCATTACCGCTACAGGCTCACCGCAGCCAACCGCTACCCCGGCCTGCAGCGATGCCTATGAGCCAGACAACAACTTTGATCAAGCCCAAAGGATAGGGGTTGGTGAATCCCAGAACCACATCCTCTGCAACCCAAATGATCGCACCTTCAGCGGCGATGTTGATTACGTCTACTTCAGCGCCGATGCAGGCGCGGCCTATACCATCCGCACCAAGAACCTTGCAAATGATACGGAAACCAGGATTGAACTGTTCAACACCAGCCGCCAGTTCATCACCGGCAACACTTTCTGCCCCGACTCCGGCGACCTCTCCGCCTGCATCGAGAACATCACCTTCAACTCGGCAGGTGTCTACTATGTGCGGGTGTTCGATCCGCGTCCACAAGGTGGAGGGTTGGGCCATACCTACACCCTGGAGGTAACTGCCGCCGCCGCTGCAACCACCACCCCCGGCCCCAGCCAGACACCCACCGTTTCGCCAACCGCTGCGCCAACCATCGCTAATTGCCTCGATAATTTCGAGAACGATGGCGTGCCAGCCTCCTCCAGCCTGATCCTGATTAACAGCCCGCAGCAACATAGCTTCTGCCCCGCTGGCGATGCCGATTGGGTGAAGTTCTTTGCCAAGGTGGGCAAGACCTACAGCATCTTCACCTCCAACCTCGCTCCGGGGGTGGATACCTATATGTACCTGTTCAGCTCATCTTCGCTGACTGCGCCAGTGGCATCTAATGACGACTCCGGCGGTTCGCTGGCCTCGCGGATTGACTTCAGCCCGGTGGCCGACGGCCTGTTCTACGCCCAGATCAAGGATAATGGCGATGTCGGCTGCGCCGAATGTACCTACACCCTTAGCCTGCTGGTGGCGCCGGGCGGTTCGCCAGCTACCTTCGCGCCCACCCCCCCTGCCAATGGCACCGCGCTGCCCACCTTTACCGCGCAGCCGCTCGGCAGCGCCACGCCCGCATCTACCTTTACCCTGGCGCCAACGGTTACAGCGACTCCGCCGGGCGGCGCGGCGACCACCCTGCCCACGGCCATCCCCACCACACCGCTAACCCCTGGCGCGGGTAAGCCCAGCCCGACCACTACGCCAACCGAGCCACCGCCTACCCCACCACAGTTCCCCAACACCGGCCACGGAATGGCCCTGGCCGATATTACCGTGCGCGTCTTCGTTGATCGCAGCGGTAGTGGGGTGGCCGCCGCAGGCGATGGCATTGGCAACCTGGTGGTTGATTTCATTGCCAACGATGGCACGCTCGATGCCAATGTTACAACCGATGCCAGCGGCAGCAGCGGGGGTATAATCATCCCCTATGCCTACCACCGCATCAGCATCCCCTATCTGGGGATATTCCGCGACCTGTTCAGCGGCATTGCGCAGCACGATGGCACCGGCGTGGCGACCACCAATACAGAGTGGCACATCGCCTTGCCGCCGCCAGTCTTGCCGCAGCGTATCCCCTAAACCCTCCCCAAAGGGGGAGGCTAGGTGGGGGAGTATCAAGTCTGAACCTGGTTAGCACGCTAATCGAGTGGGACAAACCTTTGGAGGAGGAAACTTGTGAGCCACGATGCCCATAGCGCACATGGCGCAACTGATGCAGCGGAGGTAGTAGAGCCGCAGCCCATCCCCCTTGCGCCACCACGTAATTACCTCTGGCCGCTCGGCCTTACTCTCGTTGTTGCCGCGCTGCTTATTTACTTCCTGCTCTTCTACCCCAACGGTGGCAACCTGAGCGACCCCCCCGCGCCGCCCGGCCCATCAACCGGCATGACTACCGTCACCGTCACCGCCGCCGTCACCGCCACCGCCGAGCCATCGGCGGTGGCGCTGTCTAACCCCTCGCCCACCCCCCTATTGCTAATCACCTCACCGACTGATGCGGCGACCGCTGTGCTACCCACCGCTTCCCCTCCGCTTATCATCTCCCCCAACGTTACTATCGCGGCAACTCCTGCGCCAATCGCAACCATTGCAGTAGCGGCCCCGCGCACCCTGCAACTGGGCAACGCCAACTTTGCGGTAGAGGCGGCGACCCAGGTCAGCCCCACCTGGCAGTTCAACCACGACCCAAGCCAGGCTAGCTGGCTGCCCACTACCGCCTTGCCCTACGTCATTGGCATCCCTTATAGCGCGGATAACGCGGCGTTGTTTGCTGCTGCCAAACCGGGACAGGTGGTTACGATGCAGAATAGTGTGGGCGCTACGCTTCGCTTCCAGGTAAAAACCGTAGCCCGCGTGCAACCCAATGATACCAGCGGCGCGGCCATCAAAGGTCCGGGCCTGACCCTCTACCTGCTAGCTGACCCTGCCCCCGATCGGGCGATGATCAGCGCGACTCTGCTCGATGTGTCTGGCGGCTCCGCGCCCTAACTTATCAATGGCGCTAGCTCGAGCGCATCGCACGCTCACCAGGGCGCGATAAATCTGCGCCCCTACATAGCAAGCCACCTCTTTTTGAGCGCGGGATCACAATTAGCACCATTGATTAACTAATCATATTTGTGATGGTTGGACAATGGCGACCCACCGCGAAGTTCCCAGAGAGGTAGCTGCTCAATGTGTGGGTGTTCAACAGCGGCTGCGGATTGGCGTAACGCCGCCAAGTTACCGGGGGGCTGGAGTGCAGCCCGATCGGGGCGGCGCTACTAATGCTTGTCGAAACTAGCACTCACCTCCTCGCGGCCTTGATCACAATCGCAGCATTGTTGGCGCTGCGACAGGGTGGGCCACCGCCCGCCCCTACGATTTACTGCCTTACCCACTGGAAATGGTATTACCGGCCTGCCGTTGAGAGGCAAAATCAATGCGCCCCGCAGGGCGCATCCTTGTTTCTCCACTCATGTTAGGCTAATCCGCCATTCTGCTCATGTTCGCGGCGGTCCTGCTCCAACGTATCGTTAAGACTGGCTCGTAGCTGGCACAGGTCGTTGATGCGTTCCAGCATCTGGTCGAGCGTCTCGCCACGCCGCCGCGCCTCGTACTCAGCGCGTAGCTCGTTTAGTAGAGTGGCAATGCGCCCAATCTTACGTACTTCTTCGATATGGTCAGCCGAGTAGAGCGGTTCGCTGAATGGCATGGTCGTTGCTCCTTTTCCCAATTCTATCGCAGCCATTTTGAATACACATCTGCTTGCAAAAACGGGGGATGATAAATGCGGTTGCGGGGCATAAGCCGCGCAACCGATTTCGCTTTTATGTTTCTACACCGTATTATACCCTGATTTACTACCAGGCGCAAGGGTTAATTTGAGGCTAAATACCTTACCGAAACCTTACCAGAACGTGGCTAGGGAACAACTACAGTTACCACCAGGGCAGCGGTAGGCGTAGGCGCGGCGGCTTCTTGCCCAGGGGCCGATTGTGCGGTGGCAGTAGGCGGCTGCGGGGCTGTAGATGCGATGGGCGGCGGGATGGCAGCCCCTGTGGCGGTCGCTGTGCCGGGTGCGGTAGTAGCAGTAGGCGACGCAGGCGGCGAAGTAGGAACAGGTGGCGCATTTGTGGGGGTGGGGAACGGAGTCGCGCCGGGGATGGGCGGAGCAAGACCGGCGGCGGCATCGTAAGCCTTCCGCGCCTCGCTGGGATTGCCCAGACCATCGTAAATGCGGCCCAGCAACAGGAAGTATTCGGGGCGACCATTATCGAGGTTGACCGCCTGCTTCGCAAAGGTCAAGGCATCGGTGTAACGACCCTGGCGCAGATAGGTATCGGCCAGGCCCGCGTAGCCGCCCGCCCAGTTGGGAGCAAGGGCGATCACGTTGCGGAAGTCACTCGTGGCCTGGTCAAAGTAGCTGGCGCTGGATGTGGTGGCCGCAGTAGGCGCAGGCGTGCCAGTGGTTGGCGTAGGCGTGCCAGCGGCGGGCGTGATTGTGCCAGTGGTTGGCGTGGTTGTGCCACTGATGGGTGAAGCTGCCGCCACAGTTGATGTCACCACCACGCCGGTCGTGCCTGAGCCTGCTGAGGCTGTCGCCAGTTGCAGGTCGGTCAGGCCCAGATAGTAGTTGGCAAGAACGGAGTGACGGTCGAGTTGCACCGCCTGGGCCAGCGCGGTGGCGGCCTGAGGATACTGCTGACGATTGTAGGCATCCAACCCGATGTTATAAGCCAACGCCGCCGGGCCAGGGGTGGCAGTGGGGAAGGTCTGGGCGGTGAACGTCTGTTGTGCATTTGCCTGAGACTGAGCCTGGGCGGTGGCGGTTACTGCCAGCACATCGGCGGTAGCGGTTGCATTGGCGTTTTCCTGCGCTAGCACCGTCGCAGTTACGCGCAATATAGCAGGAATATTCGTGGGTGAGGGCGACGGCGTGGCGGTCGGCTCGGCCTGGGCGGTGAGCGTGCTATTGCCCTGGCTGCTGATCAAATTGTACAAACCATAGATGATCAGCCCCACCACCAGCAGCGCCGCCAGCACGATAGCCGCCGTAGTCCAGGTTTGCTTGCGCCGCGCCGCTTCAATCTCGCGCTGGTCGGCCCGCACTGCGGTGCGCTCCTCCAGCCGTGAGGTGAAACTGCGGGCCGGGCGGGTGGTCACTGGCCCAGTCTCGACATTGGCAGGCGGGTTCTGGGTCGCCATCTCCTGAGTAAGAAATGGGGGGATGAGGCTGCGGTCGGCTTGGCTGGCGGCTGCCTGGGCCGCAACTGGCAGGGTGGCATCCACAGCAGCGTCGCTAGCGGCGGCGTTTGCCACCTCCGCCTGCTGCGTGGCTTCGAGAGTGTTCTGACCGCGCTCCTCCTGAGCCTGGAGCGCCAGCCGCTCGGCCTGCTGGGCGAACTCGTTGTTCGGTTCTAGCGCCAGCGCGTTACGGGCGGCGGCTAGCGACTCGTCGGGGTCGTCGCTGGTGGCCGACAGCCAAACCCAGGCGCTGGCATTGTTGTAGTCGTCCTCGGTCAACTGGCTGAACAGCCGATAGGCTTGTTCGCGCTGCCCATGCTGCGCCGCCGCGATACCATCGCGCATCAAACTGGCTCTGGCCTGCTCGTCCACCCGCGTCCCTCCTTGATCGGCAGGGCGAATAACGGTTCGCCCCTACATCAACTTGTCATAATTATATCATTATCGCGGCGGTTATACAATAGTTAGAGGCTATCAATTTTACATAACACTGCACTTGGGTTGTGGATTTGGCACGCAATTTGCCTTGTTGTTGCTGCTGGCGGGGGTGGAACCTTAATTGCCGCCATTCGTTTATACTATCACAGGGTGTTTGTCACCCACCCTTGCAAAAATAGAGTGTGAGAGCATGGAATACAGGTGATCAATTTACCTGAATGGAGGATTAAGATGAAATACGGTTATCTCAGGTGGGGCGGCCTGCTGGCGGTGATCAGTATGCTAGCCCTGATGCCTACCTTTAGCAGCGCTAGCTATGCCCAGACTGGCGGTGTCACCTTCCCGCAGACCGGCCACAGCCTGCGCGGCGGCTTCCTGACCTACTGGCAGACGCACGGCGGGCTGGCCCAGCAGGGCTTCCCCATTACCGACGAGTATCCCGAAATCAACTCGGTGGACGGCAGAACCTATACCACCCAGTATTTCGAGCGGGCGCGGTTCGAGTTCCATCCTGAACAGCCCACCCAGTACCAGGTGCTGCTTGGCCTGCTGGGCCACGAGGTGCTGCAATTGCGTTACCCCAATGGCCTGCCGGTAATCACCCCCCAGATCGTCCCCGGCGGTGGTAGCTTCACCTTCCCACAGACCGGCCACACCGTCACCGGCCTTTTCCTCAGCTACTGGCAGGCGCATGGTGGGCTGGCGCAGCAGGGCTATCCTTTGACTGAGGCGTTCTACGAAATTAACCAGATTGACGGCCAGGCATACATCACCCAATACTTTGAGCGGGCGCGGTTCGAGTACCATCCCGAACAGCAGGATCCGCAGTTCAAGGTGCTGCTCGGCTTGCTGGGCGACGAAATCCACCAGAGCAAGCAGCCCAACCCCACCCCGACCGCTACCCCTGCGCCACCAACCCCCACCGCTACGGCGCTGCAGGTCAGCCAGGTCAACAGCCAGGTATCAGTCAGTGCGGGCGGCAACGCCTCGACCGCAATCGGTTGCCCCGAAGGTAGCATTGTAGTCGGCGGCGGCTGGGGCGGCGACACTTCGCTGGACGTTTACAATAGCTCGATTAGCAACAATGGTTGGATGGTTGCCGCCAGCAACCTGGGCAGCAAGACGCAGAAGTTGAGCAGCTACGCGCTTTGCATGAGGGGGGCTAGTGGCAGCACCGTGCAGGAGAGCGCCAGCATAACCGTGGCGGCGGGCGCGACGGGCCGCACCTTCGCCCGTTGTAGCAGCGGCGTGCTGACTGGCGGCGGCTTCAGCAAGGAGCTAGGCATCAACCTCACCGCTGCTTCACCGGCGCGTGATGGCTGGCTGGTGGCTGGGGCCAACAACAAGACCGTCAACCAGAAGCTGACTGCCTACCTCATCTGTCTGCAAGGCAGCAACCTCAATGTTAGCCAGGTAAGCGCCACTGGCTCAGTAAACGGTGGCGGCACCGCCAGCACTACGGTGGACTGCAATGGCGGCACGTTGGTCAGCGGCGGCGGTTTCGACGCGGTGACAGGCGTAAACGTCTTCGGCAGCGGCTCCGATGGCAATAGCTGGCAGGTCTCCGGCTTCAACCTTACCGGCGCGACACGACAGTTGAACGCCTACGCTATCTGCATCGCCAACCCGTAAAGAAGCTACTGGCGGACCAATATAAAAGCCTCTCTCTGGCCTGGTTGAATGGCGAGATTCTCCCCTCACCAAACCTCTCCCCGCTGGGGGAGAGGCTTTTTGCGATCGCCGCACAAATGGCGCAGAAATTGCTTAATTAGTGGCAGGTTTGTCTATCAAAAACATAATTGGCACAATCACCTTTGGAGGCATATCATGCTGAAACTAGGTTGGAAAGCGGGGCCGGAACAGTACCCCGCATTGGAACTGCTCGATTACGCCGTCGCCGCTGAGAAAGCGGGCTTTGAGGCGATCGAGGTAAGCGATCACTTCCACCCCTGGAGTGAGGAGGGGCAGGCGGTGTTTGCCTGGACCTGGCTGGGCGCAGTGGCGGCAAAGACCAGTAAGATCCACATGGGGACGGGCATTACCTGCCCGATTCTGCGTTATCACCCGGCGGTGATCGCTCAGGCAGCGGCGACGCTGGCAACAATGGCCCCGCAACGGGTATATCTGGCGGTTGGCACTGGCGAGGCGCTGAACGAGTACGCTGCCACCGGCGAGTGGCCGGGGTACGAAATCCGTCAGGAGATGATGGGTGAGGCGATTGAACTAATCCGCCAACTGTGGACTGGTGAGGATACTAGCTTCGATGGCAACTACTACCAGACCAAGAAGGCGCGGCTCTACACTCGCCCAGAGCAACCCATCCCCCTCTACGTCTCCACCCTGGTGCCTGAGAGCGCCGCTTACGCGGGCAAGTATGGCGACGGCCTGATCACTGTCGGCGGTGAGGAGGACGACACCTACAAGCAACTGCTCAAGAGTTTCGCGGCGGGCGCACGTGAGGCGGGCAAGGATGCCGACAAACTGGTGAAGATGATCGAACTGAACGTCGCTTATACCAGCGATGAGGCGGGCGCGATTGCCGCGCAGAAGAAATACTGGGCGGGGGCGATGGTGCCAGCCCTGTTCAACGAGAAAATCTACACTCCGAAAGACTCGGCCAAGAACGGCAAGGTGGTAGGGGAAGATGTAATCAAGCAGAAGGTTTGCATCTCTGCCGATCCGCAGACGCAGATAGAAAATGCACAACACTACATTGACCTGGGCTTCAACTATCTGATCTTCCACTCGCCCGGCCCCGACCAGCAAGCGTTCATCGAAGGCTATGGCCGCGACGTGCTACCCCATCTGCGCGAAGCGGCAAAGTAAACTACACCGTGCGCTTGAACTCGCGCTCAAGCTGGCTCTGACTGAGCAGCAGCATGGTGGGGCGACCGTGGGCGCAGGCGCGAGGCATTCGGCACTGCTCTAGCTGCTCAATCAGGCGGCGCATCTCCTCAAGCGGCAGGCTCTGCCCGGCACGGATGGCGCTGTGGCAGGCCAGGGTAATCGCCAGCGTGTCGCGCCACAAATCCACCCGTCGCTGGTTGAGCAGATCGTCGAGCATCTCCACCAACGCCCCCCCCATGCCCGACTCGTGGCGTTGCTTGAACATCGCGGGTACGGCCTTGACCAGCAAGGTGCGTTCGCCCTCCGCCGCCATCTCGAAGCCAAGCTCGGCCAGCACGTCCAGCCGCGACTCGACCTCGGCCCGCTGGCGAGGGGTAAGCTCCAGCGGCAAAGGGGTGAGCAGCAGCTGGGTTGCAACCTCGGCCCGCTTGCCGTTCGGCTGGGTCAACTCGGCAAGGATGCGCTCATACATTACCCGCTCGTGGGCGGCGTGCTGGTCCACCATGTACATCCCATCTGGCCCCTCGGCGATGACGTAGGTCTCGCTGATTTGACCCACCACTCGCAGCGGGGGCAGGTTGCGGCGGCTGGCAACCGTCTTGTCCTCCTCGATGCGGGCCACCTGCTGCACCGCCGGTTGCCGTCCCGCGCTGCTGCTGCCCAGCAGGTCGAAGATCTGGTCGGGGGTCATGTTGCTGTAATCAATCTCCGCGCCCGATGTGTCGCTCTCACCATCGCGCAAGGTTGCCGCCGCCGCTTCCAGGTTGATCGGTGGGCGGGCAGGCAAGGTGTCACCATCCGCCGATGGTGGCAGCGGCATGGGCCGCGCCTCGAACGTAGGGCCGTAGCGGAGTTCGCCCTGGTCCGCGCCATCCTGCTCGGTCTCGCGTTTGGTCGGATTCATGTTCGGCA
>JBBRMT010000039.1:0-24341 GCA_038230695.1 Chloroflexia bacterium
AAGCAGAACGCGCTGGCCGAAGGCGCTACCATCGCCGCTGCTGCCCCAGCCGTGATCGCGCCTGTTGCTACACCCAGCGTCGCTGCCGCCCCGCCGGTTGCCCAGCCGCTCGACCTGCCCGATGAGCAATTGCCCTATCTCGAAACCCTCAGCCGCGCCGACGAGCAACTCGAATACGTCCTCGACCGCACCTATATCACTATCGGTCGCGCCCGCACCAACGACATAGTGATTGATAACTCCTTCGTCGGTTGGCAGACCGTTTCGCCCTACCACGCCGAGTTGCGCTACCAGAATGGCAAGTTCGTGCTGGTGGACAAGCAATCGGATAACGGCAGCTTCGTCAACCGCGTGCGTACCGGCAGCAACATGCTTGAGGATGGGATGTCGCTCTCCTTCGGCAAGGTGGAGTTTATCTACCGCCAACCGGCCAAATAGGGCTGAAGTACAAGTTGCAGATTGCAAGTAATGTTGCTGTAAAGGTGGGCTATGCTGGCCCATAGGCATTGAGCTAAGGACACACGTCAGGATACTTAATGCTGAATTGAGCTTAATGCTGAAGTTACTCTGCGGGTCTGGGGGTTCAGCCCCCACATATTGCAATGAGCCGATGTCGCGGTTTGGCCGTGGCCCTCCCTTGCTGCGCTGCCAGCGGGTTGCATACGATAAGCATTGATGCGCTTGAGCTGCTGGGGGCTGAACCCCCAGACCCCCAAGCTCACCCCAACTATCTTAATTCAATGCCTATGGTTGGGGTTGCACTGAAGCAGCAGCTATGGTGTAGGGGTGGGCGGCTGCCCGCCCTGGTGAAGCGCACCAAATGCCTATTGCAACAGGCGCTACCTTCTTTAATCTACCTTCTACCTTCTACAATCTACAATCATTATGGACGATGACCGTGTGACAATTGCCGAGCTACCGAGCAACGCTGAAGAACCAGCGTCGCCGCTGCCTGCTGCCTCAGCAAGTGGTCATTTGGCGGATGTCGAACCAGTTACCACCACTGAGTTGCCCCCTGCCGAAGCCGAACCCACGATGTTGGAACAACCAACCACCGCAGCCGCTGAATCCCCCCTGGCAGAGCAACCCACCGCCACTGCCGCTACTCCCCTAGTGGAATCCACACCCATCCTACCTGAGCCAGCCGCCAGCGAAGCTGCAGCAACACTAGACCCGCCGTTGGCTGCAACAGCCCAATTTGCTACTGCCGCATCGCTGCCCACAGTGGATGCGCCGCCTGTGGCTGCCGCTGAGGCCGCTTATCTCGCCAACGGTGGCGGCACCGCGCCACTAAACGCTCGTCGCCCTGAGCCGGTGCCAGCGGGTATGGAGTGGGACGAAGCTCCCACTGTGATTATCGGACCGACTAGCACGATTGGGATGCAGCCGTTGCCGCTGGGCGCATTGCTCGCCGATCGCTATGTTTTGCGCGGCACGCTCAGTTATGATGAGGAGCAGAACGTCTATCGCGCCGAAAACATCACTGGCGAGGAACTCTACACCATCGTGGAGAGCAATCAGCAGTATGCGCGAGGCAGCCAGCAGGTGGTCAGCCAGGGTCTCAGCCACCCCCACCTGTTGCCAGTGATTGACCTGTTCGCATATCGGCCATATGGAGTGATGCCCCGCTACTACGCGGTCTCCCCCGCCGCTGAGGAGAGCCTGCTCCTTAGTGACCTGGAAGAACCCCTGCCCGTCGAGCAGACCCTGGATTGGGCTAACGAACTGGCTGAGGCGCTCAATTACCTGCACGAACAAGGGGTTTACAGCGCGGTGCTGACCCCCGACAACATCCTGATCGAAAATAGTCACGCCCTGATTGGCGACCTCAGCGCCGCACAGGTCACCGCCGCTGCCGATGGTGAACAAGAGAACCTCCGTCGGCACGACATCGCTGCGCTAGCTGCAACCATAGCCTATGCCATGACTGGCAGCCGCAGCGTAAACATTGCCAACCTGCCGCTGCTGCGCGGGGCCGACGGCGCTCCCCTGCCCCCTCCCATTCAGCAAGCTCTCAGCGCCGCTCTCAGTGGCGAACAGGGCAGCGCCCGCGCCTTCTATGCCCAGCTACTCGACGCCTGGCGCACGGTTGCCGCCGCCCCCAACGACCTGCTGCTGCATAGCGGCAAGCTGTCGCACATTGGAATGCTACGCCGCAACAACCAGGATAGCCTGGCCGCCATCGAGTGTGTGATGATGGTACAATCGCTCAGTGGTACGTGCGGCGTATATGTAGTCGCCGATGGCATGGGCGGGCATAAGGGGGGCGAAGTTGCCAGCGCCATTACCGTCAATGCGGTCGTCGCAAACCTGCTGGGTAGCACTATTACCCCGCTCTATAGCGACGATGCCAGCGACGACATCATCGCCGAGCAGACGGTGCGCGGACGCATTACTGCAGCGATCCAGGAAGCCAACCAACAGGTAAACGGGATGCGCGTGCGCGAGGGCAGCGATATGGGTACTACCGTGGTTACCGCCCTGGTGATGGATGGCCGCCTCTATATCGGCAATGTGGGTGACAGTCGCGCCTATTTCTATCGCCCCGGTGCGCCGATCCGCCAGATAACTGCCGATCACTCGCTGGTCGCCCGCCTGGTGCAACTCGGCCAGATCAGCGAGGCGGAAGCCGCAGTCCACCCCCATCGCCACGTCATCTTTCGTTCGCTGGGCGAGAAGGGGCGGGTCGAGGTTGATACCTTCGTCGAAACATTGAAGCCTGGAGATCGCGTGCTGCTCTGTTCCGACGGTCTCAGTGGGATGGTCTCCGATAGCGATATGACCGCCGTGCTTGCCAGCGAACCCGACCCCCAGGTTGCCAGCCAGCGTTTCGTCGAACTTGCTAACGCCCACGGTGGGGTAGACAACATCTCCGTCATCATCGTCAACATCGAGCAGGCGGTAATGAACAAGCCGGAGTAATCCTCTCGCAGCAACAAAGCCTGAATTACCCACTTTTTACATTAGGTTAAAAAATGCTGGGGTCTGGGGGTTCAGCCCCAGTTGATGAAGCGGGATTATGCTGCTGACAAGTATGGGTTGGCTTGTCGAACGGCGTTGGTGGGGAGTTAAAGATCGCCCAAACGTTAAGTTAGGCAGGCTACTGGGGCTTACCCCCGACCCCCTGGAGTATTCCCACGTTGACTAAATTAGGGATGTTTCAAGTTTGTGGGAGAAATGCTGCCCTACATCAATGCTCCAAACAATCGTTGGCATCATCTTTGCTCTAGCATTGGTGAGCGCAACAATGAGCTGCGCTGCCAGTGAGTGGGTGCGACGCGATCGCGCCCGGAAGGAGAGAGAGCAAAGATGAGGAGTATTTCAGGCGCACTGAGCGCAAACGGTCTCTGGTACGTGCTAGTTGGCCTGTTCCTGATGTTCAGCTTCAAACCGGTTGCCGATGCATTCAATCTCGCCCCACCAGATAACAGTAATTTCTACAGTGTACTTGGCGCAGCAGGCATGATTGGCCTGGGCATCGCCGCCGCCAGTCTCGCCCGCAACTTTACCCCCGCCGGGGTCAACGGTATCATCCTCGCCAACTTCGTCGTGCTAATTACCATGCTCTACTGGTTGCTGGTGGTGAAACTGACAGTGAGCAGCACTGGCGCTCTGATCCTGTGGATCGCCTTCGCCATCCTGCTGATCATCACCCTGGCCGAAATCACCCTGCTCAACAACCGTCGCTGGCGCAGTCGCCAATGAAACCTCCCGCAAAGGGGGAGGCTGGGTGGGGGAGTTCATCACCGCACGAAACTAGTTGCCCGGCCTTCTATGGCCGGGCAATCGCGATCAGCCCGATTGTTCCCAGCACATAGAGTACCACTACCACCACCGAATCAACGCCCATGCCCAGAATGATGCTACGCTTGGGGCGGAACACCAGTCCCCAGATATAGACAGTGGTCAACAGGATACCCAACCCCGCCTCGTAGATGTCGGTGCTGTTCGCCTGCGGCAGCGCCGCTTGACCGGCCAGCACGCTTGCCACGAGGAACAGCACCGGCAGGAAGGCGTTACCACCGAAGATGTCGCTGAAGGCCAACTGGTAATCGCCCAGTTTCACCGCGGCAAGGCCGGTGGAGAGTTCCGGCAGCGAAGTCGCCGCCGCCAGGAAGGTTGCACCGAACAGCACGCCACTCAAGCCCCATTCGTTGGCAACGGCCTCACCGCTCTGCTCCAGCGCCACCCCCGCCGCCAGCGTCACCACCGAGGCAATGGCGAAGACGATCACCGTGCGCGTGGTACTGTGGCCCTTGTCTTTCGCCTGCTTCACCTTCTCCGCCTGCGCCACGCCGCGTCCCTGCTGTGCGCCTGGCGCAACCCCTTTCTCTTGCCAGGGCAGGTCGGTGCGGGCCTTGCCCAGCAGCCACAACCCCACGCCCCAGATGACCACGATCAGCAGATCGCCCGGCCCGATGCCCGCCACCTGCAACCCGCCCGACAGCGTACTCGCCATAATCGCTACGATCAACACGGCGATTACCAAACCACCCTCCAGCACCAGCGTCAGCGAGGCGGCGAACCAGGTAAGTGGCGGCTGGCCGTGCAGTCCGACCGCGTCGAGGATTGCCAGCACCACCGTCTGGATGGCGATGCCGCCCAGGATGTTGCCGATGGCGATGTCAAGCTGGTGGCTCAACCCCGCGCTGACGGTGATGGCAATCTCTGGCAGGTTGGTGGCAACCGCTAGCAGGATCAGCCCGCCTAGCGCCTCGCCCCAGCCCCAACGCTGTGATAGCAGGTCGCTGGAATCGGACAAAGCTATCCCCGCCACCCAGATAGCGGCAGCAGCGACAATGAAGATTATTATTAGCACAAGCAGCGGCAGTCCGTTAAGCATAGGCGTATTATACACCAAATGAAGGGTATTAAATTGCCACTCCTTGCCACCAAAACAATAAATGGGTACAATAGGGTATAACCACCTACCATCGTGCCTGGAAAGAGACATTATGCGCTTCCATTACCTCAACCGCTTCTTCGCCTTGCTTGCCATCATCCCCCTCGTCCTCACCACCTTCTCTGTCAACTCGCCCACCGCGCCCGGCAACTATGTCGCCATCACTGGCGACCAGTTCACCTACAACGGCCAGCCGGTCAAGCTAAAGGGAATGAATTACTACCCGCAGCTAACCCCCTGGGCGGTGATGTTTGACCACTGGCAGGGTGATGCGGTAAATAGCGATATGGCCCGCCTACAAAACCTCGGCGCAAATGTGGTGCGCGTGCTAATCCCTTACGGCAACTATGACTGGACCGACAAGAGTGGCGCGATTGACCCCAAACATCTCGCCAACCTGGAGCAACTGGTGCAAGCGGCGGGCAACCATAACCTCAAGGTGGAGCTTACCTTGTTCGACTTCTACAGCGGCGCTCCGGCTGCTGGCAGCGCCGAGGAGGGACAAAACCTCACTTATATAACCCAGATGGTCAAGGCTTTCGGCGACGATGACCGTATCTTCGCCTGGGACATCCACAACGAACCGGACAACTATGGGGTATGGACTGATCGCCGCCATCCCGACCTGGTGATTGACTGGCTGCGCCGCATGGCTGCTGCGCTGCATACACTAGATCACAACCATCCCGTCACAGTCGGCTATGGCAATTACCAGAATTATTGGCTGAAGGGGCCGAACGGGGTTTATACCACCGACTTCGTTGATTTCATCAGCCTGCACAGCTACGATGCGGGCAATATCGTGGCCCAGATTCAGAACATCAAGCTGCAAAGCAGCAAGCCCATCCTGCTGGAGGAGACCGGCTGGCCGACCGGCCCCTCTTGCAACACCCTCGATTACAACGAGGCTACCCAGCAGCGCGTCTACAGCATCATGGTTGCGGCGGCACAGGCGCAAAATATCGGCGGCCTGTTCGCCTGGACGCTATGGGATTACCGCCTTGGCCAATCGCACGGCGGCGGGGTGGAGTCGCGTGATGACCACTTTGGCCTGCTGCGGTTGGATGGTAGCGAGAAGCCCGCTATGGCCGATTTCCGCGCTTATTCCGCGCCTCCCCTACCCAGCGTTACCAGCACAAGCCTGCAATATACAACTGCGCCCTATGACCCGACGCGGGTGCTGGGCAACCGCGAGTACGGCACGCCGCTCTACTTCGCGCCGACTAACGTCTACGTCTGGGATGCGTTCAAGCAATACTGGTTGCGCTTCGGCGGGTTGCCTATCTTTGGCTATCCCTTGACCATGGCCCGCAAGGAAACCCTCAGCGACGGCCAGACATACGTGGTGCAATACTTCGAGCGGGCGCGATTTGAGCTACATAACGAGGCGCTTACCAGCCCCGATTACAACGCCCTGTCCCACGACGATCAACTGCGCCGCCTGGTCGAGCTAACCCCACTCGGCGACCTCGCCACCAGCACGCGCAACTTCGCGCCAGTTCCCGCACCCACCACTGATCAACTCGCCGCCGATGGTTCGCTGACCTACTTTCCGCAAACCGGCCACACGCTGGGCGGCCTATTCCACCAGTTCTGGCTGGATAACAACGGCCTCGCCAACTTCGGCTATCCCATCAGCCAGCTAATCCAGGAGGTCAACCCCAGCGACGGCCACACTTATTACGTGCAATATTTCGAGCGTCAACGCTTCGAGTGGCATCAGGACATGGCTGGCACTCCCTACGAGGTGCAGCTAGGCCAGCTAGGCCGCGAGTGGCTGGTTAGCCATGTCTGCTTGAATTGAGGCATGAGGACTTGCACGGCCTGCCAGCGGATTTGGTGAAACCGATGAAGCGGATTTGGGTTGGTGTAGGGGCGCAGATTTATCGCGCCCCGGTGCGGTGCATCAATGCTAATCGCTATCACCGAACGTTGGCGTTGAGCCAGCAAAACCCCTCTCCCAGCGGGAAACCCCCTTGTGGGGTTCCCTGTGGGTAGGCAGGGTGAGGGAGAATGGTGCAGCGTGTCAATGCTGGGGAAAACGGAACCGCCAACGGACTGTTCAACGGACAAACGGAATAAACGGACATAGGGAGCCGTAGGGTCGGGCGGCTGCCCGCCCCGGTGCGGTGCATCAATGCTTATCGAAAGCGTTAATGTCGAGGGACAGACAGCCGAATTTGGTAGACGGATGAAACGGATTTGGGTCTCGTAGGGGCGGGTTGCTGCCCGCCCTAGTGCAGAGCGATAACGCCCATCGTGATCGCTAACGTAGGGGCGCATGGCATACGCCCAGGTGCGGCGCATCAATGCTTATCGAAAGCGACATTGTTGGGGTTAGGGTGGTTAGAATTGCGGAAGACGCGGAACGAACGCGGAGGATGCGGAATAGAGAGGGAGGAGTTGCAAGTTACAAAAGGCATGGTTGGAACTTCATTATGGGCGTATGCCATGCGCCCCTACGTCAACGTTCGGTGATTGCTAGGGGCATTGGTTCGTTGCACCAGGGCGGGCAGCCGCCCGCCCCTACATCAGCACTGGTGGTTGCGATGTACTTTGGTAATTTGCACCAGGTCGGGCAGCCACCCGACCCTACGCAGCGAATCCATTTTTACGTTGAATAAATCTTTTTGCTAGCTGCTACAACTCCACCATTTCATCCCGAACCGCCTGACCCCCATCGCCCGCCCCACCCTTGCCGAACAGCACGCCGCCGGGGGCAAAGAAGGCGAAGTCCCAGGCCGCCTTGTCGCCACCAACCTTGCCCGGCACTGGGAAGAGGCGGGCGGTTAGCGGCTTGTTCAGCTTGAGCGCCAGCGCGGTCATATCCAGCAGGATGCCGGTCAGTTCCGCCGCGCTGATGTCGCCCGGCAGCGGCACGGTGTCCAGCCCCAGCCCGCAGACCGCCGAGTAGAGCAGCAGGCTATCCACATTGTACAGCCCCGCCTCCATGCTGCGCTGCGCCAGCGTGCTATCCTCCAGCACTGGCAGCATCAGCCCGCTGTAGCCGCAACGTGGCAGCTTGACCGCTGCCAGCGCCGAGGTGAGCAGCGCCGCGCTGAACAACGTGCCGCTCAAGCCGAAGCGCGGGGCCACCCCCAGTTGCTCGATAGCGTTGCCAATGCTGCTCTCCGCTGCGGGGAAGGGTGCGGTGGAGAAGTCCAGCCCGTTGAAGCGATAGCGGGGGTTCAGCCCTTGCAACGCCTGCAATACCTTGTTGCCCTCGCGCTCCAGCGCGTCAACCAACCGCTGCCTGGCAGTCTCCAGGCTGGGCGCATTACTGAAGGCCGTCACCGCCAGGTCAGCAGTCTCCAGCGCCAACCCGTAGCTGCCGCGCTCACCCTCACCCTGTGGCGCATAATAGGCGACCGGAAAGAAGGGGATGTTGGCCGCACAGTTAGCAATCGCCGCGAAGTTGAGGTTGGCGAAACCCTCGTTGCCACGCTCGGCCAGCGCCCTGATCACCTGCGCCGCTGCCTGCGCTGCCCATACGTTGACCATGCGCCGCCCATTCAACAACCCGCCGGTTTGCACCGTTGCGAACAGCCCCTCGCCCTGCTCCAGTATCTCCGGCAACGCTGCAATAAGCGGATAGGTGTTAGCGTCGGGCGGAATCGCCAGCACCGGACCCAGCGATACGTAGTTGAAGCCTGCCACCTTGGCTGCCCGCGCCACCGACCCAGCGTATGCCATAGCCACGACCGCAACATCCGCTGCGCCCACTCCTGCCATTACGCTGCTGAGAGGTGGCGCAGCCAGGCGCATTGTCTGCACCTCGACCCCCGCTGCCTGGATGGCTGTCTTTACCTGAGCGGCAAAGTCGCCTGCCGCCTCAATCATTGCACCGCTTACCTCAGAGGTAAGCGGCAGACCAATGGTTATCGAACGTACCTTCATCGTTGCTCAGTCCAGTTCTTCCGCCATGTGGGTGACAAGACCCAGCCTGACGATTTGCTCGTCAATCTGCTCCATAGTGGGCAAATCACGTTTGCTATCACTCACGTACATCCAGCGGATCACCCCGCTTTGGTCAATCAGAAAGCAGGCGGGATGGGTGGTATGCGCCCCGCTGCCACTGAGGATCGGGGCTTCAGGAGCAAAATCTCGCAGCAGGCCGTACTCCCTAATCACGTTTGCATCGGTGTCTAGTAGGTAGGGATAACTGATTGGCTCACGCTTAAAGTAGCCCGCCACGATGTCGGCCCGCTGATGCGCGATGCCCAGGATCTGCACTCCAATCGCTTGCAGTTGTGAATAATGCCTTTGCAGCGCCGCCAGGTAGTTGCGACAATCGGCGCACCAGGTGCCGCGAAAAAATAGCAGCAGCACTGGGCATTGTTGCAAGGCTACGCTTAGTTGATGCGCCTCACCCTGCACATCGGTCAGGTTGAAGTCGGGCGCGGATTCGCCAATATGCAGTTTGGTTACGCTGAAAGGCATTTCTCAGTCTCCTCCAGGCTGGTGTTTCACCACCGCCAGTGAAAGTTACTTACATAAATGTTAGCCAACATCCAATTCAACCTGCACCAGATTAAGCTCTTCGTCTCTCCCAATCCCAATCGGGCTATCTCCACCTCTAGCATCTCCGTTGTGGGCAGGTCATGTTTGCTATCGCCAACGTATATCCAACGAATAATGCTGCTCTGATCAATCAGTAGGCAGGCGGGATGGGATGTCTGCGGCCCGTTGCGGCTGAGGGCAAACGCGCCGATCACAAAATCGCGCTTCAGGCCATATGCGGTAATTACCTTCATATCATTGTCAATCAGATAGGGGTAACTGATCGGTTCGCGCCGGAAGTAACTAACCGCAATGTCGGTGCGCTGGTGCGCTACCCCTAGCACTTGTACCCCATTCGCTTTGAAGTGTTCATAGGGCGCTTCCAGCGCGGTTAGGTAAGCGCGACACTCGTCGCACCAAGTACCCCGAAAGAACACCAGCAGCACCACGCTTTGCTTCAGCGTTTCACCCAGTTGATGGCTTTTGCCATGTACATCCGGCAGAGTAAAATCGGGCGCAAGGTCGCCAGTATGGAACTTGGTTTCGCTCAGGGGCATTCGGTTAGTCTCCTGTAACCAACTACAATATACATTGAAATGACTTACCATTACCATGCACCTTGCCTCTCCCGCAAGGCTGAACGTTACCCACAAATAAAAAAGCCGAGTAGTACGGTGCTTCGGGACAGCCTGCGGCAGGCAGTGCTTCTGGGGGTTGGGGGCGTAGCCCTTGCTGGCAATACTACCTTGCCTATCGGCTGCTTACCAGCCCACAGAGTTGTAGCGCCAATTCGCGCTATTGCTAGATTGCCACCTGGTACGGTGTTCATCTCGCCCCTACTTCAGCCGTTGCGCTGCTACCAGTTTGTAGCACTTACACTTACGATAAGCCCTGGTAGAGTTGCCAGCGGGGAGCGAAGCTCCCAACCCTCAGAAACCTGGCGAACGGCGGGTGGTCCCCCGTTGCTACCTCCCCTTCACCATTGGGGGTAACGTTCAGCCCACAAGGGGAGAGGAGCAAATCCACTCAGCACTCAGCACTCAAACCTCAGCACTCTGGTTAGTCCCTTAGTAGCGGCATGGTCATGCAGCGGGGGCCACCACGGGCGCGGGATAGCTCTTCGCCGCTGATTTGCAGCGCGTACTTCTTGCTATAATCGTCGAAGTCCACCATTGTTCGCGCCTTGTCGCTGAGACGGGGTAGGCCGTCCGGCCCATCTTCCAGCAACGCGCCAGCGGGGATGATGGTATAACCTTGCTGGCTCAACACCTCGTAGGTGCGTTCATTGCGCTCGTAGCCCACAATCAAGCCGGGGCGCAAGGTAAAGACGTTCGCGCCATCGGTCCACTGTTCACGCTTCTGATAAAGCGCCGACTCGCCGCCACAGTGCAGCGCGGTCATTGCCCCATCGTCGCCATGCAACTCGCGACCTACCACGGCAACCAATCCGGCCTGCTCCTCGTGTACGATGGCCTCACCCTCCTGGATCTCAATCCGCAGCAGGGCGCTGTGTTCGCTGGTGGGCAAGTGCTTGCTGTGCGCGGCAGGTGGCGTAATCAGCGGTGGGAAGACCAGGCACTCATACTCACTGGGCAGGGTGAAGATGGTATCAAGGTGCATGGTGGCCCGCTGGCGGGGCATAAGCAGCACGTAGATGCGCCGCACTGGGCCGCCGCGCTGGGCGAAGTTGTGGGCCAGTTCATCAATGCCCGCACGGCTGGTGCGTTCGCTGCAGCCCACAATCAGCACGTCTTCTTTCAGAATAATTACATCGCCACCCTCGACGGTCTGGCGGTCAGGTTCATCCTGGTGTGCCTCCTCGGCCAACATCTGGCTGCTGAGGCGGTCGAACCACAATGGCGGTGGGCCGTCGGCGTTCCAAAGACGCGGCGAGTAGGTATAAGCGTAACGCAGCAGCAGCGGTTCGCGCCTTCGCGCCTGCCGCGCCATGTTGCTGATAATCACCCCGCTGCCACTAACCGCCGCCGGGTCGCGCATAAACAGCAGGTTAGGGGTAGGAGCTAGCAGGAAGGGACGCGGCTCCGCGGCATCATCACCGTCGCCGAAGCCGTCGCTATCCTGGTCAGTCAGGTCGTTATGGCCTCCAATCAAGGTATCGAGGAGTTGGTCCACGCTAGCATGGTGCAACAGCTTGTACAGTGCGGTGCGCTGATGATGCTCAAGCACCGTGGTTGACTCCGCTGTTGCCCCCAGCGCAACCAGTGCGGCGGGGCTGGCGCTGGCTTCCAGGGCGCAAACATCGCAGATAAGTTGATCGCGCACCTCATCATCTTGCAACACCTCGCGCAGCACATCGGTGATCAAAAGCGTCTCTGCCCCGCCCAGGCCAAGAACGGCGCGGAATGCCGCGTGTTCTCGCTGCGCTTTCTTCACGTATAGAATGTCGTCGAACAGGAACTCATCTTTGTTCTCCGGGCTAATCATCATCAACTCACGTCCCGGCGCGTGCAGCAGCACCCGCCGCAGCCGCCCGAACTCCGATGTTACATTCAGCGACCCGCTACGCTGGGGGTCTATTAGGTAGGTCAACTTTGCCCTCCGCTTTCTGTCTAATGGTGAATGGTGAATGTTAAATTGGACATCCATCTGATGGAGCTTGGTAGCTTCTAGCTAGTTAGACCCATTTACCATTCACCATTCACCATTTACCATTGCAGTTACATGGATTCCGGTGCGGCAATGCCCAGCACGTTGAGGCCGTTGCGTAGCGTCTGCTTCGCGGCACGGGTCAGGGCCAGGCGGGCCTGCGTCAGCGCAGGCGTTTCCGCTTTGATGATGGGACACTTCTGGTAGAAGTTGTTGAACGCATCGGCCAGGTCGAACAGGTAGATGCAGATGTTGACGGGCCGATATAGCTCCGCCGCCCTGGCAATCTCTTCGGGGTAGCGCCCGATTAGCTCCAGCAGGGCAGTTTCCTCGGAAGTCAGAGTGGTGAAGTCATAATCTCCCCTCCCGGCGGGAGGGTTTGGGGGTGGGTCGGCGCTGGTCGGCTCACTCCCCCTCCCAGCCTCCCCCGGTGGTGGAGGAGTCATGATAGACTCCCCAGTTGAGTATGTAGGGGCGAACCGTTGTTCCCCCTGAGCGGACTTCTCCAGCACGCGGCAGGCGCGGGCGTGGGCGTATTGGATGTAGGGGGCGCTCTGGCCCTCGAAGTTTAGCGCGGTCTCCCAGTCGAAGACGATTACCTTGTTCAAATCCTTGTTTAGCATCTCGAAGCGCAACGCACCAAAGGCAACCTGCTCGGCAATCTGCCGCTTGGCGATGTCGTCGAGTTCAGGGTTCTTCTCATTGATGATACTGAGCGCCTTGTCCACCGCTCCTGCGGCGATGTCCTCGTAGAACAGCACATTGCCCTTGCGCGAGGACATTGCCCCACCCTTCATCGTCACCATCTCGTAGCCCAGGTGCGTGAAGCGGTCAACGTTGGGGAAGCCCAGCAATTCGACCAGCTTGAACACCTGCTCGAAGTAGAGGCTCTGGCGCACATCCACGCAATAAACCAGCCGATCGGCGTGGAAGTCGGTTAGCTTTACCCGCGCCAGAGCCAGGTCCTTGCTGCCGTAGAGGCTGGTGCCGTCGGAGCGCAGCAGCACGATGGTGCGCCACACCTCTTTTTCCGAACCGTCGGGGTTCTTTGCGTTCAATTGTCTGGCATACTTGGCCGCCAGTTCAGGGTTCTTGCGTAGCTGCTCATCAATCTTAACGAAGACGGTGCCGCTGGGCCGCTCGTCGGTGGCGATGCCGCGCTCGACTAGCTCCTCGGTAAGCGTGACCCCTTCCTCTTCGACTTCGCTCTCGAAGAACCAGTGTTCGAAGCGCACGTTTAGCTGCTCGTAGATGTGGTAGAACTCCTCCATGCTCCAGGCTTTGGTGCGTTGCCATAGCGCAATCAGGTCGGGGTCTTTTGCCTCCCACTGCCGCCACAGCGCCGCCTGCTCCGCCTTCCAGCCATCCACCTGCGACCACCAATCGAGGTTAGCGTTCAGCTTGTCATACTCCGTCTTGTCCTCATCATCAACCTGTGCGCCTGGTAGCCACTCGCCCAGCCGCGCCCACACCCCCAGCAACAGATCGTGGTCAACGAACGCGCCGTAGTCCGGCCCCTCCTTGCTAGGCAGTGAGCTGATCAAATAGCTGGCATCGGGATGATGGGCAGCAGCCTCTTGCAAATAATCAAACGCCGCCGCCTTTGCGCTATCGTGTTCGCGCACCAGCTTTTGAATCAGGGCGAGGACATCGTTCTTGTATTCGGTGCGGGCATTGCCCTCAGCGTAGACGTGGTTCAGCCAGATGCCGCGCTGGTGGGGTGGCTCCTCGTCTTTGTGGAAGCGCAGGTAGCACCACAGGCATTTAATCACGTGTGCGCCCATGTCGCCTAGATAGTTTGCGCCGATCACCTCATAGCCCGCTGTGCGTAGGATATTGACTATGCTGCTGCCCAGGCAGGCGTTACGCAGGTGGCCGACATGGAATGCCTTGTGGGTGTTGGGTTGCGAGAACTCTACCATGATGCGTTCGTTCCTGGTCGGGCCGTTGCCGAAGTAGTCGCCATTAGCTTCTACAGCGGCGATTACCTGATTGGCGAACCATGCTGTATTCAGGTAGAGGTTTATATATCCATTCACCGCTTCGACTCGCTCCACCTCGCGGCGGGCGGGCAAGGCGGCGACAATGCGCTGGGCCAATTGCATCGGGTTGGTAGCCGCCTGCTTCGCCAATTGAAAGCTGACGCTGCAAGCATAGCCCCACGTTCCCGCAAACTGGCCGGACAGCGGCTTCAATTCGATGTTATCAGGCCCATTCAAACTATTTGCGCTAATTGCTGCCGATATATCGCTGGCAAGCTCAGTGCGGATGTCATTGTACATAACGCTTAATCCCCAATCAGTCAAAGTTCAAGGTAGGCTAATTATACCACATCCAACGCAGTATAGAAGAAAGGTGCAGGCATCGCAGCCGTTCTTAACAACCCCTTAACAAACTATTTACCCAGCGTTAAACTGAACTTAAACCGAGTTTAATCCCCCTCGCTTATACTACCCTTGCAACGATGAAGCAACGTCAACTTTGCAGCAAGCAGTATCCGGCAATATTCAACTTTATCTTCCATCTCACCACCCCGCCTCAGCTATCCCCTAGCGTCGGCAGCCAGTGCGTCCCCCGCGCTGCGCTGCTGGGGAAGAGAGCAGGAAAGACATACATGAGCGCAATCTTGCTAATTCAGGATGATACCAGCGTGCAGCGGGCAATCAGCCGTCCACTGGAGAATGCGGGCCATCGCGTGGTTATCCTGGAGGAGCCGCTGCAGGCAATTGACCTGCTGGAATACCCCAACATCCACTTCGACCTGATCATCGCCGATGTCGCCAGCTTTCGCTATGCCCACCATCAGAACACGCTGGGCCTGCTTTACCGCCGCGCCAGCGCGGTGGGTAGCGAGGTGCTAGCCTGCACGACCCGTGGCAACCTGCGGCTCTCCGGGCGCTACAGCAACCTGCCCAACCCGCTGCTTACCTCCCGCTTCCTACGCCTGGTCAGCGCCATTGTGGCTCCCGATCCAATATTGTCCGAGCCACCCTCCATCACGCCAGTCGAGGCGGTTTCATCTGAAGTCTATAGCTGCCTATTCAGCGCCAAGTAGCCGGATTTGTGAAATATCTGAATACGATTGTGTTTACTTATCTGCGGACTGGATGTATAATTGCAGCACCGGCACAGCCTGGCAGCGATGCCTCGCCCCCACCTGCAACCCTATACGCTTTCAATTGAAGAGGAGGAAATCCAGATGACCGCATTTGCATTTACCACTCCAGACCCGCAGCCATATCACCCCGGCCTCCCCATGCCATTTGGCAGCCTGACCCTTGCTGATGAGAGCATCCCCGAAGACGAGTTGGACGAAGAGGAACTCGATGACGAGGAGCTGGATGACGATGAGGATCTCGACGATCTCGACGATGATGAGGACGACGAAGACTTTGAGGAATTGGACGACGAAGACCTGGACGATGAGGACGACGAAGACTTTGAGGAGTTGGACGACGAAGATCTCGACGAGGAAGAAGACGTAGAAGTTGAGGGTCAGTTAGCAGCCTGAATCCCCTGGGATTGCGAATGGGCAGGCTGAGTGTAAGCGCAAAGAAAGGCGATACGCGATATGCCCGCCCATCTGGGCCGCCCTCGCTGGGCTGCCAGTTTCACTACGGTTGTCAGCATCTTCCTGATAATAGCTACTTTGGCTGGTTGCGGTGGGAATAGCGCCACCCCAATCGTAACCCATACCATAACTTCTAGCTCCACCCCTGGCGCTAATCTAACCGCTAACAGTACCCAACCTCCCTTGATCAGTAGCACCATCACCAACAATGCTGCATCCATTACACCTAGCGCCCGCCCCATCAGCACCTCCACTATCACTCCCTCGACCTTGCCAGTTACCAGCACGGCAGCAACTTCCAGTACCGGCAAGACCACCATTACCAGCGTCGGCTCGACTGCGCTCTATCCTTTGATTGTCGAGGCGGCTAAACAGTTCAAAGCGATGCGCCCCGATATCGAAGTGCTGGTGGATATTGGCGGTAGTGGTGCGGGCCTCACCCGTGTGGCCGCTGGTGAAGTGAATATTGGCAACTCCGATATATACGCTGAGGATCGTGCAGGTATTGATGCTAGCTCGTTGGTGGATCACCAGGTCTGCGGCCAGGGCTTCGCCGTCGCGGTCAACAATGATGTCAAGGTTGACAACCTGACTCGCCAGCAAGTAGTAGACATCTTTACCGCACAGGTCACTAACTGGAAGGATGTTGGTGGGCAAGACCTGAAGATCCAAATTATCGCCCGCCCCAAGGGCAGTGGCACACGCACCACCTTCGACCGCCTCGCCCTCAACAATGCCAAACATAATGGCAATGTAAACGAGGCCAACGGCATCAATCTGACCGCAGACTCGTCGGCCACCGTTGCCAAAGCCATCGCCGACAACCCTGGCGCGGTCGGGTATCTCGGCCTCGCCTATTTCAACACTAACAATACGGTCAAGAAGCTGAAGTACAACGGCATCGAAGCTAGCACCGACAACATTATCAATGGTAGCTACCTGATCTGGTCCTATGGTCATATGTACACCAAAGGCACACCTGACCCCGCCTCGCAGGCCTTCATCGCTTTCATTCTTAGCGACAATTTCCAGAACGAAGCCGTTGGCAAGTTCGACTACATCCCCATCAGCAAGTTGCAGAACGTGAAAGCGCCATGACGGTTGCATTAAGCAGGTTGATGTTGGTCGCAGGCACAATCGCGGCGCTGTCCTCCTCTAAATCATGTTACTGGGAGCAAACCACATGGCTCGGTATCTACAACGCCTGGGCATTCGTCTTTCAGTCAAGTTGGCAATTAGTTCCATCGTAGTAACTTCTCTACTAGTCATCATAAGCCTGGCGATTGCCTTTGCGCTGGCAAGCGCAACTGGCAGCATTAACCACTTTCAGACCCTGAATCAGGAAATTGTTTACTCCACCCAGCTAAACTTCGCGCTAAACTCGGCGATAGATGCCAGCCAGCGTTTGCAGCAGCAAGATCAGCCTACCGTATCTAACCGCGTGGATTACTATGCTGCCCGCAAACCACTGACCGACGCGCAGAGCCAGTTGCAGAAGCTGACCGAGTTGCGGGCCAACCCCCAGTGGCAGCAACTAAGCGGCAAGATTGACCAGTTGCTTGTTGTCCTGGATCAGATTGCCGAGCTTGCCCCCACCGATGTGTTCAAGGCTCGCGATCTGTGGAATGTTTCCGCCTTCGACCTGGGCAATGACGCGAAGGCTCACGCCTCCACCTTCAATACTGCCATTCTCGATGAATCAAGTCGCACCCGCCAGGATGCACAGGCGGGGATTACCCTCGCAGCCATCGTTCTTGCCAGCCTGGCGCTAGTCGCGGTCATTGTCAGCATCCTGTTTGGGGTGCTGAATAACGCGGTGTTCGTGCGCCCCATTCGCAGCATTCAATATGAGCTGGAGCGCATTGCCGCTGGCGACCTAACCCACCATTTGAACGTGGATAGCAACGACGAGCTTGGCGACCTGGTGCGTACCTTCAATCGTACAGTATCAGAATTGCGCGGCCTGATTACCGAACTGAAACACCAGACCGGCGACATCGAAGGCGCGTCGGTGCAGGTAACTGCCATCTCCCGCCAGCAGTTGGCGGGCAGCCATGAGCAGGTGCTGGCCCTAACCAGCGCGACCCTACTGGTGGGCGAACTTAAGGCGGCGGCAGCCCTGATTGACCGTAACGCCTCGTCGGTGGCTAGCGCGGCTCGCCAGGCTTTGGGTAGCGCAGCGGCAGGCAGCGAGTCGATCACTGCCAATCTCGTCAGTATGCGCCAGATCGAGGGTAAAGTCTACAATATCAACGCCGAGGTCAAGGCGCTGAACGAGGGGTTGACCCAGGTGGGCCGCATCCTGGAGCTTATGGACGACCTGGCAACCGATAGCGAGTTGCTGTCATTTAATGCCCTGATTGAAGCAAGCGGGGCTGGAGCGCAGAGCCGCCGTTTCGCCATCGTCGCTACCGAACTGAGCAGCCTGGCGCAGCGATCCAAAGATGCCACCAAAGAAGTGCAAGAAATTATTACCTCAGTGCAGGCAGCGATGCGTAGCTCACTTGATGCTACCCAGGAGGGTTTGCGGGAGGTGGCACGGGGAACCGAATTGTCGCGCCGCAGCGAGGTTGCCACCCGCGAAATTGTTAGCGCCGTGTCGCATACTGTCTTGCTAGCCGACAATATTCTCAGCAGCACCACCAAACAGCACAATGCCAGCGAACAGGTCGCCAGCACCATCCAGGCTGTCAATCAGGTGGCTGCTACCAACCTTGGCACCAGTGACAGGGCGGCCAGCACCGCCAGCCGCCTAACTATCATCGCCAGCCAGTTGCGCGATGCCGCTGGCAACTTCGAGGTGAGCTAAGTCAATGCTTCATCGCCACTCGATATATGTTGATCCTTTGCTTGAATAACCCACAACTCAGGATTAGAAATAAGCTGGTCCGCTGCAACGGACAAAGAACCAGTTATGATACTGTACCATCGTTCAGGTGAGTGCGGTGTATACGAGGCGGTGGCGCGGAAGTAGACTGGTGCAGCTTTAGCGTAACCATCGGCTAGCGATTGCCGCTAACTAATGGGGGATTTGCTACACCAACATAGCATCCACAAAGCAAACAGAAGTTAGATTTTAGCCACCGCCAGCGCGTTGATCGGGGCGGTGTTGGGCGTTTCGATTTGCTCCCAGGTGAGACCTTTATCCTCACTGGCATAGGCATGGTGGAGGCTGACGGCATAGACTGCGCCACGCACGGTTGGGTGAATCTGCACCGCAATAAAGTCTTCCTCACTCCCCAGCCCGGCGCAACGTTGCCAGGTCGCGCCTGCATCGGTGGTGCGGAACACGCCCGGACCGTCGTTGGCGCGGCCATGTGCCAGCAGCACGCCATAATCACCCTCGCCACTGGGAGCAAAGGCGGTCAGCCCACCGCTAGCAATAAAATCGCCGCTGCGATCGTGCCAGGTGTTGCCCTCATCCCGGCTAAGCAGGATGCCAGAGCTTGCTACCGCATAAACACCGCCCGCGTGTTGGAATAGACAGTAGATGTAGCCCTCTAGCTGCGCCCGCTGGTGCCAACCTGCGCCGCCATCCTCGCTATAGAACAGGCGGCCATCGGCCAGGCCAGCATATATTGTGCTGCGATTCACGGCCAACAGCGTGCTGATCGTCTCATCCTGTCCCGCCAGGGTGGTCAATGCAGTCAAGGTTTGCCAGGTTGCCCCGCTGTCGTCGCTGCGATGCAGGTGTAGAGGCTCGGTAGCGACTAGCAGGGCAAACGGCTCTTCCTCGTTCCCGCCTGCTTCATCGTCGCGATCGCGGGTGCGCCGCTTTTTAACCTCATCTACCGCCAGCGTGGAGGCAGTCACCGCACCGGGCAACGCCAATTGCCAGTCCGCCCCGCCGCTCTCGCTGCGATATAGGCCGTTCACGCTAGCCCCCTCAGCGGCGGCGTAGATGGTGAGCAACTGGGTGGGGTGAAGTATCACATTGGTTACTGCATAGTCGTCAAGCCCACGTTGGGTTAGCCGCCAGCTACCGCCCGCGCTGCCCAGTGTCCAAAGCCCTTGTTCGCTCCCCAGGTACAATACCGTCGCGTGCGCCATCGTCAAGCCTCCTTGCCTGGCTACTAGTTGCGATTGTATTGTACTCTATACAGCCAGCATTTTGCAAGCATCATTGTTACAAATCATCAACAAAGGGTACGTTGCTTCGTGACCAGGACGAACAACGGTTCGCCCCTACGAAATTGTCGCAGCATCCAGGTTAAGGGTATTATAACTATAACTCAAAACTCAAACTCAAAACTCATCTCTAACCTTCGCCCTGCTTGACGAATCCGCGCACCGCGCTGAGGGCGGCCTCTGCCTCCTGCCAGCGCAGGTAATACATCCGCGCCCCCTTGTCGCCTACCTCCAGGCGCACCAGCCCAGCCAGACGCAATTCGTGCAGGTGGTTAAGGATGGTAGGCAGCGACAGCTTGATCTCGCGGGCCATCTCTTGCGGAGGGCGCGGTTGTTCGGCCAGTAGCCGCAGCAGGCGTAGACGAGTGGGATCAGCCAGGGTCTTGAGCGTGCGTATGGCAGCATCAGGCACCTCTGCTCCCGGCACCAGTCGCGCCCACTCCGGTCGCGCCCCGTAAAGCAACAACGTTTCATCGTCGCTCAGTCCGTACTGAAACACCCAGGGTTTGGTCCAAAATGAAGGCACGATGATTAGTCGCCGCAGCATGGTGGTAGTGGCGCTGAATGTGAAGCCATGCGACAACTCCTCCAGCAACTCCAGGGGTGAGCGATAGCTGGCTTCCGCCTCGGCGTTTGCCAACGACTCGGCCAGCAAAGGGGAGCTGCGCTGCTCCTCGGCTGCAAAGTAGACGTGGTAATACTCCTCCAGCGCGGCGATGTAACGCTGCTTGGTGGCAGGCTGGTCGGCAATCATAGCGAATAGCGCATCAATCTCATTGTGGTCGGTCTTGCGTTTGGTCTGCTTGCCCATCCATTCGACGGCCAACTCCTGTTGCTCCGCGCTGAGGGTTTCACCTTCCAGCGCCTTGAGCATGATGCTCATCTCTTTGTAATCTTCATCGCTGGAGCTAAATGGGTGGTGGGTATCGCGCAGGAAGTGTTCGCCGGGGATGGCTTTAAGCGCTGCAATGACCATCGCCGCATCGCGGGGTGGAGGCAACTGGTGGACGATCTGTAGTGGCAAAGTGAAGACGTAACTCAACTCGCCGCCAAAGAAATCTTTTAGCGCGGCCCGACCCTCTGGCGAGAGCTTTCCGCGCACGCCTGCCGCCCAGGGCGCAGGCAACCCGAACCGGCGTGGGCGGTGTAGCACGTAGGCGCTAACCAGCAAATCGTAACCTGTCCCCATCTCCCAGCCAATTTCACCGCTGAAGCCGTCATGTTGTTCGCTCAAACCTCACCCCTTGTTTATACCAATTCGCCATTCGTAGGATCGCAGATTTTCGCGCCTATCCTTAGAATATTGGTATTAGATAATAGTCTAACAGGGCAAATTATAGACCACTTATCGCCGGTTGTCAATAGCCCGTCAGAGTTAAAAATAGAGCGCCAGCACGCTGGCGCTCCATGTTTACTTGTTTGTGATGGCAGCCTACTTGGACTTGGCCTTGCCGTCGCCGCTGGCCGCGCCGCCTGCTGCGCTACCCGCCGCTGCTGTGCCACCCCCACCCAGGATGCGAGTGACTTTGGTGCCGCACTTGGGGCAGGTGCCTTGCATCGCCTTCCGCCCGTTCTTCATCGTAATCTCGTGCGGGTCGTTCATCTCTACCATCTCGCGATCTTTCACGCAGTATGCCTTGTGAGTTTCCGCCATGGTTGGTTCTCCTTTGTTATCACTGAGTGACGGTTAATTTGGCTTGCCCCTTGGGGATGCGCTAGCTTCCACGCACGCTTGCAGGTTGCATACCCACGATTATACAACCGTTCGGGCGTGCGGTCAATACCTTTGAGGCCCAATTTTTATGTAAATCTGCCGAATCCTCTAATTTCGCCCTAAAATTGTAGAACAAAAATGCTAAAATAGGCTTGACAAGAACAAGTGTTCGATGTTATAATTACACCAACACCGCCTGGAGCCACCGCACAACCCTCAGTATAGCAACGTAACTCCCTGCTTTGCTGGCCGCCTCATGCCCCCTGTGTTCTAGCTTTGTTCTATATTTACCCACCTGTATCAGAGAGGAGAACCGAGATGGTAGCTAATAGCAACTTGAACGAGCAGCGTGAACCGACCGCGCCATCTACCCACCGCCGAGCGACGAATTGGAATGTGCCACTCGATGAATTGGAGTTCGACCACCCAGCCGCTGCGCCAGTTCGTATTCCCCCACGCCCGCTGCATCCCGCACCTGCGGCTAGCCCGTCCGCGCCGCCCATGGCCCGCCCCTGGCATCAGGCTCGCCCCTTCGTTATAGTGATTGGCGCGGCTATCGCCATGCTGCTGCTTTACCTGCTGACCAGCGCTCTTGTCGGTTGGCTCGGCACCAAAGCCGACGATATGCAGTATGGTCGCCCCCGCACCTTCCAGCTTGATGCCTATGTCGGTCACGGCGAAACCGCTGGCAGTCCCACCCACTTCGTCGCCATCAACCTCAATCATCAGATTGACATTATCGAACTGCCGGGCGGCGATGTTAGCAAGGCGCGGGCGATCAGCGGCCCGTATCTATTCGGCAACGGTGAAGACCTGACCCCGGTGCGCCTGCAGGTGCGTGACGTGAACGGCGACAACAAGCCCGATCTGCTGGTTGAAATCAAGAACGAGCAAGTAGTCTACATCAACTCCGGCACCGACTTCCACCTGATGACCGCTGCCGAGCGCACCACTGTGAAGTAATTACAGATTACAGATTGTAGATTGTAGATTGCAGGTAAGGTTAGCGCGGCGCACACTGTGCGCCCTGTTTGAACCCTGCGCCATATTTTACAAGGATGGGGTAATGAGCAGCGCAATTAGCTACGAGGTTAATCAGCTTGGGGGCGGACGCTGGCAGCGGACAGCGTATATTAGTGCGACTGCCGAGATGGAAACAACAATCCTCCCCCAACGGCAGATCCGTAGAATCGGCTGGCGGGTGGCTATGGCAGCAATGGGACTAGCCTTCTCGTTGATCGTGAGCCAGCTCATCTTGAGCAGCCAGAGCAGCGGCGCGGGCCTGAGCAGCTATGCAGGTTTGAGCGGCAGCTATCCACTGATGGCCGGACTGAGTGGGGTGGGGCCACTAGCAATCAGCAATGCCCCTTCGTTGATAGGGGTGCAGCCGCAGCCTGCCGCAAATTCGGTTGCCGCCCCAATCAGGTCGCTGGCGCAGCGCAAGGCCACGCCTGGCGACTACAACTTGCTGGGCAAGCCAAGCATCAGCGTGGCGACTATCGAGCAGGTGCTAAAACAGTTCAACTCGCCTGCAGTGGGCAACGGGCAGACGTTCTACGACCTCGGCGTGAAGTACGGCGTGGATCCCGCCTTCATGCTAGCCTTCTTTGTCCACGAGTCGGCGGCTGGCACTGCGGGCGCGGCGGTGGCAACCAAATCGGTTGGCAACATCATCTGCGTGGGCTGGAGCGGGACGTGCATTGGCCGCTTCCGCGCTTACGACAGCTACCCGCAGGCGGCGGAGGACTGGTATCAGCTAATTACCGGCCCGCTCTATATTGGTGGCGGGCTTGCCACTCCCGACCAGATTACCCCGCGCTACGCACCCAGCAGCGACAACAACGACCCCTACGGTTATGCCAAAACCGTAGAGCGGCTGGTTGACCAATGGCGGGCGGCGCAGCCTTAACCTAACCGCCCTAAACCTCGGCGCTGGCGCGGGCTTTCTCCCCCTCCATCGCATCGGGCTGGTTCGCGCTGGTGATCAGGCCGTAGAACGCGCCAATCAGCGCACCCGCGCCGGTGCCTACCACCGGCACAAAGCTGCCGATACCTGCGCCCCAGGTTGCGCCCTGGGTCACTCCCTTGATCAATGCCTTGTCCTGTGGCTCGGCGTTGGCGGTCAGTTGCTCGACCACCCAGCCGGTGGCGGCCACGGCGGCGAACTCGCCAAAGCGGGCGATGTCGAATATGTTAGCCATGAGTGTTCTCCTTTGTCTGCCTGGCCTATGGCTAGGCTTTCGTTATAATCCAATATGGGTTAGACAGTCGCTAACCGCGCTTTGTTGCATATCTATAAAAACCAACGCAGTTATTGCATAAACAAAGTTCTGCGCTTCTTCCTCACCCTCTGGAGGGGCTAAGGTGTGCCTACATCACGCATCAAAACGTTGTTTACGAAGCGCTATATACGCACCCTTAAATCATGACACTAATATTGTCACTATTTCTGCAAAACTAATAGATCCAAAGCAATGTACCATGCGTAAGTTTGCTTGTGTAAGCGGTCAGCTAACCTGCCACTTTCAAGGCGGCCGAGCAATGATTGACCGTAAATCAAAATTAACCAAACCTTTCAAGGAGGAAATCAGTGAAGAAGGTAAACGTACTTATGACTTTCGCTCTGGTAGCGATGTTGGCAGCAGCCTTTATTGGCGGCGGTCACAGCTATGCCCAGAGCGCAACCCCCAGCCTGGATGTCAGCGACCAGGCATATGGCAGCAGCCTCACCGTTGCCAAGGTGGTCGCCGCCCAGGATGGCTGGGTAGTGGTTCACAACACTGGCACAGACGGCAACTTCGGTGGCACCGTGCTGGGCAAGATGTTGGTCAAGGCTGGCACGACCAGCAACCTGAGCATCCCCCTGGATCAGACGATGGTCAAGGCTGGCGACAAGGTGTGGCCGATGCTGCACATTG
>JBBRMT010000040.1:0-24056 GCA_038230695.1 Chloroflexia bacterium
CCTGCTCGATGGCAAGTTGTACACCGTTGCGGGTGGGGATACCATCGGAGGCATCCGCGCCGCTGGTGGGCAGGTCAACTGCAATCTTGATTACGCCCTTGCTGCCCGCTGCGCCAACTACTACTGGCGTGCTGGCAGTGCCGGTTGTCGCTGAGGTTGCGCCAGCGGTGGGAGTTGTGCCAGTCATAACCGAGCCGGGAGTCATTACTGCCGTGCTGGTCATCACCGTGGTGGGGGCCATTGCAGCAGCGGTGGGGCTGGATACAGCCGCCGTAGTGGGCGCTGGCGCTGGCGTGTTGGTCGCAGCGGTGCCACCGCAGGCGCTCAGGATCATGCTGGTGAGCATCAGGGCGGCGGTTAGCGAACCGAGTCTCTTCATTACCTTCATATAACTTTCCCTCCTTGTAGGAACTAACGATTGTGCTTGCAGCTGCGCCGCGTTGCGCTGCCGCAATCAATTCTACACCCATGCCAGCGGGATCATCCCCTTGCGCTCCACAACCTTTGCCTCAGTCGAATGCTGCCCGGCCGGACTGTTAGCATGAGCGCGGCGTAGCCTGGTCTTATGGAAGCTGCTGGTTACCTGATTTTGGGGGCGAACTGCCATGTGGTACAACCCTGCTCAATTCTAATCACCACCACACGGGGCGGGGTTTAAGGCAAGCGGGCCACGCGAGCGGTTACAATCAGCCAAAACCGGGATGGGTTACGCGCATTATAGAGCGAGAGATTTGCATTTGTCAAGAGGCTGATCCACAATTTTGACCTTGCTTGCCCAAATTGCAAGCAGCATGGTATAATTGCGGGCAACTGGCGGGGCGCATCGGCCCTGGCTAATTGCCACAATCTTTGCAGAGGAGCAAAGTCATGTCTGGACACTCCAAATGGGCGACCATTCGTCGCAAGAAGGAAATTACCGACTCGCGGCGCGGTCAGTTGTTTACCAAGCTGGCCCGCGAAATCACCGTAGCAGCGAAGGAGGGCGGACCAAGCCTCGACTCCAATTTTCGGCTGCGTATTGCGGTGCAGCGGGCTAGATCTGAAAGTATGCCAGCCGACAACATCCAGCGTTCGATTGATCGGGGCGCTGGCGGCGGCGAAGGCGGCGCGGCGTTCGAGGAGGTAATGTACGAGGGCTATGGGCCGCACGGCTCGGCGATTATCGTGCAGGCGCTTACCGACAACCGCAACCGCACCGTGGGCGAGATCCGCTCCACCTTCACCCGTGGCGGCGGCAGCCTCGGCGAAAACGGCTCGGTGATGTGGATGTTCAAGGCCCAGGGGTTGCTTACGGTGGACAGCGATGGCAAACCCCAGGACGAGGTAGAACTGGCGGCGATTGATGCAGGCGCGGACGATGTAAAGGAGGGTGGCGAGGATGGTCTGATTGATGTTTACGTTCCCTCCACCGAACTGAAGGCGGCCGAGTCGGCCTTGACCGCTATGAAGCTGAAGGTGATCTCCGCCGAACGCACTATGACCCCTACCACCACGGTAGAGCTTGGCCCCAAGGAGACCGAGCAGGTGCTGAAGATGGTCGAGCGCCTGGAGGATCTCGACGATGTGCAGCAGGTGTTCACCAACCTGGAGCTTACCGATGCGGCGATGGCCGCGATGGAAGGCTGACCGCAGTGCGGGTTATGGGCCTGGACCCCGGCACCGCGATCATGGGCTGGGGCGTTGTGGATAGCGATGCCAGTCGCGGCAAGCTGATTATGGTGGATTACGGGGCGCTCACCACGCGGGCCAAAGCCCCGCTGGTGGAGCGCCTTCCCTTGCTCTATGCCGGGGTGCTTGATGTGCTGGATCGCTATCAGCCAGAGGCAATGTCGGTGGAGGAGTTGTTCTTCACCAAGAATGTCAGCACTGCGATCAGCGTCGGCCACGCCAGGGGGGTGGCAATCCTCGCCGCCGCGCACCGCAACGTCCCCGTCTTCGAGTACACCCCTTTGCAGGTGAAGCAGGCAGTGGGCGGCTATGGGCGGGCGGACAAGGCGCAGATGCAGGAGATGGTGCGGCTGATGCTGGGCCTGAAAAGCATCCCCCAGCCCGACGATGCCGCCGACGGCCTCGCCCTCGCTATCTGCCATATCCACTCCGCCCGCTTCACCGCGCTAATCGAAGGAACCGGCTCGTGAAGAAGGAGCGGCCCGACGTATTGCTGGTTGAGCGCGGGCTGGCGGAGACTCGCTCACAGGCGCAGGCATTGATCATGGCCGGGCAGGTCTACAGCGGCGAACGCCGTATTGACAAGCCTGGCACACCGATGGCGATTGACATCCCGCTGGAGGTGCGCGGCGGGCTGAAGTACGTTTCGCGGGGCGGCCTCAAGCTGGAACACGCCTTGCAAGAGTTTGCCCTGCTACCGTTGCTCCCCGGTAAGGTGGCCGCCGATGTGGGCGCATCTACCGGCGGTTTCACTGATTGCCTGTTGCAGAACGGTGTGGCCCGCGTCTACGCGATTGATGTAGGCAACGGTCAACTTGCCTGGAAGCTGCGGCAGGATGCGCGGGTAATCGTGGTGGATGAGACCAACATTCGCTACCTGACGGGATTGGCTGAGTTGGTGGACTTCGCCACAGTTGACGTGTCGTTCATCAGCCTGAAGCTGGTGCTTCCCGCCATTGCAAAGCTGCTCACCGATGAGGGCTTCATCGTTGCGTTGGTCAAGCCCCAGTTCGAGGTGGGCAAGGGGCAGGTGGGCAAGGGCGGGGTGGTACGTAAGCCGGAGCAGCATCGCACCGTGCTACACGCGCTGGCCGACTGGCTGGTTGAATACAGCGCGGCCAACCCTGATTTCGCCCTGCACCTGCGCGGCCTGGCCCGTTCGCCCATCACCGGCCCTGCTGGGAACGTCGAGTTCCTCGCCTACATCAGCCGCCCCCCTGCTTCGAAGTGGGATGTTACGAATACGATCGAGCAATTGACCGCACCAACCCCCGACCCGCCAGAGGTAGGGTTGGATGCTGAGTAGGCAGGAGCGAGCTATGCGCTACCTTGAAGTGCGCCGCCACACCATACGAGTCAAGCCCGGCGATCATCTGTCGCAGGCGGGTGTCACTCTCGCCCGACAGGTGGGCGACAGGATGGGTTCGTTCGCTCTGGTGGTTACCAGCGGCATACCGCGTGCCTTCGAGACCGCGATCGCAATGGGCTTCGCGGTTGACGCGCAACTGCCCGGCCTGGCGCAGATAGGCGCGGCGGTAGAGCAGGAGGTGGCCTGGGATGCCGGTTGCGCCGCCTTCGCCCGCGCCGTCGCGCTCGGCCGCGCCACCGCCGACTACGCTGCACGGCAAGCCGACCTCTGGCGCAACATCATCAGCCAGATCCCCAATGGCTTCAGCGCCCTGGCAATCTCGCACGGTGGTATAATCGAAGCGGGCGCAGTTGCCTGCCTGCCCGCTGCCGACCACGCAAGCTGGGGCGGCGCTTGCGGCTACTGCGAGGGGGTGCGGCTGGCGTTCGATGGGGAGAAGTGGGTTGGGGTTGAGGTGCTGCGGGTGAAGCAGCCGTGAATAACCCCACCGTCCGCCCCCACCCACCCGCCGACGAACCTGCCATCGCCCGCCTGATGCACGGGATGTACGACGAGGGCGACGGCATCCGCGACATTGACGACGATAAGATCGCCCACACCTTCGCCCATCTGCGGGCAGGGGAGCGGAACGGCGCGTGCCTGGTCGCTGAGGCGGACGGCGGCATTGTCGGCTACGCGCTGCTGTTCCCCTTCTGGAGCAGCGAGTATGGCGGCCTGCTGCTGTTGCTCGACGAACTGTATATCGCACCACAGTGGCGCAGCCAGGGCATCGGCGGCCAGTTCCTTGCCAATATAGAAGGCTACGCCCGCGCCCGCGGCTACGTTGCCCTCAACTTCATCGCCATGAACCACAACACGCGAGCGATTGACTTCTACCTGCGTCACGATTACTATCTCATCCCCGCCGTCAGCTTCGACAAGCTGCTAGGATTAGGTTGAATATGCACATGAGGATACATCGGCAAGGGCGTGATAAAGCACGCCCCTACGAAGGCAACAATGTAGGGGCGCAATTCATTGCACCCAGCCTCCCTCACCTACGGTACGCCTTCATCATTGCCTTGTTGCTCACTCTGTTGACCATGCCTGGCAGCCACGCCCAGCAGCAAACCGCAACTGGCCTGCCCATGCCAACCTACAGCCTCGCCTTCGACAACGTGCAGCGCGGCACTCTCTATGCGGGCGCGGCGGACGGCGTGTACAAATCGAGCGATAGCGGCAGCGCCTGGCAGCGTATTGGCCTGGCGGGTAGCACAGTCTACGCCGTATTGCCCGACCCCCGCGAGAGCAACCTGCTGTTCGCCGCTTCTACGGGCGGTGTGTTTGTCAGCAGCGATAGTGGCGCTAGCTGGCAGCCGGGCCTGCGCCTCGCCCCCAGCCTGGCCGCCTACGCCCTCGCCGCCGACCCCAATGCCAAACCTGCCACCATCATTGCCGCTGCCGATGGCGGAGTATACGTCAGCCACGATCGCGGCGGCTCGTGGCAACTGGCGGGCCTCGGCGGGCAGCGACCCACCAGCCTAGCCTTCGATACCGCCCACGGCACTGCCTATGCGGGCGACGGCTTCAACCTATATCGCTCCGATAACGGCGGCGCGTGGCAGGCGGTCAGCGGGTTGCTCAAGGCCACCAGCGCGACCAACGGCATTGCGGTCAATAGCCTGGCGGTGGATAGCAACGCCCATGTCGTCTACGCCGCCACCCAGCGCGGCCTGTACAAGTCGGCGGACGCGGGCAACACCTGGCTGGCGCTGGGTGAAACCACCCGCTGCGACTTCGTAGCTCTGCTCATTGGCGCAAGCCGCACCTTCTACGCCAGCTTCAACGGTCGCTTCGAGGTAAGCGCCGACGAGGGCGATAGCTGGAACCCGGTTGCCACCGCGCCCGCCGCCACCGTCCACGCCGCCGCTCTTACCCCCGATGGCAACACCTGGCTCGCCACCAGCGCGGGCTTGCTGCAAAAGCAGGGCAGCGCACTTATTCCCGCGATCAGCGACAATCCGCCGATTAGCTCATTCGCCGTGGGTCAGGTGCGGCCCAGCGGCGGCCAGCTAGAGGAGAACGATTTCGCGGTGGCGGGCGGCCAACTCTATCGCTCCCGCGACGGCGGCCAACGCTGGCAGGCAATTGCCGCCACACTGCCTGCGCCGGTAAATAGTGTGCTGCTCACCCAGGGTCAGCTGATCGTCGCCGCCGCCAGCGGGTTGTACAGCAGTGACGATAGTGGCGACACCTGGCACCGTAGCGATACGTCCACCTGCGGCGCGTTTACCTCGCTGGCGCTCAACCCCAACCAGCCCACCAACCTATACGCCGGTTGCGCCCTCGGCGGCATATATATCTCGCACGATCGGGGTTTGACCTGGCAGCCGCTCTCAGGGCTAGGCTTGCCTGCAACTCCTGCCAGCGTTGCGGTTGACTCCACCGCCCCCAACACCCTGCTGGCGCTGCTGCCAGGCTATCGCCAAGCGCCGGTTTATCGCTCACTGGATGGCGGACAGCACTGGCGTAGCGCGTCGCTCGACCTGCCCGCTGACATTACGCCGGTTGCCTTTGTTATTGCGCCGCAGCCCGCACTTGCCCACCTCGGCCTGATTGCCGCTGAACCCTCACCTTCCACACTTTACCTCGCCTCCGCCGATGGTCGCCTGTTTGCCAGCGCCGATGGTGGCAGCCACTGGCAGGCGCTGAAGTCGGCTCCCACCGCTGGCTACAGCGACCTGGCGTTGACTCCCGGCCAGTCCGCCAGCCTCTACCTTGCCACCAGCGCGGGTATCTACAACTCGCCCGATGCGGGCCTGACCTGGCGGCAGGTTAGCAACGTGCCTGCCCGCCAGCTTGCCTTCACTGGCGCGGGCGCAGACACGCGGCTGATTGCTACCACCGCCAGCGCGGCGCTGCTGAACCTCGGCGAAGCAGTAACTGCAGTACCAACGGTGGTCGCGCAACAGCCCCACCCCAGCGACCCCTCTCCACCGATGCTGGGTGCAGTCAACTTCCCCACAGCTGGCAACCCCACCGCTATCTACTTTCTGGAAACCCATCACAACCTGCAAGGCGACTTCCTGCGCTTCTGGCAGAAGTATGATGGCCTGCGCGTGTTTGGCTACCCGCTCACCGAGGAGTTCGCCGAGAATGGCCTGAAGGTGCAATACTTCGAGCGGGTTCGGCTGGAATATCATGCCGAGAACCTCGACCTGAGCATCGAGCCAGTGGTCATCTCCCGTCTGGGCAGCCAGCTAACCTCAGGTCGCTACTTCATCCCCGCCCGCTTCTTCGCCCCCGACCCCTCGCGCATCTACTTCGCCGACACCAAACACTCGATCCAACATGGCTTCTATACCTACTGGCAGCAGCACGGCGGCCTGGCGGTGTTTGGCTATCCCATCTCCGAGGAAATCAAAGAGGGCAGCTACTTGGTGCAATGGTTTGAACGCGCCCGCTTCGAGTATCGCCCCGAATACGCTGGCACGGTGAACGAGGTGCAGGAGACCCAGCTAGGCCGCCAGATCCTACGGGCCAGAGGCTGGATTGGGCAGGGGTGAGCGCGAGTGTTGAGGTTTGAGGTTTGAGTGTAGGAGCAGGTTGCTGAGTGCTGGGTGTTGAGGACTGGATAAGGATACAGCTAACGGATTCGGTTCAACGGAGAAACGGATGAGGTTGGCTCTGGACGATGCCTTGTTCTTTACTTGCGCCGTTTGTTCAAGGTACACCGAAAGGAGATTAGCGATGCCACTGAATCCCGAATTGCCTCTTCAAGACCTCACCTATAACGTCAATGGCGCGGCGATGAAAGTGCATAGCGCGCTTCGGCAAGGCTTGCGCGAAGAGGTGTATCAGAATGCGATGGAGATCGAACTTAATCCGTTGGCTAACTCTCTTGAACCGCACGCCACTATGATGTAAACTAAGCTACCGAGAGCAACCAACTCCCCGTTTCTCTGATGAACCGAATCCGTTGGCTGACCGATCAATCCTAGAGGAAGACACCAATGCAATTTTACCGTGCCACTTATCCCTCATACCTTGAGCTTTACGAGAGCGGCGAGCTGCAACGCCGCGCTGAAGAGCTTTGGGAGGTCGCTATGCGCGACTGCACCCTCTGCCCCCACGATTGCCACGTAGACCGTCGCGCCGGAGTGAAGGGCGTGTGCCGCTCCACCGCCGATTTGCTGATCACCAGCCATGTGCTGCACTGGGGCGAGGAGCCAGGCATTACTGGCACTGGCGGCGCTGGCACCGTGTTCTTCGCCAACTGTCAGGGCCGCTGTATGTATTGCCAGAACTACTCGCTCAGTCAGTATGGGCGCGGCAAGAAGCGCACCATTAGCGAACTGGCCCAGATGATGGTGTCGCTGCAGGAGCGTGGCGCACACAACATTGATTTCGTTTCGCCCACCCAGTATATGCCCCAGATTATCTGCGCCATGCCGGAGGCAATCGAGCGCGGCCTGCGTATCCCCCTGCTCTACAACACCAACGGCTACGAGAACATGGAGGCGTTGCGCTACCTCGACGGCGTGATTGACATCTATCTGCCCGACGCGAAGTATGCCGACCCCGAAGTGTCGAAGCGACTATCCGGCTTCCCCGAATATCCCTACTTCAATCGCATCGCCATCAAGGAGATGTATCGCCAGGTGGGTGGCGTGCAGCACGACGACAAGGGCATCATCACCCGTGGGCTGATTATCCGCCACCTCGTCTTGCCCAACAACATGAGCCAGGCCCGCGAAGTGATGCTCTGGATCGGTCAGGAACTCGGCTCCGATGTATTCGTCAGCCTGATGGATCAGTATTTCCCTGCCTATCGCGCAGTCAAGGACAAGAAGTACGGCCTCTACCGTTCGCTGAAGTGGGAGGAGTACGACACCGCCATGGCTGCCTGGGAGGAAGCAGGCATCGAGCAGGGCTTCATCCAGCAGCACCTCATCGAGGAAGGTAACGCCTGGTACGGCAACGAGGACATCCCTGACCCTAACAGCGTCTACGAAGGCGCAGCCGAGCTAGCCGCTGGTGAGGGATAATCCAGCAAAAAGCCCCTCCCCAGCGGGGAAACCCCTTGTGGGTTCCCTGCGGGTAGGTTTGGTGAGGGGAGAATCTCGAAGCTACAACCAATCTCGAAGGAACACCCAATGCCAACCTACCTTGACCGCTATCTAGCAGGCGAATGCGAACAGGTGTGGGATGAATTGATGGCCCTCGGCGCAGCGGTGCGCGAGCAGCCGCTATACGATGATGCACTGGCGGTGGCGCGAGAGACTATGCGACGGGCAAGGTACAATGTTGAGACGATTGTGGCGAGGCTGAGGGAGAGTGGTTATAACTTTTATGTGAGTGATAGAATCTGCATACCCCCTCAACCAAATGCAGAGGAAAAAGTCAGAGCGCTTGAGGAACTGAGTGGGGTTATCCCTTTGTCTATGAAGATGTGGTACGAGATTGTTGGCGAGGTAGACTTGATGGGAACTCACCCTCAATGGCGAGTAAGCGGCTATGCGCTCGGTACTTATGATCATATCTATCGAACAGATGTTTATTGTAAATACGTACTAGAACTAAACAAGAGACCAATTCAGACAGAGCCACTTCAAGTGAAAGGAATCGGCAGGCAACTCACATGGTTCAATATGTGGCAGGAGTATGATGCTAATAAGCTTACACCTTATTGGGCAGATAAGGGATTTAGCCAAACTCCATTTACTCTGCTCGTCTCTGATCATCAGAATGATAGGTCAGGTTTTAGTGGTGGTGGAGTTGATGAAATTGCGCTGCCTGAGCCATCTTCTATTGATGGTGTTGTCATACATGATTACGGACATGAACCGCCAGAGTCGTTTATAGCCTATCTACGTCGTAGCTTCCAATGGGGCGGCTTCCCCGGCTTCGCCAACGTTGACGAAAGCCTGCGGCCCACCGCGATGCTAGCGCAACTGACCGAGGGGCTGCTGCCGATATGATGGGTTTCAGCTAGCGGATTCGTGACAGCGGATAAGCGGATGATGTGTGTAGGGGCGCATGGCATACGCCCGCTTGCCCAGCCACAATGCTGAGAACAGACACGTATGCTGGCCGTAAGGGCGCATGGCATACGCCTCAATGCAACGCCAATAACGACTATCATAATCGGCTCCGCTGTTCGTGGTTACAATTCACTGGGTGCATACGCCTCACCAAACGCTAAGGATAACAGTCACCATAGGCGTTACGGTGGGTCAAGCGGGCGTATGCCATGCGCCCCTACGTCAACATTGACGGTATCGAGCAGCCTTGTTATTGGGCGGCAGAACGAGTGCAACCTGCCCTATGCATCATCCTTCGCCATTTACCATTTCTCATTTACCCTTTACCATTCGGAGGCACTATGTCGCTAGAATCCTTCATCCGCGCCATGCCCAAGGCGGAACTGCATATTCACCTGGAGGGCAGCATCCGCCCGCACACGCTGCTGCAACTGGCGCAACGCAACGGCGTGGAGTTGCCGTTCAGCGACGAGGCGGGGTTGCACGAATACTACCGCTTCACCGACTTCCCCCACTTCATCGAGGTCTGGTATACCATCAACGAGGCGTTGCAAACCGCCGCCGACTTTACCCTGATTACCTACGAATTGGGCAAGGAGGCGGCGGAGCAGCACACCCGCTACATGGAAGTGACGTTCACACCGACCACTACCGTCGAGCGGCTGGGCATCAGCTACGATGATTTGCTGGCGGCAATTAACGTGGGCGCGGCGCAGGTACAACGGGAGTTCGGCGTGACTATGCGCTGGATCAACGACGCTGACCGCGCCCGCGACCCCGAACTCACCCTCACCACCGAGGGCTGGGCGGCAGCGGCGCAAGATCGCGGGGTGGTCGCTCTTGGCCTGGGTGGATTCGAGCCGGACGGTCCGCCCACCGAGTTCGCCACTGCCTTTGCAACAGCTCGCAAAGCTGGCCTGCACTGCATCCCACACCAGGGCGAATACGCTGGGCCGGAGAGCATCTGGCAGGCCATTCGCCTGCTAAACGCCGAGCGCATCGGCCACGGCATCCACGCCGCTGAAGACCCTGAGTTGATGCAATATCTGGCCGAGCATGGCATTGCCCTGGAGATCTGCCCCACCTCGAACGTCTGCACCCGCGTAGTGGACAAGCTGGCCGACCATCCCATCCGCACCCTGTTTGCCGCTGGCGTGCCAGTCACGCTCAACAGCGACGACCCCGCGATGTTCAATACCACCCTGACCGACGAATACCTGCTGGCCGCGCAGCACTTTGGCTTCAGCGCCGAGCAGCTAACCCAAATCAGCCTAAACGCCGTCCGCTACAGCTTCCAGCCCGAAGCCGACAAGCAGCGCATGGTCGCCGAGTTCGAGGCCGAGTTCGAGAGGCTACGGGCGGAGCATTTGTAAACAAGGAGGATGTATGCAGCATGACACCCCGCACTGGGAATACTCTGGCAGCAACAGGCCGGAACACTGGGGCGCACTGAGCCGCGAGTACGTCCCCTGCAAGGATGGTCGGGCGCAATCGCCGATTGACTTCACTACCACCGAGGCTGCCCGCCTCGATGCGCTGGTTTTCAACTACCAGCCCTGCAACCCCACCATCATCAACAACGGCCACACCATCCAGGTTGATTATACCGCGCCGAGCAGCATCAGCGTGGGCAGCGAGGAGTATCAGCTAGCGCAATTCCACTTCCACACCCCCAGCGAACACAGCGTCAACGGCCAGCAAACCGCGATGGAGTTGCACCTGGTTCACCGCGACGCAAACCAGCGGCTGGCGGTAGTCGGCGTGTTCCTCACCGTCGGTGCGGCCAACCCTGCTCTGGAAATGCTCTGGCAGCGGTTGCCTGCCTACGAGGGAGCGGAGCGCCCGCTAAATACTGCCTTCAATGCCCTAGACCTGCTGCCCGCCGACCGCCGCTCCATACGCTACGAAGGGTCACTTACCACCCCACCCTGCTCCGAAGGGGTGCGTTGGCTGATGATGATTAACCCTGTCGAAGTGTCACAGGCGCAGGTAGATCGCTTTCGTAGCATCTTCGCCAACAACAGCCGCCCCAGCCAGCCGCTCAACAACCGACGCATATTTCAGGAAGCGCTGCACGAGTAGCGAGCAGGATGCCTATTATCGGTGATGCCGTAAAATCAGCATTATTAGCGCTGCACCAGGGCGGGCAGCCGCCCGCCCCTACGATTTACTTCACGATGATCATGCTGCATGACAGCTAGATACAAACCGCCTCCCGTTCGCGCATCGCCGCCTGCTGGAACTGCTGCTCCAACTCTGCCGCACGGTGCAAAGCCGCAGCCATCGCCACGTAGTCACCACGCATCATTGCCACATACGAGTCGCCGAATGCCTGGCCCTGCGCGTTCTTCAGTGCGGCCCGCTCGGCATCGTAGGGCGCGTAGAAGTTGGCATAATCGGTGCAACGCTTCGCCCCCAGCGGTAGCAGGAAGTAGGTGAGCTGGCCCTTCAGGTAATCAGGCACGCTATCCTTTACCTGCTCGGCAATTGCCCGTATCGCGGCGGGGCCAACCTCCAGCAGCCCCGGCTCCTTGTCACTTTGCTGCCGCGCAACGGCCGACCTAACCCGCGCCTCGGTTGCCTCATACACCTCGTCCGCCGATGGCAAGCGCACCTGGCGCAGATTGCCCCACATCTGGTACGAGTCGCTCACATAGTCAATCGCGGTAGCCTGCCATGCTTTGCTGAACTCTGCGATGCTGAGGCTGGCGTAGGGATACCACTGTGGGTCTTGTATCCGCACCGTATCACCCTCAATCGCATAAACGCAAATGTAGTGGTCAGCGCCGTAGAGGTCGGCATGATTATGGTGATAGAGTAGGTAGCCTATGTCCATCGGGCCAACGATGCCTGGGCCATGTTCCAGCAACCCGCGCAGGTGGGTCATTGCCAGATCAGGATCGGCGCTCTCCTTCGGTTGGCGATAGTGTTCGCACTCGTAGCCCAGATTGGTCAAGGCAATGCTGATACCCTCGTTGGGTAGCGTTGCGCTGAAGAAGGTCATCGGCTGTTTAGGGTCGCCAAGAGATATAGCACCGATGCCAACCGTGGTTAGGCACTCGATGTAGCCGGGGTCGTAGTCCTTACCAGTTGCCGATAGCGCCATTGCGGTAGAGTTGGCGTAGCAGTACGAACCGTTGCCGATATAGTGGAAGCTCATGGTTGTCTCTCCTTTCGTGGTGGGGCGTAGCTATAGGCCCATTATCTGCAATCAAACAAATGGCTGGCGCAGCACGGTGCGTAGCTTCTCCGGCGCGATGCGGCGTGGGTCGCCGAGGTAGATCTCATGATGCTTGCCATGCAACTTATGGCCGCTCTGGATAATGAACTCGTGTACCCGCATCACGTTAGGCCACTCTGCTGCGTAGGGGCCGAGGTGCAGCAGTTGTGCGGCGCGGCCCTCGTCGTAGCGTTCGCAGCGTAGCCGCTCGATTATGGGTGATGGTTTCTTCTTTTTCACCTCAGCCAGCGCGTGTTCGATCAGTGCGGCATTGACCATCTCTGGCTGCATGATCATCAGCGTCCAGCGCCAATTGTCGCGCGGCGCATCTGGATGGTACTCTGCTTCATCAGCCAGCCACCATAGACCTTCCAGCGGCATCACTACGTAGTCGAGGTTGCTATCGCTGTGCTTCAGCGCAAACTTGACTGCGTAGGAAGCCGCGTAGAGCGCTTCTGTTGCTGCGACAAAGGCTGGGGTCGCCCTCACCGTCTATCATCAGGAAGTTCATCGCTGGCACTTTTACGATCGATACTTCGTTGGCCGATGGGTTGTAGAGCGCTTTCAGTTCCTTCTTCAAGTCGGTTGGCATTGTTAACTCCTTCACCACGGGGAACTGGATCTCGGTGACGAACGACTCGTCATCCTGAGCGCCGCCGCCTTCCATATAGAGTTCGCGGCTAGGGCCGCTTACTTTGTAGCCGTTCGCTTCGATCCAGCCTATGATGGCGGCGTAAGCCTGGCTGAGATTGTTGTAGCTGCCGTGATGGATGGTCGCGGCCATTACCTCCACCGTAGGCAGTTCGTATACGCTTACGCGCCCGCTGGCGGGTATCGGCTTGTCTATGAAGGCCAGCCCCTCTGCGTCAATAGTACCGTCGGGTCGCTCGATGTCGTGCCAGATGGCGGCATCGTAGCCAGCCACACCGTAGGGCGTGACATACTGCATCACCTCATCAATCAGCTTGCCTACTGCAGGGAAGCTGGCGACTGGTTCGTGGATGCTGGCAACCAGATGGGCTTCGACCCGTTTAATCACCATGTCGTACTTCGGCATCCTGCCCTCCTGTTCGATGTATTGCAGCCGCTGCTCGACCCGCCGCAGCCGCGCCTGCTCTTCCTCGACCTGCTGCTGCAACTCGGCCTGCTTCAGCCGCAGCATCCCGCGAATGTAGTCGGCGGGCAACTGCTCGTCCAGTAGCTTCGCAATCTGCTCCAGCGATAGACCCAGATCCTTCAATGCCAGGATGCGGTTGAGGCGGGGCAGTTGGTCCAGCCCATAGGAGCGATAGCTGGTCCACTTGTCAATCTGGCTGGGCTTGAGCAGCCCAATTTCGTCGTAGTAGCGCAGCAGCCGGATAGATACCCCGCTGAGGTGGGCGAACTCACCGATCTTGAGCATCCGCTAGCCTCCGTTTCGTTCCTTGCTTGCAAGCTGAGAGCAGTATAAAGCATCACGTAACGTGAGAGTCAAGAGCCTTTTGCTGGAATGGGGGCAAAATATAGGGGCGAACCGTTGTTCGCCCTGGTTGGTTATACAATAACTTGACGCACACCCAGCCGAACTGTGGACAAAATGAAGGGGCGAACAACAGTTCGCCCCTTCATTTTCTTATCTGTCCGCCTGCTTTATGGTCTGAGCCAGCACCTGCACGATCTGCTCGGTGTGTTCGCGCTCATGCTCAATCATGCGGCGCAACACTTTGCGGGCGCTCCACGGTTCGTCGGGGTGGTCGGTCAACTGGGTTGGGTAGCTGACTTGCGCCCGCTGCGGCGCAGTCAACTTACGCATCCGCTCGGTCACGGTGCGCTGCTCCATTGCCAGGAAGCGGAAGATCGGCAACTGGGCATCGCCCTCCCACTGCGCTGGCAGTGTGGCCGCATCCACCAGCCGCGATAGATACCACTCGTTGGTATTGCCCACGTGGCGTAGGATCTGGCGGATGCTCATTGCGCCCTGCTTCACCTGCCAGTCGAGCAGGTAATCGGACACATTAGGGGTGAGGGTGAGCAGATCGGCCCGCGCATAACCCCAGCGGCGCAGATACGTTTCCATCTCGGCCACACCGATTGGTTCGCGCTCCGGCGCAAACAGCGCAGCCTTATCGCCATGCAGGAACGGGCCAAACCCTTCGCTGATTTCGACCACCTCGGCGGTGGTTCCCTCCGGCTCGGCCAGCATCTCGCCATGCTGCCCTAGCCAGGCCCAGTAATCCCAGATCGCCTGCGGCACGGCATCGAGGGCCGCTTCGCTGCTGCTGGCTTTGGTGAAGCAGCCCAGCAGGCTCAACACATGGGCCATCGCTTCTCCATGTGGGCCGATTTCCAGGTAGACGTTGTAGCTGCTCATTTCTACTCCTCGTGATGCCGCTTGCCATACTCCACCCTCATGCAGTGGTCTTCGACGTACAGCAACCCCGCTTCCTCTGCCAGCCTGCGCGATGCTTCGCTGCTGATGCCCAGTTGCAGCCAGACCGCCTTCGCGCCACGGGCTATCGCCTGCTCGACAATTGGTGGCGTATCCTCGCCCTTGCGAAAGATGTCTACCACCTCAACGGGAATCTCTGTTGGGATGGCGCTGACGCTAGGATAAGCCTTCAGCCCCATCACCTCATCCTCGGTCGGGTTGACCGGGATAATGGTGTAGCCATGTGCGGCCAGGTAAACGCCGACATGGTTGCTGGGCCGGTCGGGCTTGTTCGACAGCCCCACGATTGCCACATTCTTCATCGCCAACGCCTGCTCAATCGCTTTGTGCATATCCGTCATCTTGCTGCTCCTCCCTGTGGTTTGGCCGGGGCCATTTGTTTGCCCTTTCGCTATCCACCGCTACTATGCAGCATCAGCCCTCCGCCGCCCAGAACTCCTCGCGCACCAGTTTCATGGGGATGGAGCCGCTATCGAGCAGACGGTTGTGGAAGCGTTGCAGGCTGAAGTCGCTGCCCCAACGTTGCTGCGCTTCGTGTCGCAGGCGCAGGATGGCATCTTTGCCCAGCAGATAGCTCATCGGCTGGCCAGGGGTCATGGTGTAGCGGCGCACTTCGCCACGCGCCGAGGCGGGCGAGAACCTAACCTGGTCGGATAGCAGGCTGATAGCCTCGTCTACACTCATCGTTCCCATCTGCAGGCCGACATCAATCATCACACGTGCCGCCCGCCACAGTTGGCCGCGCAACTGGCTCAGTGTCACGCGGGGGTCGGTGTAGTAGCCAACCTCGCCCATCATCTGTTCGCAGTAGAGCGCCCAGCCCTCGACGAACAGGCTGCTGAAGCCAAGATGCTTGCGAATGTAGGTGCTGGCCTGGTTGGCCCGCAGCAGTTGCAGGTGGTGGCCGGGGTAGCCCTCGTGCAAGGCAATCACCGGGATCCAGGCCCAGGCGTGTTCCTCAAGCTGCTGCTCTTGCTGCTCCGCCGTGCCGCTGACCTCCACCGGCGTTACCCAGAACTGGCCGGTTTGCGCCGCGTCGAACGCGCCGGGCTGGGCATAACCGGCGTAGGGGTAGGTTGCCCGCTGGAAGGCGGGGGTTTCTACGATCTCAATATCTCCAGGCGGGATGGTGACAAGCTGGCGACGCTTTAGGAAGGCAACCAGCCGCTCGGTTTCGCCGCGATAGGCGAGCAGCAGGCCATCGCTGGTGGGATGGTCATGGCGGGTTTCGGCGATGATCTGGTGCCAGCTTTTGTTGGGGTCAATCGTCACCGCCAGCTCGCGCATCTGCGCCTGGGTGTTGGCAAACAATTCGCGGCCCCAGGCGGCAATCTGGTCGGGGGTCTGGTCAATCATGTGCTGAAGCTGCAGCTTGCGCGAATACAGTCCGCGCAGGGCGAAGTCGCCATTCGAGCGGGGGCTGAGGTCATCGCGGAGCCATGCGACATACTCCTCCATTGCCCCCGCTGCCCGCTCCGCCGCTTTGACTAGATCAGCCTTTAGCTCGCCGTTCACCGCGCTGGGTTGGTTCGCCAGCAGTGGCACTGCCTGACGAAAGAAGCCAATCGCGCCAGTCCCGCCCTCGATCGCCGTCTCGGTGAAGATGGCGGGCGGGTTCTGCACCTGGTGCTTGCCCAGCGCGAGTAGCTCCGGCACCTGCTGCAAACGTGATAGGACATTGCGTAGTCGTGCGGCCAGTGGCGCGAAGTCACGGCTTACCAACAGGAAGATGGCATAGACGGCAATATCAGCATACATCTGCGGCGCACGCTGCCAGTCCTTAATCTGCTCGATGTCCAGCAACGCATCTTCCATATTGGCGGCCAGCAGTTGGTAATCGCTGCGCTCAGTAGTGGATAGGGGAGTGGGGTCAATCTGCGCCAGTTCAGTTTGCAACAGCTTCACCTGCGCGGCGTATGAATAAAGCGCGGGGGCGGAATAGTCGCCCAGTTGGTCGTCATAATCGTGGATGCCGAGGCTGGTGGCGAGTAGCGGGTATTGCTCAAACGAGGTCTGGAAGAAGCGGGCGGCGAGTTGCTCCAGAGGGGTGTGCAGGGTGGTGGGCTTGCGATCTTCGGCAGTCAATGGTTCGACCTCCTAAGTTCAAATGAGTTAACGTACAATGCGGATTTTCCTTCATTGACTGGCTCTGCGCTTGCAAACGGCCTTGATGCCAGTCGGCGTGGTGATACGCCCCTATCCCCTGGAACTCTTCCCCGGCCCGCAGGTGGTGCAAAGTACAAAGCGCAAGCTGCAAAGCCAGCAACTCAAACCTCAAACCTCAAACCTCAGCACTGCTCAGTTGCCGCCGGGCGCAGGGGTTGGTATGATCGGTTTGGCGTAGGTCATGGTGTAGTCTACGTTGTTCTTGGGCAGGGTGATGTTATCACTGCGATCTACCTTGACGGTTAGCCCTTGCTCGTTTTCCAGCAGTTGCTTGAGGCCGCCCTTGCGCTCCAGTGCGGTCTGCAAATCGCTGGGCGAACCGATCGCTTGCAGCTTATAGGGGCCCTGCACCGGCGCACCGTCAATGCTGACCGAGGCAGTGGTGCCATCGCCGCCAATCACGGTGCGGAGGACAACCCGCTTGCCGTTCATTGCAATCGCCTCCGCGCCAGCGTTGCGTAGCTCGTTGATCATATCCTGCAAGTCGAACATGGTAACATCGCCATCAATCTCAACCGTCACGCCCGGCCCCGTAACTGGAACTGCGCCATTCTGCGCCTGCATATCGTTGACATCGTGCAGCAGCTTGGTGGCATCATCCTGATTGGTCTTGTAACCAGCGACCTGACTGCCCAGTTTGCTAACCTCTTCGCGCAGATCAACCACGTTGTTATACAGTTGCAGCAGGTAGGCGGCGCGATCCGAATCGGATTGTTGGCTGATCATCTGAGTATAGGCAGGGCTGACGGTGCGAATCTGCAGCACCAGCATGAAGCCCAGCACGAACGCTAGCACGCTGATGCTAGCTATCTTGCGCCAGCCGATGTTCCTTGCCTTCGGGTTCATCATCGCTACTTGACCTGCCCCTCTACTGGCGTGGCATACTTGAAGGTAGGGGCGTTCTTGTATTCTGGCACGCTGACATCATCGGCGGCCTGAACGGTCATTTGCACTTCGTAGAGCGCCTTGCGTTGCAGGAACTTACTAAGGTTGGGCGAGTTTACCATCGCATCCTGAAGCATCTGCTGGTTGCCGATCGCCAGCACTACATAGGGTGGCGAGAGGCGGGTGTTGTTTACCAGAATGGTGGTGCCAACGCAATAAATCGAGCTATTGCTCACCAATCGTTCACCGTTAAGCGAGATCGCCTCTGCGCCCGCGCCCAGCAGGGTGTTGACCCCATCGCGCAAGTCATACTCGTGTATTATATAGTGGGCGGGATCTTCGCCAGAGGGGATATTGGTAACTTTGCTGTCGTCGAAGGTGACGATTACGCCCGGCCCTTGCAACTGCACCAGCCCCGCGTCAATCTGTTGCTGGTTAAGCATCTTTTGGGCGCTACCCAGAGAGTTCTGACTGGCGGCGCTCTGCTGTTGCACAGTGTTCAGTTTGGCGTGCAGATCGCCTACCCGCTGCTTGAGGTCGGCCTGCTCCTGCTCGAAGCGCACAATTGATGCAGAGACCTCCTGACGAGTAGCGTCGCGTGAGGCAGGCTGGGCGATATTCTGGGTTGCGCTATGCCACTGCACCGCCAGTAGCAGGCCGATCAACAGACCTGCTGCGCCGAGCAGCAATTGGAACGATAGCAGGCTGCCGCGCCGATGCGGGAATGTCCCGCTGGTAATTGGCAGTTGAATGGTGGAAAGGCGGTCGTTCTTAACCACCTTGTAATCTGAGGTTGCCATAGCGCAGAACCTTCTTCCGGGGTGCTGGAAAGTGGTGGGTAAAATAGCGTGGATGAGCCTGGCAGGGTTATGCCATCATCTCAGCCCAATGATACATCAACCAACCCTGATTTGTCAATAGAACTTTTGGCGCAGCGGTGGGTTTTACGCTCTCGTGTAACCGAACCTGAGCGCACAACGGTTTGCTCCTGCTTAATGCTTACTCGACAAGGAAGGGCCGCGCCATTAGTGCCGCAGTGTAGCTGCACCGGATCCCTTTGCATCTCATGTTTGCGTAACTTTAATATCGAACCATCGTTCTTAGATTTGGATTTTGGAAACAAGTGAAAGGTAAGCAAGCCTGATGGCGGAATCACAGGAATTGGCTGAAATCCAGCCCGGTATGGTAGTAGAGGCCAGCGAAGGCGACCTTGGCGAAGAGGATATGAGCAAGCCACAAGTCTCCGAAGTGGTTAACGACGAGGCTGGCAACGTTACGTCTATCATCGTCAAGAAGGGGGTGCTGTTCAAGAAGGAAGTGGAGATTCCGGTTAGCCGCATCGAGTCGGTGCATACCACTCCTCCTGCAGATGAAGCGCCTGGCAAAGTGAAGGTCGCCATTACTGCGGAGGAGGCCGATGCGCTTACCCCACACGGTAATGAGCCACTCATCGCCGTGCCAGACGATGCGCTCACCTTGATCGAAGAAACCATACCCACCGAGAGCGGGCTGCGTAAGCTGGAAGTGCATCGGGAGCGAGAGCGTACCGGCGAGGAAACAGCCACCCCTGATGCTCATCCCAACCCGCTGCGCGTGCTAGGGCCAGGCTTTCTGGCGGGCATCGCAGATAACGACTCCTCGTCCGTCACCACCTATGCGGTGGATGGTGCGAGTGTGGGTTACGCTCATCTCTGGCTGCTGCTGCTTGCTACTCCTCTGCTACAGGCGGTGCAATTTGCCGCTGCTCGCGTGGGGCAAGCCCAGCAGAAGGGCTTTGCCGAGGTGTTGCGTGAGCATTATGGGCTTAAACTGGCAGCGCCATCTGCTGTCCTGCTGGTGCTGGCAAATCTGGCTTTGATCACCGCTGACCTGGTGGCGATTAGCACCGGGCTAGAATTGATAAGCGGCATATCCTGGCCGTGGTTCGTTGTGCCAGTGGCGGCGGCCCTCTGGTATCTGGTGGTTTATCACAATTTCGAGGTGATCAAGAAGGTATTTCTAATCCTGAGCCTGGCGTTCGTTACTTATCTGATCGCTGCCGTGCTATCCAAGCCCAACTGGGGCGAGGTGTTGATTAACACCTTCATCCCTCACTTCGACTTTAGCTTCGCCAGCGTCAGCAGCATGGTGGCATTGCTGGGTGCAACCATATCCCCCTGGGTAATCTACTGGCAGGTGCAGGGCGAGAAAGAGGAGAAACGCCCTGGCTCATCGCCAAAAGAGCAACGCCGCTGGGCAGCGGCGGACATCGGCGTGGGGGTGGTTAGCGGCAACCTGGTTTCCTACGCGATCATCGTCTCCACCGCGGCCACCTCATTTGTCGCGCACCAGCAGGTGAAGACTGCGTTGGATGCCGCCCGCGCTTTCGAGCCGCTGCTGGGGTCGTTCGCCAAGTACCTGTTTGCCGTGGGGTTGATAGGCGCAGGGTTGGTCGCCATCCCTATCTTGATGGCAAGCACTTCCTATGCGGTGGCCGGTACAGTGGGCTGGCCTACAGGCCTATCGAAGAAGCCCTGGCAGGCTGAGGGTTTCTACCTGATTGTTACGGTGACGATTGTGATCAGCGTGGTGGTCGGGCTGCTGGGCTTCAACCCTTTGAGCCTGATATTCTGGGCCAACGTGCTGCAAGGGGCGCTCATCCCCGCGCTACTAATTATCCTGATCATCGTCGGTAACAATCGCAAGGTGATGAAGGACGAGCCGCTGGGCTGGCTTACTAACCTGGGTCTGGGGTTGGCAATACTAGTTACGTTGGCTGGGGCAATCCTGCTCTTCTATGGGCTGTTCACCGGGCAAGCAAGCAGTTAAGAGCGCAAGCCTAAGCATTGGCATTTTCCATGCCGAGCGCGAAACGACTGTGGCTGGCATACCGAGTTTATGCCAGTATTGACCACTCCCCAATCAGGCTGGCTGAACAAGGGTTAAACTAGAGTAAGAGGCTAGCTACTTGAACTCCTTGCCCCTTCTTGCACTGATCGGCATCTTTATCGCCTCTGCGGCGGCAGTTTGGGTCGCAGGTATCCAGTTGTCAAAGGCTGCTGATTTCCATTGAACTATCGGTAAGTGACGCAATCAGGCTCCAACGCCATCCTGCCTGTGTTCTTCCTCCCCGCCAGCCTGCTTGCAGCTGTGCCGGTTCTGACCCAAATCCACTCTTCCAACCTTTACCTCACCGGCCTCGGTATTCTGTTGACCATAGTCTACGTCTAGGGACCGATCTTCCGCTCCAAGCGGCAAATCCTACACATGAGTATCGACTCGTTCATGGTGGTTGTCATCTAACTATTGGGAATTATCGGCCTCGTGTTCCTACCTCAGCAGTTAGATAATGTGGCTGGCGTTTGCCACCATCGCCTTTAATTCCTGTCGTGATTGCAAACAGGCAGCACCCCCAGGGCTTACCTGGCCTATGTTTTTGCCCCTTTACCTTGCTATTTACAACCGCATCGGGTATAATGCCTGCATAGTCAGGGCTGACTATAGAAAGGAGTGGTGGCTATGCACAAGGAGCTAATGCTGCTAGGTTTGCTGCGTCCAGGATCGTTGTATGGATACGAACTGCATCGCATTGTGCAGGCTCATGGCGAACTCTACAGCGACATGAAGAAGGCCAACCTTTATTACCTGCTCGACCGGCTGGCGGGCAGCGGGCATCTAACCGTGCAGGCGGAGCCAGGGACACGCGGGGCGCGGGGCGAACGGCTGGTCTATACCATTACAGCGGCGGGTAGAGAACGTTTCGCAGAGCTACTGCGCGAGGTGCTACGCAGCTACGAGCCAGATCATAACGGCGTGGATGTGGCGGTTATCTTTCTTTCGCATCTGCCTGCCAGCGAGGCGGTTAGCTTGCTGGCCGAGCGACAGCGCACGGTGGCGGAACGACGGGCGCAGGTGGCAGCCGAGCTTGGCGATCCAGCGGCGCATGGCCCTTTGCGCCAGATTGCTGCTGACCACCTGCTATCGCAAATTGATGCCGAACTGAATTGGATCGAGCGTTCGCTGGCCTTTCTACACGAGGTTGGCTGGACGGGCGCGGCAAAGGAGGACGTTAATGGACAACCAGCATGATCCAGGCAATCCAGTCTGGCCGATCGAGGAAGGCGATTATCTGGTGGGCGACCTGAACGCGCCAGTGGCCGTTTGCGCCCTGACCAGTGAGGATTTGCTACCCGCTCTGGTGAAGCTACCAGGGGTAGCGATCGCCGGGCAGGTGTTTACCGCCAACCTGGGTATCGAGAAAATCATCATGAACGTGACCACCAACCCGGCGATTCGCTTCCTGCTGCTGTGTGGCCGCGAGTCGCCGATCTTCCACCCAGGGCAGACGCTGACTGCGCTGATTAGTAATGGGGTTGATGAGGAGCGGCAGATCATCGGCGCGGAGGGTCATTTGCCGGTGTTGACCAATCTGACTGAGGCACGGATCGAGGCGTTCCGCCAGCAGGTGGAACTGGTGGATTATACGGGCGAGAGCGATGTTGCTGCGCTGGGCGCATACATTAGTGCGCTGGCGAAGCGCAATCCAGGACGTTTCAGCGGCGCGATGGACTACGCTACTATTGGTGAGGGGCGCGGTGCTGGCTTCGTCTCGGTTCAGCCGGGTGGCCGCCGCCAGCCGCTGGCCTATGACCCCAAAGGATTCTTCATCGTCTCGCTAGACCGCCAGGCAAATGAGATGATCATTCGTCACTATCTGCCCGACAACACGCCTGCCCATGAGATGCGTGGCCGGTCGGCGGAGTCCATGCTACTCGGCCTGCTGCGCGAGGATTTGGTGTCGCAGATGAGCCATGCGGGCTACCTGGGCGGCGAACTGGCAAAGGCTGAAGCGGCGCTCAAGCTGGGTTTGCGTTACGAGCAGGATCGAAGATTGCAGAAAATTGATAACGAACCAAAAGGAGGCAATAGCATGATGGAAGCAGCAAAGCCGCCACGCAAAATGATGGGTGCGCCTACCGCGACAGTGGCGCAGTTGGCGGCAATGATCGCCGGGGCGCAGGTAGATATCGCCTTTGCGGTAGACGCGGCCAGCGCCGAGCAAATCGGTGGCCTCGTGTTGGAGCGCGATGAGGTGGGCGTGTACCATCGCACCGAGCAAGCGGTTACTGTGCGATGGCAACCAGATACGCCGCTGGTGATGGGTAATGCAGAGGCGGTGCGAGCAGGTGCGACCCTTCAGGTGAACGGATCGGTGGGCGCAGATGGCACTGTGGCGGCGAAGCAGATTGCTATTCTAACTGGCTACGTCGAGGTGCTATAATACCAATTCGTTTGGAGATGGAGTAAATTGCACCAGGGCGTACAACGGTATGCCCCTACAGAAATTACGCCATCTCCTCGGTTATTTGGTATAGGAGGTGCCTATGGGCAATGACATTTTATCCCTTGTTATGCCTCGTCCTCCTGCACCCCAACCATCTCTGGCACGGTAGTCAGGTCGAACTTGCCAATCAGCGTGGGGCGGATTGGCTTGTTATCCAGTAGGGCAAACAAATAGGGCAGGTCGGCGGGGTTGGCGTTCTGGGCTACCGCTACGGCGAACGCCTTGCGACCCTCGCGGCCCTCACCTGCCAGTGGCTGGTACCGGACGAATAGCTGGCGCAATCGCACTTCCTCGCTGGCAACCTGGCTCTCGATGAACGCGGCGGTAGTCTCCACCTGCTGGCGGAACTCTTCGGGTAGCTCCTTGATTAGCTCACGCAGGTCATTGCCCAGCAGCGCGTCGCGCACGCGGGCGGGCGACAGGCTGGTGACGAGGCGGTGCAGCTTGAGGTACTCGCTGGTCTTGACCTTGACCCGCATCCCGTTGGGGTAGCGCAGCACCCAGCCTTCCACCCCGCTGCTATTCGCTGCCAGTTCGAGCAGGCCGGGGATGTCGGCGAACTCCGCCTTCGCCACCAGCTTGAAGCCGTAGCGGGTGGCAATCTCCTGCAACCCAGCATAAGGGTAATCGTAGCCATCCAAGGCAATCGCGCCGATCAGATAGAGCGCCTCCTCGCCACGATAGTTGATGACTATCTGATTCTGTGGGTAGATGATCTCGAACAGCAGGGTGGTGTCGTGGGGAAAGCCGCTGGTGTCATAATTGCGCTGCATAAAGGCGGTGGCCCACTGCGACTGTTCGCTGCTGAAGCTGCCCCGTGTAGCGATGCGGTAGTGATCGCCGTACCAGTATCCCACCCCCAGGCTGCCATCCAGCTTCACTGTCACCTCAAGCCCCTCTGTGGGCAGGTTGTCAATCAGCGTTTCCGGCATCTCGCCTAGATTGAAAAACTTTTCAAAGGGCCGCGCCGCCAG
>JBBRMT010000041.1:0-23972 GCA_038230695.1 Chloroflexia bacterium
ATTGGCTTCGCCCTGCTGATCATGTTCGGCTTCATTGTGCTGTTCTACAGCAGTTTTCTCACCAACATGAGCGCGGTCGGCGATTTCGTCATGGGTATCACCTACTGGGGTTCGCAACAGGCAGTCGCTCGTGGCGACCAACCCTGGTATTACTTCTTTATCCAACTGGCGGTATATGACCCCATCCTTATCTTCTTTGGGGTGGGCGGCGGTATCTACCTGATCATCCGCCAGGCGCAGCACAAGCTCTTCGATGTGGCGGCTGAGACTGACCCCACCCCCGATGTGCAACCTGCGCCTGGCCTGCCTACCCAACATTCGGTGGTCGAACTGATGACCCCGCTGCTGGGCTACTGGGCGCTCGGCGCACTGATCGTCTACAGCATTGCGGGCGAGAAGATGCCCTGGCTGACGATGCAAATCAGCATCCCGCTGGCGATGCTCGGTGGCATGGCTCTGGGCCGAATGTTGAAGAATACCGACTGGCGGCGCTTCTGGAGCGGTGGTGGGGTGTGGGCGATACTCACCATCGTGCTGATTGGCTTTGCTCTAATTGCCTTCCGCGATAGCCTGGCGGCAACATACGCCAACCCCGCTGCGCCTACCGCCGCCGAGCAGTCGCAACATCTGCTGCGTAGCCTGCTCACCGCCATTGTAATCGTGGTGATGGTCGGCTTGCTGATGTTCTGGTATGGCAAGCTGGGGTTGAAGCATAGCTGGCTGACCTTCGTATTTGCCATCGGCCTTGTGCTGGCAATCTATGGTATCCACTCGGCAGTCGAGCTAAACTTCTACAACGCCGACAACCCCTCGGAGTTGCAGGTGTACGTGCAAACATCACCCGATGTGCCGATTGTTGCCAACCGTGTTCTGAACCTATCACGAATGGTAACTGCCTTCACCAAGCGTAACGCTGATGACCCCACTGGCGGCCACAGCCTCGATATCGCGGTAGACAATCAGGTGGAGTGGCCCTTTGACTGGTACTTCCGCGACCAGAAGGGTTCCTTCTACTTCAACGCCCAATCGCCGCTCAACAAGCCACCCAGCGTGGTGATCAGCCGCACCGAAAGCGATACCGACGGCCAGCAAGTGGTGCAGGCGGTAGAGAAGACTCTGGGCGGCAACTATATCAAGGAGAAGTTCAAGCTGCGCTGGTGGTTTCCTGAAGACCTTTACAAGAACCTCGCCACTCCGCAGAACACCGCATTCCCGATCAACCAGGTGGTCAGCAATCTAACCAATTCCAGCAACTGGCCGAACATCGGTAACTACTTCTTCTTCCGCAAGACCCAGAACCCGTTGGGCAGCACCGACTTCTATCTGTACGTCCGCGCTGACCTGGCTGCGGAGATCGGCATGGGCGGCACCACCCTGGCTGGCACGGCCAGCAACCCCTACCAGCCCGCCCCCGGCAGCGCCAGCCCCATCACTGGCACTGGCAGCCTTACCACCACCGCCAGCACGCCAGTCGCCAGCGGCCCAGCGCACAAGATGCTGGAGATGTCTGAAGGCAAGGGCAACGGCCAGTTCGAGTCGCCTCGCGCCATGGCCGCCGCGCCCGATGGCAGCTTCTACGTGCTGGACACCGAGAATGGGCGGGTGGAACACTTCGATGCAAGTGGCACCTTCCTCGCCGCCTTTGGCCATCCCAGCGATGCCAACCAGGGCGGCAGCGGCAGCACCAACCCCAACTATAAACCCGCCGCTGACGGCTTCCTCGGTATACTACCCTCGTCCGATGGCGGCGCGAATGGCATTGCCGTGGATAAGCAGGGCAACGTCTATGTTGCCGACACCTGGTATCATCGTATCGAGAAGTTCGACAAGGATGGCAAGTTCCTACTCAGCTTTGGGCAACCCGGCTACACTGGCGGCAAGCCTGAGCAGGCGGCCAACCCCGATAACAACAGTCGAATGTTTGGGCCGCGCGGGGTGGCCGTCTCTGACACCGGCGAAGTCTACGTTACCGACACCGGCGACAAGCGGGTTATCGTCTTCGACCAGACCGGCAAGTACGTGCGACAGTTCGGCGTTTGCAAGTCGCTGGGCAACGACGCAGCGGGCAATGCGAAGCTCGACTGCACGGGAGATGGCGCACTCGACGAGCCGATTGGCATCGCGGTCAACAGCCAGACGGGCATCGTCTTCGTGGCCGATACCCGCAACCATCGCATCGCCGAGTTCAAGACCGACGGCACCTGGGTTAAGAGCTTCCCGGTGGCCGACAATGGCTGGCAGACTGCCCGCTTCATGGAGCCACAACTGGCGCTCGACGCACAGGGCAACCTCTACGTTCCCGACCCTACCAGCGCCAACGCCGATGTGGTCAAGTACAGCCCCGATGGGCAGAAGCTGGGCAGCAAGTCGAAGGAGCAGGGCAGCAGCCTGGTCAACCCCACCGGCATCGCCATTGACAGCGCAGGCAACATCTACGTAACCGACCCGGTGCAACAGGGAGTGGTCAAGTTCAGCCCCATCCAGTAGGGCGGGGCTGAAGGCAGAAGTTAGAAAGTAGCATAGAATAAAGCCCGTGGCATTGCGCTACGGGCTTCGTTCTTGCATCTTGAGCGGCTAACTCAGTATATGACCGATAGACTGGCAGCATTACCGCAGACGGATGCGCCTGATCGTGGTAGACTGCCTGTCGTGCTTGCTGCATCCGAGTAGCGGCGGCGACTGGTTCGCCGGTGCCGAGGTTGCGATTGTAGCGTGGGTGTGCGCCGCTGGTTACCTGCACACGGATACTATGCCCGGCGGGGAAGCGCATCGCGGTATGGGACATATCTACCACAATGCGTAGGCTGCCGTCAGGTTGCGCTTCGCCGTCACCAGGGCGGATGCGTGTCAGTCCGTCGCATATATTGACCGAGCGACCATCAGGATAGACATCGCAAAGGCGCACGAAGAAGTCAGTATCGCCCAGGTTGGAGCGGACGTAGAGTTCCGCGCTCACCGCGCCAATCACCTCCACATCCTCAGTCAGCGGCGCAGCGGTATAGGATAGCACGTCGGGGCGTACCTCGATGCTACGATTGTCCAGCGCCCCATTCGGCGGGTTTAGCAGCGGGCCGCCCAGCGAAGGGGTGGGGTCGGCGGGATTGTAGCGATAAACGTCGGGCGACGAGTTGTTCTCTGGTGCTTCCGTAGCTAGCTGGCGGCTGCTATGCAGAAAGTAAAGGATCGGGTTGGCAGATGGCGGCCAGCTATCCGCTTCGCGCCATTCGTTCGCGCCCATTACGTAGTAACGCACTGCATGGGGGCGCAAGGTGGCCGGTGCGCCCTTCAGGTGGGTGGCAAACCAGGGGATGGCCTCGCGCACGCTCTCGAATGTGGGCGACAATCCATGCGTCCACGGGCCGATAGTCAGGTAGGGATTGCGGCCTGCCGCCTTCAGGGTGCTATAGTCGCGCAGCATCTCGTCAATGAAGATGTCGTACCAGCCGCCTACCAGATGCACAGGTGCGGTTAGTTCAGGCAAAGTAGCCCGATAGTCCATCGCCCGCCAGTAGGGATCGTTAGCATCGGGGTGAGCCAGCCAATTGCGATAGTACGGCACCGGCTCGCCCAATGCTACTTCATCAGTCTCCTCAAGCGGCAAGTGGTCGAACGCCTCTGCCATCTGCGCCCCTAGAGAACGGCTTTCGCCTCGTAGCGTTGCCAGCAGCCAGCGCCCCATCTGCTTGGATCGCTCAAGCATCGTAGTCCAGTGGAGCAAGCCATAAAGGTAGAATATGCCGTCGGGCGCGTAGGCATAGCTGTAGCCCAGCGCACTGCTAATCGAAGGCACCAGCGCCTTAAGGTAGGCAGGCGCATCCGGTGTGACCGCCCACTGGGTGTAACCATTGTAGCTCTCGCCCCACAACCCCAGCGCCCCGTTGAACCAGGGCTGGCGTTGCACCCAATCGAGCGTGGCCCGCCCATCGGCGCTTTCGTTCTCGAATGGCGCGAACTCACCCTCCGACTCGCCGCGCCCACGTACATCCTGCATCACCACATGGTAGCCGCGCTCGGCGAAGAGGCGGGCGCAGAAGGCAGCGAACAGCCCACTCGAACTGAGGCTGGTGTTGCGTCCGTAGGGGGTGCGTCGTAGGATGGTGGGGAACTCGCCTACCGCCTGCGGGTAATAGTGGTCGGCAACCAGGGTAACGCCGTCGGGCATAGCGGTGATCAGCCCCTGCTCCACCCCTACTGCGTAGCGCGGCGGTGGTAGGCGCAAGGCGCGGGCCAGCAAATGTCGCCGCCTTTGCCAAGCGACCAATCCCAATGTGCCGCCAAGCAACAAAACTGCGGCAGCCTTCTTACCCTGCATAACGTGCCTCCCTATGAATGTAGAATGTAGAGTGTAGAATGTAGAAGAATCATTGCCTTTGTTCCGTACATTGAATAATCGCTACGCTGCGGTCGTCGTCGGAGCCAGCTTCGTAGCTGATCAGGTCGTGTAGGGCAGAGGTGGCTGCTTCACCCTGTGCGATGCGATCTAGTTCACGCAGGAAGCCGCCTAGCTTGTCGGTATAGGGGGGATAATCGTTGGCGATGCCATCACTGGCGAGGATGAAGAGGCGCGGCGGCGACTCCCAGGTGTTGTACACTGAGACGCAGGTGCGCCAGTAGTCGGAGTCGGTGCTGGTAAGGTGGCGGATGGGGTTGCTGATGGGGCAAAGCTGGGCGTGGCGACCATCGGTGATCAGTGTGGCCACCAGGCCATCACCGACGCAGACCGCGCCTACCAGGTTGCTGGCGGCATGATGAGCCAGCAACAGCAGGGTGGTATCCAGGTTACGCACATTGAGATTGCGGCGTTCAGCCTCGCGGTTCAGCGCGGCTCTGGCGGCAGTGCAGGCTCGCACAAGTGTGGTGGGCAGCCAGTCGAAGGCAGCAGCCGGCTCAGGTTGCTCCCACAGGGCAATTACCAGTTCACTCATTGCAGCGGTCACCGCGATGTTACTACCTTGCTGCGGCAGCATCACCGGGCTGGCTCCGTCCGCCAACGCCAGCAGATTCCAACCAGCGGCGCAGGCTAGCTGGAAGCTATCTTCGCGCTGGCCCTGCTTCGCGGCGTGCGCCCGCCCCCGCACACTGGCGGCTAGCATCTGCCAGTCGCCCAGTCCGCTCAAGCTGGCAACCGCCGTATCAGGCATAAGTTTGGCTGGCTCTGTCACTCCTGAATTGTACTGGTAAGCGTGGGGCTTCGTCAAGCCGTGGCAGACGATATGCCTTGCATAGCAAACAAGCCAGCTAGTATGCCTGGCGGGGCATAGGAGCTGACCTGTCTGTAGAGGAAGAGGAGAGGAGAGAGTGGTGTCTTAGTTAGCGCCAGTCCAGCGTGGGCCGCGACGTAGTCGAGTTAGGCGTACTGGAAGGCTGCTGGCGACGTTGCTGGTTTGGTTGTGGCTGGCCGCACTTGCTGGTTGGTCGGCGAAAATCGTCTCGCTGGGGCGGCCTGCGTATGTGCGGCGGAAGTTGTCGTAGAAGGTGGGTGCTTCACTGGCCGCTTTATAGTTTAGTAGTTGGTTTAGCATCTTGCCCATGATTTCTGCTCCTGGCGCTCGCCTTTTGCTTGCGCGTTGTTTTGTCTTTCGTACAATGCAATAATACCAGCTTTGCGCCCCGACAAGTATTAAATGCTTTACACATGGTGTGTAAAGTTGTTTACATTAGACACGAATTGGCATTAAAAAACAGGGACGTTGGCGGCACGTCCCTGCGGTTATTTGCTGCACCCCATGATTCGCTAGTAGCGGCGGGGGCGATTCTTGCTGGTGCCAAACATCAAGTCGGCGACGAACAGCACGATGGCCGCGCCGATGGTGGCAACGATCAGGCTACCAATCCAGCCCAGGTTCTGGCTTACTCCCAGTTGGGCGAAGATCCAGCCGCCCACGTATGCGCCAACGATGCCGAGGACGATGTTGCCGAGGCAGCCGAAGCCGCGCCCGCGCTGCATATTGCCCGCGATCAGCCCCGCCAACGCGCCGATGATGATCCAACCCAGCAGGTCGAGGTTGAAGTGAATGCTGCCGATGTCCAGACTTCCCATTTTACCCTCCATTCAATCCAGATTTTCTCTCTGCCGATTTAGACCGTTGGGTGGGGCAAAATGTTGCATAACACTAGCACCTGGCTCTCCACCCAGCCTTCTTCCAGCGGGGGGAGCAGTTGACAGAGACCGATCTGCAACAGTTCGACGCAGGCGCTCATCACATCGAGGGCGGGGTGGTCGAGATCGAGGGCAAGCTCGGCGATGGTGAGCGGGCCATTGACCACGCGGGTCAGCACGCTCCACTGGTAGGGCTTGATCACCACATCGCCGAGGGGAGCCTGGCAGACGACGATGCGATGGCCGAGGCTGGGGATGGCGTGCAGCACGTCGCGCCAGCGGTCGAGCCACAATGCAGCCCGCACCTGGATGACTGGCAAACTGACGCTGATGCTGCGGGCTTCGATTGGCGCGACCATAAACTGAAACTCACCTTCACTCCAGCTCATCGCCTCGAACAGTGCGTACAATCCTCGGCTCACGCCCAGGCGGGCATCCACTACTTCGCCTTGCTCCACCCATACCTGGGCGAGAAATCCGCGATTACGCACGGTGAGCAAGCCGCCTTGTCGCTGCATATTCAGCAGCGATAGCAACGCACCCAGCGAAAATGCGCTAAGGCTGCCGCGTAGCAGCGGGTTGGCTTCAAAGCCGCTGGCAAGTTGGTTGGCATCAAGTGGTAGCGTAGTCAGGTTGCTATTGTAGGTATCCATACCACAAATTATACCCACCCTGCGGCCAAATTACACTGGTACTTTCTTGCTATTTTGCAAGTTACCAATGGTACTACTTGCTAACCCGCAAGGCTACTCCCCCACCAACGCCGCACTTTCGCTCCAGCCATCATCCAGCGGGGGCAAGGCTTCGCACAGGCCGAGTTCGATTAGTTCGACGCAGATGCGGGTAATTGCCAGGGGATCCTCATTCAGCGCGTGGGCGATGTCGGCAACGGTCATTGGCCCACCGACCACGCGGGTCAGCACTCCCCACTGATAGGGCTTGATGATCACGTCGCCGCGTGGCGAATTATGCACCGTGATGAGGCAGCCGAGGCTGGGAATAATCCCAAGCACGCTGCGCCAGCGGTCGAGCCAGAGTGCGGCCCGCACCTGCAATATCGGCAGGCTCAATGTGATGGTGCGTTCGGCGGGAGCGTTGATAGTGAAGTTGAAAATACCCTCACCCCAGCTCATCATTTGGAACAACGCGGGCAGCCCGTGGATACGACCCAGGCTGGCATCCACAACCTCGCCCGCCTCCACCGTCGCATAGGCGACGAAGCCGCGGTTACGCAATGTAAGCTGGCCGGTTTGCTTCTGGATGTTGAGCAGGGAGAGCAAGGCGGAGAGGTTGAAGGCGTGCAGGTTGCCCGCCAGCAGCGTTCGACCAGTTGCAGGGATTGCAGCGGAAGTCAGGCTATGAGGCGGAGGTGAACCTTCATCGTTGCTTTGCATAACTACATTATATACCAGCCTGAGATAGTAGAACAGCGGTACTTTGTAGCTATATCTAAATAGCCAATACGGGCTACTTACGCTGGGTCCATCTCCGGCACCTCGATGGTGTTGGATGCGGGTTGGCAGATACCGCAGAACAGGGTGTTGTTGGTAACTAGCACATCGGGTACGCCTTTGTGGTCAATATAGGCGGTGACGATATAAGGCATAGTCTGCGCGTGCTGCTTGCACAGGGCGCGGCCACAAAAGCGGCATACCCCATTAGCCGGTTTGTCACAATGCCAGCAGTTCATGCGATCATCTCCTTTCGGTGTAAAGCCAGAGGCTTGGGTTTATATTCTACCTTCTACCTACTACCTTTGACCATATGGCGCAGACCAGCGAAGGCGGCGACCAGCGCGTGGCGCGAGATCAGCGCAAGGATGAGGCCGCCGATAAGCAGGCTGGGCCAGCCAGTAAGCGGCACGCCGAGCAGGTTGGATAGCCAATCCACAAGAGATGCGAAGAAACTGATGCCCAGCCATATGGTGAAGGCGGTAAAGATGAGACTGAGCAGCCCGAACCAGGCGAATAGCCGTTGTTCGCGGGTGAGCGGCTGGGGATGAAGCAGACGGATTGGCAGCAGGTGGAACACGAAGTCGAAGGCGCGGGCGCGTAGCGAAGGGATCTCCAACCAGTCCATCAGCATGAAGTAGCCGTCGAGTTCGAGCAGCGGGTTGAGGTTGAAGAAAGCATTGACGAAGCTCATCAAAGCCAGCGCGTACAGCACGCCGACAAGTGGGCCGCCCTCCTGCCCGTTAGCGGGGCTGAAGAATAGGGCAATGGCGCAGAGCGAGGCCATCACCAGGGTAGCCAGCGGCCCTGCCCAACTGACCATCACCCGCTGATGCCGCTCGGCCAACCACATATCGTCGGTATCCACGAAGAAGGCGGGTAGGCCGTAGTAGAGTAGCAGGCCGCCGCGCCGCACCTCGTGTCCGTAGCGTTTGCAGGTTAGCGCGTGGGCAAGTTCGTGGACGAAGATGCTGACAAAGTAGGCAACGTAGAGCATCAACAGCGACCACCCACGCAACTGCGTGGGTGCGACGACTATCGGCTGATAGGCAGGGTTGAACAGGTAGATGAGGAACAGGGCTACGCCAACCGCGCTGATAATCAGGTAGGCGGCCAGGGTGAACGGGTGGTAGAGGATAGGATTGACGACGCGGGCAAGGCGGGTGAGGCGGGCATCGAGGTTGTGGACGCTGAACTGAAGGTTGCCTATGCTCAATCCTGCCCGCAACCGCTGCCGGGGGCTGCGGCTGCCGCTGAGATTGAGGGTACGCTGCACCTGCGTGTAGAGGCTAGCCCCGCCACCAACAATGAAACCGCCATTCTCAAGCTGATCGAGCAGGCGCGAGACGGTGGCGGGGTCAATTCTGCCGTAGCTCTGCATATAAGCGAGATTGAGGTCACGCAGGCTATGTTGGCCGTCCATCAAAGCCCAGAGGAAAACCTGATCCTCGCTGAGGCGTAGATAGGTGGCGACGACATTGTTCTTCAGCACCCAGTAGCTTTCGCCTGCAGCGGTTTCAGCAACATAATGCTCGATGGTAAAATCGGTGATGCGGCATGGTCGCTGCTGACTGGGGCGTAGCCGCTCACTGGCATTAGCGTAAATAGTTGGGCTGAGGGGAGCCGAGGGTAGCGGCAGGGGCGCGAAAGCCAGTTCGCGGGCCACTACCTCGTTGATATTGGGAGTGGCAGGGTTGGCCTCGCTTGCTGGGCGGTTGAGCGCCGCCCAGATGTTGGAGGCGGGTGGGGGAGCCTGTGGTTCAATTTCCATGCTCTACCCTCTGCGTATCTACTTCTTTGCGGCGCGATTGCCCATGCGAATGACTACTACGCCTACCACCAGGGCGACCACGCCGATGATCAGCAGGTAGAGCGGCCATGAGCTTTGCTCGCCAGTGCTGGGCGCAACGTTGGGGGCGGGGCCACCGTTTTTGCCAGTGGTAGTCGCGCCAACGCCAGCGGTTGTGCTGCCCGGGCCGAAGGGCGTGCCGGGCGGGCTAACAGTCGAGCCGGTCGGCACCTGGGTAGGCAAGGTCGGCAGGGTTGGAGTTAGGGTCGGTTTGCTGAACCCTGGCGGCGCAAGCGTCGGAACCAATCCGGCGGTGGCGGTCGGTGGGAAGAACGAGGTGGCGCTGGGGATCGGCTTGGGAGTCAAACCAGATGCAGGCGGGGTAAAGGTAGGGTAGACTATGGTTGGTATATCGGTTGGTATGCCGCCAGTGCCATCGGTGGGGATGGCGGTGGCGAAGCTATCATCCACGGTAGAGAGCGGGGTAGGCGCGGCTAGCACAATCTGCGGCTTGCCCGTGATTGACTGAGCGGCGGCCTTGGCAGGGGCAGCGGTCGGGCTGGCAGGCAAGGCGGTGGTCGGTGAGGCAGTCGGCGTATTGGTCGGCGCGAAAGTGGCGGTGGGCGGCACAGCGGTTGCTGTTGCAGTTGGTGCGCTGGGCGGCAAGCTGCTGGCTTGGCTAGTCGGGGTGGGCGAGTTGCCCGCGCTAGCCGCGCCAGCCATGCCGTTCACCGTCGCGGTTGGCTTCGGCAGCACGGTTGCGCTGTCCGTAATGGTAGCGGTTGCCGTGGGCAGGCCGCTGTTCGCTGCGGTGGGGGTGACGCGCGGTTGCGTGCCTTCGGCAGTTGGTTGAGCGGTGGGCAGGCCCGCTGCCTTTGTTGCAGTTGGTTGCGCGGCGGCTGGTGTGGCGCTGGGCTGGGCAGGGGGGTTGCCGTTGCTGCCGGTTGGATAGACAACGTAGGCGGGCAGGCCATCCGCCCCCACCAGGATTGCGCCGTAGGGTACGTAGACGGTCAGGGCAGTAGATTGCAGGTTGGCAACGCTAACGCTGCCGCTGCCGCTGCTAAAACTGGCAGTAGCGCTGGCCCGCCCACCAGAAATGGCGAACAATAGGTCGAAGCCATTAGCGGTCGAGGCCGGGGTGGCGCTGCTGTGAGCGGTGTCTACCAAACGCTGTGCGGCGCTATGGTCGCCTGCAGGCCATACACCATTGCTGACATACCAGAGCGCGTCCTGCACCTGAGTGGGATCGCTGCTGATCAGCCCCCAGTCCACCGCATAATAGACGATATTACGCCAGGTTGCGCCATTGGCGAAGCTGGTGGGGTTGGCTGCAACCTGCACCGAGGCGGGCGCGGGGCGGCTGCTCGACAGGCTGAAGCCAGCAATGCTGAAGCTAGCGGTTGCGCCGGGCGCGATAGTCACACTGGGTTCGGGCGCGGCGCTGGCAAAGGCGGCGCGACTAAACAGCATAGTGAGCGCCACAACTAGCGCAATAGCGGAGACGGCAAGGCGAGGGCTTCGCAAGAGGTTTTCCTCCCAGGTCGGCCTTTGCCGACAGCAATAGTAATCAGGGCAAGAGGGGGAGTGAAGTAAGCAAGTTTGTGGCTACCCCCAGTTTTCGATGCAAGCTAAAACCAGCCGTATATGCGACGGCTAGCCCATTATATCATATAACGCTAGAAGGGGCAATATTGTAACCATAAATAAAAATCACTGTCGCTTGCCTTGCATGGTCGGATGTGCTAAAATGCCGCCGAAGCGGTTACTACCCCCTGAAGGCAGCTCTCAAGGAGACGTGTCATGTCCCAACCCGAAGCGGAACTCACTCCTGACCCAATAAACGTGCCGCCTACGGCTACGGACACTATTCTACCCGCAGCACCAGCCTCATTCCAACCACTTGGCACCGAAACGGTCAGCCTTGATGCAACGAACGAGGTGCAATCGAAGGTGTCCAGCCAACCGCATCCGCCTAGCCTATCGCCTACACAGTCAGCAGGCAAAATGCTACCGTGGCCCCGCCAAGCGCTCAATTGGCTGGTTGAGCATCGTGGCTTCTGGTTGTCGGCTATTGCTGTTTTCTTCGCCTACTTGGGTCAACGCATCTACAGTAGCTTCAATGGCGCTTTTCAGGAGAACTACGGTGACGCACCTATGTATTACCTGATCGGCAGCTCCCTGATCGTTATGGCGTTCCTCTACACTTATCGCACCCAGGTCTTCTTCCGCCGTGGTACGTACCAGCCACCCATCGATATCATCGCTAACCCCTCGTTCGGCAATAATTTTATCACAGCACTAGGCGACGCGCTACATAGTCCAGGGGCAACCCGTCTCTTGCGCGTTCCCTGGTGGCGTTTTGCGCTTCTGGCTGGTTCAGCCCTCGTCACCTGGCAGGGCGTGCAACGCTGGCGTGCAGTGCCAGACGGCGCTCTTAATGCCAACGACCTCGTGGCGATCATGTATTGGATTCTCAGTATTGTGCTACTGGTACTCGCCTGCGTGCGCCAGCGCTTTGACATTTGGCCGCTGAATGCGCTCAACCCGGATGAGTATACCGAGAGTGCAATTGACGAGGATGGCCGTGTTGGTGACGAGGGCTGGGCTTTGAGTAATCGGCAACTTGAAGTCGCCTTGGTCGTGGGCATTCTCGTGCTGGCTACCTTCCTGCGCCTCTACAACCTGGGTAACATCCCCACTGGAATGCACGGTGACGAGGCCGAACCATCGCTACTCACACGCCAAATTATGCACGGCAACTTTCAGTTCATGCCTCTACTCGGCGCTGGTCCTTGGTACAATATGCCCGCACTGATCAGCTACGTCCAAGCACCCGGCATGATGCTGTTGGGCGACAATACGGTGTCCGGTGCCCGCTTCATGACCGCGATTAGTGGTGTTTTCACTGTTTTCTTCATGTATCTACTTCTGCGATTGTTGTTCAAGGGACGGGTTGCCTTGATAGGCGCAACCCTGCTTGCTGTTTCTGATGTTTCGATACATTTTAGCCACTACGCAGCGGGTATAGAGGAGATCTCTGCCTGCTGGGCGGCTTGCTTCTATTTTCTATACAAAGGCTTGCGTACTAAGCGCTACCTCGACTTCATTTGGAGTGGTCTTGCGGGCGGCCTTAGCCTCTACTTCTACCCATCGTCGCGGCTAATTGCGGTGCTTCTAGTGCTATTGATTGGATATATGGCAGTGACACGCATCACTTTCGTGCGAGATTATTGGATGCATGTGATCATCACAGTCTTTGCCATGCTGGTTATCTTCGCGCCGATGTTGAGCTTCACCTTGCAGAAACCAGAGATATTCAACGCACGAATGCGAGATGTCTATATCACTTATGGAGGCGCGGCGGATCAGACCTTCCAGCGCTGGGCTATCCCTATACCACAGGATCTACCATACAGCGGTGATGCTAGTCCCCTCAGCCTTGAGGCCTTTCAGAACGTCATGCGTAACTGGAATAATGGCTGGAGCGATGTGCTTTGGCACCAGACCAGAGCGTCATTTCTCGCCATCAATGCAGTAGGCGATCGCTATAACTTCTACGAAACCGGTCAGGGATTGCTCAGTCCTACGCTAGCGATTCTAACCATTATGGGGATGGCCTACTTCCTCTGGCGCTGGCGCGATCCTCGCTATATGCTTTTCAACATCTGGTTCTGGCCTGCGATGTTCATCGCAGTGGCGATGACTATCAACGCGCCTGATGTATTGCGTATGGCTGGGTTGCCACCTGCCTGGGTCGTCTTCCCTGCCGTGCTGCTCAACAAGCTGGCATATGAAGCGGAGAAGACCGGTTGGTTCATTCGCCCTGAGCTACGTAAGTGGATGCGGCAGCGACGTTATTCGCTGTGCCAGTTGTTGTCCTTCGGCCCTGCCCCTGCATTTGTTAGTGCAAGCGCCGTGCCAGTTAACAGTATTGGCAATATACGTCATGTCGAGGAGGGCAACATAGCGAACTATCATCGTCCTGTCGCACTGATCAGCAGCCCCACCCGACTGCCCCTGCGCCTGGTGCGACCGCCACGTACCCGCGTTGCCTACCTCAACATCGTACTCCTCTTCGTGGTGATGTTCCTCGCTTTCCAAAATATTACTACCTATTTCGTCACCTATGCAAATGGTTATCACCTGGTCGCCATTACCACCCCGGCCCGCTACATCCAGCAGCTCGGCCCCGATTACTATATCTACTATATGGGGATGTACCAGTATTACTTCGGCCACGGTGACATTCGCTACATGGACCCCAACGTGCAGGGCAACGATTTCTGGAACCCACCCGACCTGCTGCCCATCCACGACGATCATGGTAAGGAGTCCGCCTTCTTTATCTTCCCCTACCACGCCACCTTCCTGCCCATCATCAAGCAGTTTTACCCCAACGGCAAGAGTTACAACATCATCTTTCCACCAAACGGTGGACTGGCATTTACCAACTATGTCGTGCCACTCAGCCAGGTACGGGCCAGCGAGGTGTTGACCGCCACCTACTACGCCAGCATGAACCTGGATAGCGACAACCCTGGCATCGCCATCACCAGCAGCCCCACGATGAGCCTGACCAACGCGCCGCGTCACCCGCCCGCACAACTCAGCTACCCTGCCAGCGTGCGTTGGGAGGGCAGCCTTTACGCCCCGTCCTATGGCTCCTACAACCTGGAACTTAGCAGCGCCGACGCACAGGGCAAGGCCGCGCCCGTGTCCCTCTACCTCGACGGGCAAGCCTGGCTAAAGCTCGATGGCAGCACACCAATGACTACCACCAAGCTGGTGTTCGCCCAGGGTTGGCACCATATAAGCCTGCGGGCAGCGCTACCCAATGCCAGCCAAAGAGTTAGCCTACGCTGGCGCGTCCCCACCGCCAAGCTGACCGACATTCCCAATGGCGACTTCTACAACGGACCCCTTTCTGACCAGCAATACGGACTGACTGGCGAATACTCACCGGTAGGCCAGCCGATCGCCTTGCGGCGAGTAGATTCTTTCATCGGCTTCACCCATATTGCTGACTTGGTCCACGCCAACGGCCCATTCGATCTCACCTGGCGGGGCAGCCTGATCGTTCCCGCCCAAGACACCTACAGCTTCAGCATCAACTGCCTCGGCCCAATCACCTTGAAGCTTGACGACCAAATTGTTCTATCAGGTTGCCCAAGCAGAGGTGGCGAGCAGCTAGTCAGTGGCGCAGGTGTTGCCCTCTCACCCGGCCCGCACAAGTTCGAGCTATCCTACCACTGGCAGCAGGATTTCGGCTCGGCCAAGCTCTACTGGACTTCTGCCTCTGGCAGTGTCAGTAATCAGTTGGTGCCACCGAGCGCCCTGCGGCCCGCTCCTAGCGTTTGGAACCCCCAAGACCTGCCCGATCATGGCATCACCACTGCTTCCGCCAGCCCTGCTAACAACCCCAATCGGATTGACCCAGCGATGATCATCCCTACCGACGGCAACGCACCTTTCGTCCACCCCCAGGGTATTGGTGTTGACTCCCAAGGCAACATCTTCGTGGGCGACAACCAACCGCCACACGTCTATAAGTTCGACAAAACTGGCAAGCAGATAGCCGACTGGTCGGTGCTGCCCGATGGCCCCGATGGCAAGGCCCGTCTGTTTGACCTGGCGGTGGACGGCCAAGGCCAAGTCTATGTCGTTGACCCAACTAGCAAGAACATAGAGGTTTATGATAACAATGGCAAGCTGCTCGGACATCTCAACGCTAATAACAAGTTTGGTGCCTACGGTCCGAACGGTCTCACTGTGGACAAGGCGGGCAATATCTACCTTTCCAACACTGGCGGCAACAACATAATCGAGATTAGCCCACAGGACAAGCAAATCCGCGAGTACGGCGGCGGCGTTGACTTCCCTGCCATCGGCGGCCAGCCCAACCCTCACCGCACCAACCAGCCGATTGATGCCATCATCGCCGATGATGGTAGCATCTACACTGTAGACCTGAATCAGCGCATCATCAAGTACAGTGCTGCTGGCAAGTATGTGAAGGAATGGAAGATACCGAACATTGGCGGCGATGCCAGCCTGCACATGGCAAGCTACAAGAACTTCGTCTATCTTAGTGATGCTAACATGGGGGTCGTTCATATATTGAATATCAGTGATGACAGTCTAAACCTGCTCGGTGGCCCTGGTACCGGCCCCGGTCTGTTCCAAAATCCCTCCGGTCTCGCCACTGATACGGCTGGCCGCCTCTACGTCGCTGACCGCAACAACTCGCGCGTGCAGATCTTCAACCCAACGCAGCCATAGCCGAGGAAGCACGGTTATAGTAAGCAGCTATGAGCCACAGTTTGTGGTATAATGCCTATGCCTTGCCTTGTCTGCACCATTCCCGATAAACGCCCTTCAGCTAAATCCATCCGTCGAAATATGGAGGTTGCCAGCTTGTCTCTTAAAGTACAGGAAACCACACCCGCGCGGTCATCGCCCCCCACCGAGGCTAGCAGTTACGCTCTGCCCCCTGTAGAGAGTATTGCTGCCCCACCACCTTTGCCTGCCAACCGACCACTCGCCAACCTGCGTCGCCTGCCATTGCGTCCCCTATTGTTGGTGGTCGGCCTGCTACTGGCGGCCTGGTTTGCATACTACTTCTACCAAAACACCTTCGCTCTACCACTGCCCGACGTTCGCATCATGAATCAGGCCAGCTTCCAGTCGCGCCTGGCTTTCCCCCCTGAAGGCAACAACTTGATTGCCCAGCCAGTGGGTCTGGTGGTTGACAGCAAAGGCAACATCTACGTGGCTAACCGCGAGACTAACTCCGTGCGCGAGTTCGATCCTACTGGCAACGCAGTGGCGAATTGGCCGCTATTTAACGAGTTTAGCGATAAGCAGGTAGCCACTATCGCCATCTACAACGACCATATTTATGCGCTGGACAAAGCCAGCGACCACATCAACGTCTACGACACAAGCGGCAAGTTGCTTACGGTACACAACCAGGACGGCAAGCTGCCTTTCTCCTCCCCAAACGGCTTCTGTCTGGATGATGCGGGCAATATCTACATCGCCTCCACCGCTGGCAATGCAGTGGTCAAGATAGATGATCAAGACCATCTACTCGGTGTGATCGGCAGCAAGAACCTGATCTCCAAGCAGCGCCAACTGGATCAGCCCTTCGCCTGCGCGATCAGCAGCGATGGCTCGATCTACGCAGTTAACATCAGCGGTATAATCCAGAAGTACGATAAGGATGGCAACTACGTTCACTCTCTGCCTACTCACTGGCTGGGTACTACAGTGGCCGATGGCATCCGCATGACTGCTGATCGCCCTCATCATCGCATCTATATCGGCGACTCCGGCGACGATATACTGATCATGATTGATACCAGCACCGACGCGATTAGCGCCTATGGTTCGGCGGGACACGACCCCGGCCACTTTACCCATATCGCTGCGGTTGCCGTCAACGCCAATGGCGATGTCTATACCGTCGAGGCCGAGGAGCGTCGCATCCAGGTTTTCAATCGCCCTTAGCCATTTGCCCGCTGCTGGAAAGGTAGTATCCATGCCCCGAGTGACCGCGCCGCTGCCCCCTCTAGGTGAAGTCGCCGCCCCCAGCCCAACCCTGCCCCATGATGGGGGAGGGCGCTTGCCGCTAGCCGACCCCGCCCGCCGCACCCTATCGCCCATATTTTGGGAGCAAGTCGCGGTTTTCTTCATTACCCTGATTGTCTACGCCGTGTTCACCCCGCGCATGACTACCTACCTCAATCCGGTCAGCGGCGACGAGCCATATTACCTGATGACCGCCTACAGCATTATCCAGGACGGCGATATTAACGAGTGCAACAACTTCAGGCAGCACGATTTCGATAAGCTGTACCCCGACTATGTGGTGAACGGTCAGCCGGTGCCGTCCGGTTGGGTTGGTTGGACTAGTACCCCATATCCCCTGCCGTTGCTTAATGCTACTATTCAGCCATCGCGCAGTTGCAACCGCGACCCTAAGGCGACGGTTATCAGGGGCGGCCCTAATAGCGAACTGTACTCATTGCACGGGGTGGGCCTCAGCATTCTAATCATCCCGGCCTTGGCGCTGGCGGGTAGGCTAGGGGTCGTTTTTTTCCTCAACATTCTGGGCGCATTGCTGGCCGCCAACATCTATCTGCTGGCCCGCGAGGGTACTGGCCGCCGCATCCCCTCTCTGCTCACCTGGCTGGCTTTCTCCTTCAGCGTTCCCCTGTTTGCCTATTCGTTCGTGGTTTTTACCGAGATGCCTGCGGCGCTGTTGCTCATCTATGCGCTGCGCCGCATTCGCCTATGGAACAACAACTGGGCGCAGATGCTGGGTATTGGCTTCTGCATCGGCTTCCTACCCTCGCTGCACTACCGCTACCTTACTCTTAGCGTAGTGCTATTCGCCTACTATGTCTACCAAACCTACCGTGACCGCGCCAGCTTCCGTCTGCAACTGCCTGGTCATATTATCGCTCTGATGATAATGGTGGGCGGCGCAATTTTGCTTTTCGTCCGCGATCTAATCGTCTATCACCAACTGTTCCCTGGCTCCGAACTCTACCCTACCACCGATATGCCGCTGGTTGGCGCGTTCGGCAACTTCATTGACCAGCAAGATGGCTTGTTCGTGGTAGCGCCGATAATGGTGCTGGTGATTGTCGGCATTATCATGATGGCACGGCAGCAGGGCTGGCGTGGCGAATTGCTGTGGCTGGCGCTGCTGTTCATTCCCCACTTTGTGTTGGTCAGCGACTTCATCATCTGGTGGGGGTCGTGGGCGCCGCCTGCCCGCTACCTGGTATCCGCCTTGCCGCTGTTTGTGCTGCCCTTCGCCCTCGCCCTCGATCGCATTCGCCTGGTGTGGTACAAACTCATCTACGCCCTGCTGATGGTACCGACTGCGGCGATGCTGGTAGCCTACATCTATCAGCCGCAGTGGATGTATGCCCAGGGCCACAACCAGTTGTATGAGGAGGTAATCGCCCCCTTCCTCTCGCGTCAGACCAAGCTGCCGGTTGAAAACTTCAATCTGTCGAGGATACTGCCCGGCTTTACCGCTACCTACTATAGCAACACCACGCTGAATTATATCCCCATGGTGCGTCAGGCGTGGCAGACCAGTGTCGCGGTGGTGGCGATTATTGTCGCGATCGTGCTGCTTAGTCTGGCAATATATTGGTGGCAACAGCGCAAGCCGCGCGGTTTTGTCTCGCTGACCGATGATGGACCGGCTTTGCAGTTCGCGCCGCCGCACGCACCACCGCTGCGCTGGCAAGTCACCCCCCGACGGCTGGCAGTTGGCGGTGGCTTGGTAGCTCTGGCGCTGCTGGTCTATATCGGTTATAATCTGGCCGCGCATGGTTCTGCGCCTACGGTGGCGGCTTCGAGCCAAACAGTCACTCAGCTACCTACCCCCACCGTGTTGCAGCCGCAATTGATCGTGCCAGCCGGGGCGCTATACCTGATCCGACCCGAGGCGGTAGCAGTTGACGGGACGGGCAATATCTATATCGGCGATGGCGGCACGATGAGCATAAACAAGTTCGACTCTGCGGGGCATCGTCTCAGCGCCTGGCAAGTGGCGGGCGGGCCGAACGGCGATCAGAGTCGCAAGATCGCCGATATTGCCATCTACAAAGACCAACTCTTTGTCACCACGTCGCCCAACCGCGCAATCGAGGTTTACAGCACTGACGGCAAGCCGCTGGGCCAGCGTACCGCCAGTGGTAGCGATCAACTGTTGCAGCCTGATGGCCTCTGCCTCGATGCTAGCGGCAATCTGTACGTTGCCGACCAGGGCAGCCAGCGCATCCTCAAACTGGACAGCAACGACCACCTGGTAGCCACTATCGGCGCGAGTGATACCCTCAGCGCGCAGCAGCGGCTGAATGGCCCGATTGATTGCGCGGTGGCTTCCGACGGCGCGATCTATGCCACCGACAGCCAGCAGCGAATACTAAAGTACGGCGCGGATGGCGCATTTATCAAGCAGTGGCTGCTGCCGCTCAACGACAATGCCAGCAAGCGGCTTGCCCTCGATGGTGACCGCCTCTACATCAGCGATGCTGGTTCCAACACGGTGATAGTTCTTAACCCAGTGGCGCAGACAATTCGCACCTATGGCGGCCCCGGCAATGACCCTGGCCTCTTCGCGGGGTTGACCGGCCTGGCTAGCGATGCCCAGGGTCGGATATACACGGTAGAGACAAACAACGCCTGGAGCCAGGTTTTCAATCGGCCATAAGCAAGCCAACCTTGCGCCTGCACAGAAAGGAAGGTGGGTTTGGTTTTCAGCAAAGCCCAGATCAGCGATCAGCCCAAGGTCATTGTGGTGATGCCCGCCTATAATGCTGCCCGCACTTTGGAGCAAACCTACGCCGATATACCCGCCGGGGTGGTCAACAAGGTCATCCTGGTTGACGACGTTAGCCAGGATGAGACGGTGGAGATCGCCCGCAAGCTCAACCTCAAGGTCATTGTCCACATCCAGAATCGCGGCTATGGTGGCAATCAGAAGACCTGCTACATCGAGGCGCTCAAGGATGGCGCGGACGTGGTGGTGATGCTGCACCCCGACAATCAGTACGATGCCACGCTGGTGCCGCAGATGATTGCCCCGATTATCGAAGGCCGCGCCGATATGGTGCTGGGGTCGCGGCTGCTAGGCGGAGGTGCGCTCAAGGGTGGGATGCCGATCTGGAAGTTTGTCAGCAACCGCTTCCTCACCATCTGCGAGAACTTTGCGCTACGCACTAATCTCAGCGAGGCCCATACCGGCTTCCGCGCCTACAGCCGCAAGCTATTGCAGACTATCCCCTTCCTGCTCAACTCCGACGATTTCGTTTTTGATAGTCAGGTTATTGCCGAGGCCCGCGCTTTCGGTTTTCGTATCACCGAAATCTCAGTTCCCACTCGCTACTTCAAGGAGGCATCGTCGGTCAACTTCCGTCGCAGCGTCACCTACGGCCTCGCTACGCTGGGGGTAGCCCGTCGCTATTACCTGTGGCGCAAGGGCTGGCGCAAATATCCCCAGTTTACCAGGCGACTTGACCAGATCATCAGCCGCTATCACCTTGCCGACATTATCGGCGAAGAAGCAAACCGCTCCACTCCATAAGAGGCAAAACAAGATTCATGTCCACCCCCCCGAATCCACCGCAGCGGCCACTGCGTACCCGCCGCTCTGCGCCAGTCGAGGCTGTTGCCGTTGACGACGAGGGTCAGCTGATCGCCGCCGAGCCGCCCGCTGCTGAACGCCTGCCTGACGCGACTGAACCTGCTCCGAACGCCGCGCCAACTGCTGTGCCGCTGCGCCGTGTGCGTCGTCTGCCGGTAAGGAATATCACCACGCTGCCTCCCGAAGCCGGTCAGCCTGCTGTCGCGCTGGATGAGTCGAAGGCGGAGTCTGCTCCAGCGTTGCCGCGCTCATGGATGGATCGGGTACTGGCCCGCCCCGACCTGTTGCTGCTGGCCGCCATCGTCTTTTTTGCGCTTGCTATACGTCTCTACAATCTGGGCAGTTTCCCCGACACCTTCAGTGCGGACGAATCCGACAACACCGAGGATGCCCTGCGTATTATCCACGGGATGCCCCCGCAGAACGGCTTCTTCGGCTTCGACTGGAAGCCGCAGCCTGCCTTCAGCGTCTACCTCCTAAGCTTCTTTCTGCGCGTGCTTGGCCCCAGCATATTCGCTGCCCGCCTGCCCAGCGTCCTGATCAGCGTAGCCGCACTTGTCCCCTTCTACTTCCTGCTCCGCCGTCAGTTCTCGCTGGTTGCCGCGCTGCTTGGCACCTTCCTGCTTGCCACCAACCTCTGGTATCTCAACTTTTCGCGTAGCGCCTGGGAGAATGTGCAAATCGCCTTCAATATGTTGATGACGATGCTATTCCTGCTTTTCGCCCTCGATGGCCTACGCAAGAAGTCCACCCCTAAATGGCGCATCTGGCTCTGCTTCGCCGCTACTGGATTCTTTTGCGCCCTCGGCCTCTATGGCTACTTCAGCGGGCGGGCTATCATCCTGGCTGTAGTCGCCTATTTCCCGCTGGCATTCTGGTTCTATCGGCGGCGATGGCGTTGGGTACTGGCGGGCTACCTGCTGATTGGCACAGTGGCGATTATCCTGCTTCTGCCGCAACTAGTTTACACCTTGCAGCCGGATCATTGGACATTCTTCAACCGTCGTAGCGATACCGTGCTGCTGTTCAATACTGCGGAATACAAAACCAACCCGCTCGGCACGCTTATGAGCCAGATCGGCGTTAACATTCGCGGTATCTGGTTCCCCATTACTCGCACATTTATCGGCTACTATACGCCCAGCCGCTACGTGCCTTCCGGTTCGCCGCTGCTCGACCCCATCACTGGCTTGCTGGTTTTCATTGGCTTCATCCTCAGCTTCGCCCTGGCAAAGTTGCGCCGCCGCCCCGAAACCTATTTGTGGTGGGTGATGCTGCTAATCTGTTGGGCCTTCACCGAGGTGATAACCACAACTACCCCCGATGGCGCACGCGGAATAGGCTGGCTGCCCGCCCTGATCTACTTTGCCACCATAACGATTGAGGCAGGGGTGTTGTTTGCGGCACGGCTACGCGCCCAACGCTGGCTGCCAGTGGCTCTCGCTGTGGCAGTCACCCTAATCGTCGGCTTCAACAACATAAACAGCTATGTTTACTGGCAGAGCCTGTCTACTACCCGTTATGTTCGCGCCCCCTATATCGCCAACTGCGAGTTCACTAGCTGGGCAGCGTTGGTGATTGACCGCGCCGACAAGAAAATGCAAGGCTTTGCGGTTAGCGACTGGCTGGGCGGCCATCCTCACCCGCAGGGCTTTGCGGTGCTGCCATGCGGAACCAACACCGATGCTTCCAGCGGGCCATCCGCCACCCCTGGCAGCACTTCAGTTGGTGGTGGCAGCATCAACCCGCCGGTCGCTACCTTCATCCCGCCCAGCACAACTCGTAGCCAATGGCTGCCGCCCCTCGCAGTTATCGGCAAGAACGCGCCCCCCACCAAAGGTCAGCTAATCGAACCTCGCGCTGTGGCGGCGGATCAGGCGGGCAATGTCTACGTGGCCGATAGCGCAGCCAACGCGCAGACCATCACCAAGTTTGACTCCACTGGCAAGTTCCTGCTTACCTGGGGCGGCAAGGGCGGCGCAAGCGACAACGATAAGTTCGAGGGCTTGTGGGCGGTTGCCATAGACAAAGCAGGCGAGGTGCTGACTCTGGATCAGACCGACTACTGGGTGCGTGTCTTCGACCAGAGCGGCAAGTTCATCCGCAAATGGGGCGGCCCGGATACACGAATGTACCACCCACGGGCGATGAGCATAGATGCCAACGATAATGTCTATATCGCCGACAGCGGTAGCAAGCGCATCCTGCGCTACACCACGCAGGGCCGCTTGCTGCAAGAGTTGGCCGATCCAGCGGCAGGCATCGCCCTCAGCGAACAGGTGGTCGAGCCGGGCGGGGTAGCTGGCACGCAGGATGGAGGTTTCTTCGTGGCCGATTCGAGCGCCGCCCTGATCCGCCGCTACAACAGCGTGGGTCAGCAGCAGAATAGCTGGAGCTTTACTTCGTTGGCCTCGGCCAATGGTCCGCGCCTGGCGGTCGCCCCCGACGGTAGCCTCTACGTTACCGCTGTCAACCTCTGCGCCATCATCCACTACGATACCAATGGCATCGCCAAGAATGAGGCGGGCAACTGCGCCAGTAAGGACTACCTCAGCCAGCCCAGCGGCCTGACCATCGCCAATGGCAAACTCTACGTTACCGATCTCGATCAGAAGGCAGTGGTGGTATTTGCCCTCACCCCCGCTACAACCCCGGCTGCGCCCCTCGTGCCTGCTACTGTCGCGCCCACCACGCCAACAACTGCAACTAGCGCCGTGACTGGCACGAATACACCGAAACCGTAGGCCAGATCGAATTAGCACTCAGACTTGCCGAGCGCCAACTCGATCTGGTACAATAGATGATGGCAGGTTACATCATTAGCCGTAATCTAGCTTCTGCCGTCTACCCTTATGTTATCTATTGTATTGCGAGGTAAAGATATGCCGATATACGTATACAAATGTCCCCAATGCGGGCAGCAGTTCGACAAATTGCAGCCATTCAGCGCGGCCAATGTCTACCCATGTCCCAACTGCCAGACCGAGGCCAAGCGCCAGATCCAGGCAGCGGGTATCGTGTTCAAGGGATCGGGCTGGTACATCACCGACAGTCGCAAGGCCGATGAAGCCAGGCTCAACGCCGAAACCCCCAGCAAGCCCGCCAGCGCAGTTGCTGCGCCAAGTGAGGGCGGCAGCACGGCTAGCAGCGAGGCTAGCACCGCGACTGCGCCTGCGACACCCGCCCCGACCGCCAGCATCGAGCCAAGCAGTAAGCCCGCATAGCACGCTGTTACTTACTCCTCCCCTATGGGGAGGCTGGGAGGGGATTGGGCCTCCTTTTCATCACTTGTTACAGTCGTGTCTGTCATTACCGCGCAGCCCGCTAATTGCTTAGAGCTACAATAATGCACCGATTCTTCGTAGAATCCGAACTTATCGCTAGAATGAGCTTTGGCCTGCTGGCCCTGGAAGGGGCGATTGCCCACCAGGTCGCCAATGTGCTGCGCCTGCGCGGCGG
>JBBRMT010000042.1:0-23612 GCA_038230695.1 Chloroflexia bacterium
AACAACCTGAAGCGCAACCTGCCGTTCGTCGGCGACAACAACAAGGCCGAGGGCGAAGGCGAGGACCAACCCCAAAGCCAGGATCAGCGCGAGGCCAGCAGCATCAAGATTAGCGAGGTAATGACTCCCGATGTCGAAAGCGTCAGCCGCACCACCAAGATTGCCGACGCAGCGCGGACGATGCGCGACTCCAGCGTGGGCTTCCTGCCGGTGGTAGACGATGGCAGGCTGGTGGGGGTGATTACTGACCGCGACATTACTGTGCGGGTGGTGGCCGAGGGCCGCGACCCGGCCGCCACGCCGGTTGACCGCTACTATACGCCCAACCCCATCACCATCGGCCCCCACGATAGTATCGAGCAGGCCGCCGAACTGATGGGCCGCCAGCAAATCCGTCGCCTGCTGGTAGTGGAAAACGGCAACATCCTCGGCGTACTCAGCCTGGGCGATGTTGCGGTCAAGGAGCAGGACGACAAAGAGGTAGGTGACACGCTAGCCCACGTCTCGGAGCCAGGTGGAGCGCACCAGAACGGACCGAACCACGGCTAGCTTTAATTTTACCCCCAAGCAAAAAGATAGTACCTGTGATACAATGTCACAGGTACTTTTGTTTGTTCTGCTGCTTTGCTATTGACATTCACTGGCAATAGCATATAATAGGGAAGTGGATGAGACAGCGCGTCGCAGTGCGGTTGCAGGGCGCATAGATAGGGGTGGGCGATGAGCAATACAATCGAGGTCAAACGAACCAGGCAGGCGGGACCAGCTAGCGAAGTGGTGGACATCAGTATCCCCTCCGATCAGGCGTTCGAGCGGCTGGTGCGCGATGGCGCGGTGGCGGTGGCCCACTGGCTGGGCTTCTCTGAGGAGCGGCTGGCCGATATGCAACTGGCAGTTAGCGAGGCGGTCAACAACGCGATCGAGCATGGCAACAAGAACGACTCCAGCTTTCGCGTGGGAGTGCGCTTCATTGTGCGTAACGACCGCCTGGCGGTGCAGGTAGTAGACCAGGGCGGCGGGCTGGCTGCAACGCGGTTGACCGAAGGCAGACCCAGCATCGCCGACAAGCTGGAACACGGGGAGGAATCACCGCGCGGCCTCGGTATCTATCTGATCGAGCAACTTGTGGACGACGTGGAGTTGCAGAGCGACGAGCAGGGCCATTCCTTCATTATGTGGTTCAACCTGGCCGCGTCAGGCGAGGAGGGTGCGGATGAGCATCACGATTGAGCAGGGGCCGCACCACACAGTCATCCATATCCTCAACGACAGCGTAGACGCGCTCTCCGCCAGGGAGATCGAGCAGGTACGCAGCCAGATGCGCGAAGTTACCGTGCTGGACTTTGATAAGGTGCTGTTCATCAACTCGGCGGGCATCTCCGCGCTGCTCAAGCTGGTGATCGAGGCTCGCAAGCATGGTCAACAGTTGTATGCCATCAATGTTACTGCTCACCATCGTAAGGTGTTCGAGATGGTAGACCTGCTACGTTATATGCCCATCCTTGAAGAAGAGGAATATCGAGCCAGAGTTAGCGGGGCGGCGTAAGCATGATAACCGAAACGCAAACCGCAAGCGCGAGTGGTGAGCCGCAGGGGAGCAACGTCGCCCCTAAACCATTGGCGGTGGTGAGCGATAGCTTGGCCGGAATGCGTCTGCGCCTCAGCCAGCAGGATCAGGCACGGGTGGTACGCACTCGCCTTACCAGTATCCTACCACTAGGCGTGCTGCTGCCCATCGCGCTATGGATTCTCGGCTTTCAAGGGTTGGCGACCGCCGCCTTCGTCGCTGGGCTGGCCCTGTTGCTGATTACCTTGGCGGGCGTGGCGCTGACCCATCGGATTGATTACTATAGCATATGGCTATTTTATGCGATTAGCGACTCGTTGATCTTCTGGCTGATGTCATTCGTAGTCGGTAGCTATTTCAATGTCTTCCTGTTCATCATCATTGTCGAGATTGCCCGCATCTACCGCAACTCGAAGCTGGTGGTGCTGACCGGCTTCCTGATCGCCACGGCGATCATTGCCCAGTGGGTGGTGGTGTGGGCAACAGCGGTGACGGGCTGGGTTAGCTTCCCATTGGTGCGCGAGGGTGACAGCGCCACCTTCGCGGCGGTCGCTTACGCGGCCACAGCAGCAGTGGCGGGCTACTCGCTCTCCACCTTCATCGAGCGTTACTCGCGGGAGATCATCAGCTACGAGAAGGTGCAGGCTACCAACGCGGCGGAGTTGCACATTGCCCACGACATACAAAGCAGCCTGATGGCTCCCAGCGAACTACGCAGTGGTAGCTGGGAGATAGAAGCGATTTCGATACCGGCCCGCGAGGTGGGGGGCGATTTCTACGAGTATATCCCCTACTTCGGCGATGTCAACAGCATCGGTGGCATTGCCATCGGCGATGTATCGGGCAAAGGTATCCCTGCCGCCTTGCAGATGGCGGTGGTACGCACCATATTTCGCATCGAGGCGCGGCGGCGGGTGCTACCCGCCGAAACCCTTACCCGCGTCAACCAGTCGCTGCAGACTGAGATGCCCAGTGGGATGGTGACGCTGCTATACGCCTTTGTGGATCCCAAGCAAGAAATGATGCATTTTGCCAACGCGGGCCACAACTATCCAATCATGCTGAATGGCAAGGTCAGCGAACTGAAACTGGCGGGGCTGCCGCTGGGCATCTACGAGGAGACCGAGTACGAGGAATTGAGCGTGCCGGTACCGCCGGGAACGAGTATAATATTCTATACTGACGGGGTGGTGGAAGCGCGGAACAAGGAGAACCAGATTTATGGGTTCCCGCGCCTGTTGGAACTCGTCAGCGCCTTCGCGGGCATGGAGCCGAAGGAGATTCTGCACCGCATCATTGCGTCGGTGCAGGGCTTTGTCGGCGACGAAGCGCAGGCCGACGACATTACGGTGGTCGTAATGCAACATCGCCTGGTGACAGGCAATCCAACAACATAGCGAGCATACCACTATGGCTAATCCACCACTCAGCGAGGCTAACCGCAAGTCTACTCTACCCTTGCCGTTGCCTACCATACCAGCACGCGCTAATTCCCGCCGCGTGAATAACGGCAACCTGCGCTCCCACGTCGCCTATGCGCTGGACGACCGCCTGCGTATCCTCGACCTCGACACCTTCAGTGGCTCAGAGCGATTCGTGGCTGGCACCACCATGGGCGCGGCCTTTGCGATGGGGATGCGGCTCTACCTCGCCGCCCGCTATCAGGAGGCGATCGGCGAGTTCAACAAGGCGCTGGTCGCCGCTTATATAGACGGTGAGGAGAGCGCCCAGATCTGGAAGCGCGAACGGGCGATTATCCACCTGTATCTGGGCAACTGCTACGCCAACCTAGACAACTGGGCTAGCGCGTTCACCGAATACATGAACGCGGTGCAGATTGAGAGCGGACTGGCCGAGGGCCATTACAACCTGGGGGTGGCGTTCAGCGCCAGCGGCAAGCTGCACGAGGCGGTATCGGCATTCAAAGCGGCGCTGCAATTCAATCCTGATTTGTACGAGGCGCGGTTCGCGCTGGGGCGCACCTACCATGAACTGGGCGATTACGCCCATGCCTATATCGCCTACACCGTGGCGCGGCAATATCGCCCCAATGCGGCGGAGCCGATTTACTACCAGGGGTTGCTGCACCAGGCCCACGGCGAAGAGAAGCAGGCGGCGCTCTGTTTCGCCGAAGCCTTGCAAGTTGAGCCTGATTACAAATATAATAAGCAGGCGGAAACCAACTATCAGGCAGGCGATGTAGAAGACCCTAGCTGGTACTACCGGCTGGCCGAAGAGCTAAAAGGCAAAGGCAACACCCTGGGGGCGCTACGGGCGTACCAGGCGTTGCTGGAGCGCGACCCGAATCAACAACGCGCCCGCTATCTGGCGGCCAACCTGCTGGCGCGGCAACGCCACTGGCAACAGGCCATTAGCGAATACGCCCGCGTGCTGGAAGCGCAGCCCGCTAACGTAGCGGCGCGGCACAAGCTGGGGCTGGCGCTCAGGTCGGTAAGCAAGCTGCATGAGGCGTACAACACTCTTATGCAGTGCGCTCAGATGCAGCCCCGCGATGGCTCCATCTTCCTCAGCCTCGGCATCATCATGACCGACCTGGGGCAGTTGGACAAGGCGGTACGCAGCTTTGGCCGCGCCGCACAGCTACTGCCCCATGACCCGCAGGCGTTCTACCGGCTGGGGCGGGCGTTGATCAGTCTCGGCTTCGAGCAGCACGCTCTCGCCGCCTGGCAGCGGGCGGTCAACCTCGATGGCGATTGGGAGACCGCTCGCTACGACCTGGGCGTGTTGTACATGAAACGCGAGTTCTACGATGAGGCTATCAGCGAATTCGAGCAACTGTTGCGACGGCGACCCGACGATATGGATGCCCTCTACCTGCTGGCCCTCGCCTATAAGGAGAGCGGGCGGTTGGAAGAGGCAGTCACGCTGTTTGAACACGTGCTTGCCAGCGAAGCGCAGAACATCATGGCTCACTTCCACCTGGGGGCCACCTACCTGCGGCTCGGCCACCCCAACGAGGGGCTGCGCCATATTCGTATCTATGAAGGGCTGAAGAAGCAATTATGAGTTTTGAGTTTTGAGTTTTGAGTTTTCAGGCCGAAATTGTGCTGGCAGTTGGTGGAGGCGAAGCCTATGTAGGCTGGTCGAGCGCATACCAATTCAGCACTCAAAACACAAAACTCAAAACTGCGAAGGGGGGGTTAATGAGCGATAGCAACGACGGCAGTCAGGTAGGCAGTGTCCTGGCCCGACTTGAGCAGGTGCGGCAGTCGGTTCGCAACGACACGGCGACAGCAACCAATCAGTACCTGCGCTTCCAGATGGGCGAGGCGCATTACGCCCTGCCCGTAACCGAGGTGCGCGGGGTTGACCGTCTATACCCGCTAACCTACGTGCCAGGTGCGCCAAACTTCGTGCTGGGGGTTTGCAATCGGCGCGGGGTAGTGCTACCATGTATCAGCCTGAGCGAGTTGCTGGGCGGCCCGCCCACCGAGATAACCCACAATGCTCGGCTAGTTTTGATACAGGATAACGAAGCGGGTGGGGTGATTGGCCTGCTAGCCGATCGGCTGCTCGATGTGGTCAATATCAGCAGCGAGAGCATCGAGCAGCCCATGGTCACGCTGGAGCAGAGCGCCTTGTTGCACGGGCAGTCGCGGCTTCGTAACGGCCAGATGGTGCTGCTAATCGAGGCGGATCAGTTGCGGCAGCGAATAAACAGGCGGACTGAAAGTGGATAGGGTACAGGTAGTGGTAGTAAAGCTGGGCCAGCAGAGCTTTGCTATGCTGTTGAGCCAGGTGGAGAACGTAATTGCCGCCTCTGACGAACGCCTGGAGCGACAATCGCCACGCGGCACGATGCCACTGTGGTTGTCGCCGCCGCGTCTCCGCTACCTCAGCGATCGGCTGCCAATCGTCGAACTCAGCCGCAAGCTGGGCATGAAAATGGCGATGGCGGTGGATAAGTGCGAATTGGTTATCGCCCGAATCGGCGGCGGGGTGCGCTGTGCGCTGGCGGTGGATCAGGCCCAGGGCATAACCCAGACCGAACTCGATAGTATCACCCCGCTACCCCGCTGGCTGAACCGCGAGTCTACCACCGTATGGGGCAGCTACATCAACAGCGCGGGCGAGATCGTGTTGCTGCTCGACTGCGAGGCAATGTTTACCTCCACCGAGCGTACTTGGCTGACCATGAGCTAGTTAGCCAGGATAAACGTAATCCACCGAGGAGAACTCAACCCACTCCTACATTGCAGATTCGATGATAATCTAAAATATTCTACCTTCTACATTCTACACTCTACATTCGTATTTGGAGATTAGATGGCAACTGAAACTAACACCGACCCTGGTTTGCTAGCCCGCTTCCGCGAGGAGGTGGACACTTACCTGCTTACTATCCAGCAGGATCTAGTTGCGCTGGAGCAGGATACGCATAATGACGAACTGATGCGCGAGATGATGAGGGCAGCGCACACAGTCAAGGGCGCAGGCCAGATGATGGGCTTCCGCCAGATCGCCAGGGTAATGCACGGGGTCGAGAATATTATGGAGGCGCTAAAAGCAGGCAATCTGTCTGTCAGCCCCGAACTTAGCGACTTGCTGTTTGAGGCGCTCGACTCAGTTGACATTATGACCAAGGCCCAGGTAAACCTCCAGGAGTTGCCGCTCGACCCGGAGAACCTGATCCGCCAGTTGGATCAGGCGCTGCAATCTGAAACAGATGTGACCACACCTTCAAGCGATGGCGGGGGGCCGGAAGCGTCGCCCAGCGCAAATGTGGGGCTGATCGTAGCCGCCCAACCCGCCGATGATCGCGTGCGGGTAAGCATCGAACGACTCGATGGGCTGATGCAACTGGCGGGCGAGATGGTGATCAGCAAGATGCAGAGCGAACGGGCGATTGAGGAAATGCAGGCGCTACGCAATGTGCTACGCCGTCGCCATCGTCAGGCCGTCGCCCTGCGTGAACGGGTAGCCCGCGAGTGGGGCAACCTCAACCAGAGCGATGTTGAAACCGAACTTGACCAGATGGGTGAACTGGACGATTCGCTGGAGGATATCAACAAAACGTCGCTGCAGGGGCTGGAGCAGTTCCACGCCCACCTCGAAAACATCACCGATGAGTTGCAAGAGACGGTGCTGGAATTGCGGATGACCCCGGTGGAGACCATCTTCCGCCAGTTTATTCGCACCGTGCGCGATCTGGCTAAGGAGCGCGGTAAGCAGGTCAACCTCTTCACCCTGGGCGGCGAGACCGAGGTGGACAAGAGAGTGCTGGACGCGCTTAACGAGGCGCTTATCCACCTGGTGCGTAACTCGTTGGATCACGGCATCGAAACCGCCGAGCAGCGCACTAAAACTGGCAAGATCCCCATCGGCCAGATTATGATCCGCGCTGCCTACCAGGGCGGCCAGGCGGTGGTCGAGGTCAGCGATGATGGCGCAGGCATTGATGTGGAGCGGCTGAAACAGCTTGCAGTGCAGCGCGGCATTATCGCGGCAGCGGAGGCCGAGCGGATGGGCGATGAGGATGCCCGCCAACTGATCTTCTACCCCGGCTTCAGCACCGCTGCCTTGATCACCGACACCAGCGGGCGCGGAGTCGGCATGGAGATCGTGCAGCGGGTGATCAGCAAACTGGGCGGCAGCGTTGATCTGCAGTCGGAGTTGGGCAAAGGTACCACTGTCATTCTGCGACTGCCCATCAGCCTGTCGGCCATCCGCGCCCTGCTGATAAGGGCGCACGGCCAACTGTTCGCCCTGGCAACCAACTCGACCGAAGACCTCGCCTATATCGGGGTGGAAGACATCATCATGCTGGAAGGGCGCGAGGCGATTCGGATGCGAGAGCGCACCGTACCGCTCTTCCGCCTGGCCGAAGCCCTGGAACTGAACCGTTCGCGGGCCGAGCAGATTAACCGTCGTTGGCTAGAAGTGCGCGACGAAACTGGCTATGAACAAATGTTTGACGCGATATTTGGCGTTAGCGAAACCAGCAACCCGGCAGCCTCGCCCAAGCCGCCGACTGCGCCAACAAACAGCCAGAACGGGGCAAAGTTGAGCCTGAATGGATCGGGCCGCACGGGGGTCAGTAGTCTATATGGCGCTGGCTACGCTATCCAGGTAGAGGGCAAGCGACCCGTGATGGTGATGAAGAGCAGCGAGAAGTACATCGCCTTCCTGGTAGACGAACTGGTTGACGAGCGCGAGATTGTGGTAAAGCGGCTGAACCCACTGTTGAGTCGCGTAGAGTGGGTGGCGGGTACGACCGTGCTGGGAGACGGCAGCATCGTCATCATCCTCGATGGCCCCGCGCTGATCAATCGCACCCGCGCCCGCACTAACCGGCTACGGGCCAGCGGTCAGAGCAGTGGAGTAGCTGCCACTTGGCGACAGGAAGCCGCCCGCCCGCACAAATCGCTGCTGGTGGTAGACGACTCGGTAACTACCCGCGAACTGGAGCGCAGCATCCTTGAAGCGGCGGGTTACAATGTTGATGTTGCAGTGGATGGGGTGGAGGCGTTGGAAATGCTGGCGTTGCGTAAGTATGCGCTGGCGATCGTGGATGTAGAAATGCCGCGCATGGATGGCTTTACCCTCACCGAAAGGATTAAAGCCAATTCCGACCTCAACGCCATGCCGGTTATTATCGTTAGTTCGCTGGGCAACGAAGCATACAAGCGGCGCGGCATCGAAGTGGGAGCGCAGGCGTACATTACCAAAGGCCAGTTCGACCAGAACAACCTGCTCGATACCATCGAGCTACTGTCAAATCGCTAACTATGCCCTTCCCCAAAGGGGGAGGCGGGGTGGGGGAGTACAAACCTAACCCTCATAACCTGTATATAGCCCGAAGGTACTAGTCGGCACAGGGTTGACAAGCAGCCGATAAGGGATTATTATTGAAGTGCAGGCGCAACTGCTCAAATCATCCTGGATGCCAGGTAGGAGCATCGGCGCGTAATATTGTTAGAGCTACAACGGTAACGAGGGAGAGACAATGGATAAGCGCAGGATACTCGTAGTTGACGACAGCGCCCTGGTGGCCGAAGCAGTCAAGACCAAGCTGGAAGCAAGCAACTACGATGTCAGCCTCGCCTACAGCGGCGAAGAGGCGCTTGACAAGGTAAAAGAGGACGTTCCCGACCTGATGATCCTGGATGTCTATATGCCAGGGATTGACGGCTTCGAGGTCTGCCGCCGCTTGCGCGAGGATCCCGACACCAACACCCTGCCCATCGTGATGCTCAGTTCGCGGGGCAACATCAAGGAGAAGCTGGCGGGCTTCCGCGCCGGGGCCGACGATTATCTGGTCAAGGAGTTCGACCTGCTCGACCTGCCCTACCGCGTCAAGCTGGTGTTCCGTCTGCGCGGCATGGAAGACAAGGGCGCGTAGCTCCGACCAGAACTCTAACAAGCGATAGTGGGCGGGAAGATCTCGACACTGGTTCTTACTCGCCCTTTCTTATACCCATTTGCCAGAAAAGTGATTGTAGTATTAGCGAGGTGAAAATTGCTCAGTACCCCGATTCGGGTGTTGGTAGTCGAGGACTCGCCGCTTATGAGCGAGATGATTACCCGCGCTCTGGAAACTGACCCCGAACTGAAGGTTATCGCGGTCGCCCGCGAGGGCGCGGAGGCGATTGAAATGGTGCAGCGGCTCAAGCCCGACCTGATAACCATGGACATTAATATGCCCAACGTGGATGGCTACGCTGCGGTAGAACAGATTATGGCCTACAACCCTACCCCCATTCTGGTGATCACCGCCAGCACCGCCCGCTCCGACGTAAACGTGAGCATGAAGATGCTGGCCGCGGGGGCGCTCGATGTGGTAGAGAAGCCGAGCCGCATGGACGAGGAATCGTGGGCCAAGAAGCAGGCGGAACTGGTCAGTCGCGCCAAGCTGCTGGCGCAGGTGCGGGTGGTTACGCATCTACGCGGGCGGCGCAAACCGCTGCCAGTTACATCACAACCCACCAGCGGGGTGCCAGGGATAGACCCGGCCTTGCGCCCCGGCGGTATCAAGCGGCGCACGGGCGCGTTGTCTTCACGACAAGGCAACGTTAGTGTTTTGCGCCCTCAGACCGACCCCCTGACCAGGACAGTGGGCGCAATGCCCCCCATCCAGCCCAGCTTCCCGCTCAACCCGCTCTACCGCGTGGTGGCAATTGCTTCGTCTACGGGCGGGCCACAGGCGCTGCTCAGTGTGTTGCGCGACATCCCCACCAACTTCCCCGCCGCTATCCTGGTGGTGCAGCATATCGCCAGTGGCTTCACCGTTGGGCTGGCCGAGTGGCTCGATCGCGAGTGCAAATTGCCGGTGCGGGTCGCCAGGGAAGGGCAGCAGGCCACCACCGGCGCAGTCTACCTTGCGCCCGACGACCTGCACCTGCTCTGCACCCGCAATGGCGGCAACTATATCCTCAAGACTGATTCCAGTGGCGGCGAAACCATGCGTCCCGCCGCCGATGTGCTGTTCCGCTCGGTGGCCGAGAGTTGCGGCCCCCGCGCCGTAGGGGTTGTGCTTACCGGCATGGGCCGCGATGGCGCCGATGGCATGAAGCAGATGCTAGAGGCAGGCGCATATACCATCGCTCAGGATGAGGCCAGTAGCATCATCTTCGGGATGCCAAAGGCGGCGATCAGCATCGGCGCGGCCAGCGAGGTGCTGCCGGTTGATAGCATCGGCCAGCGGCTGGTTGGCCTGCTAACCCTCTCGCTGCCCCGCGAACTACAGTGATCCCTTCCCTAATATTGGGCTGGTAGGGATAGGGCAGTTTGTGACCACATCCCGGATATTGAGGGATTGGGATAGGGCAGTTAGCGGCTCCTTCCCCTCAGCGCGGGAAGGTTGGGATGGGGGAGGTTAATGCAGCTTACCGACGAGCTATATACCCAGTTCAGGACGCTGCTGGGCGGATTGGCTGGCCTCGATTTTGGGCCAAGCAAGCGTGATATGCTGCTCGCCAAGCTGAGGGAAAGGGCGCAAGCCGTCCACTGCCCCGACCTGAACGAATATTATGCGCTGATCACTGGTACCGATGCGGATAAGCGCGATGCCGAACGCGGACAACTGTATCAGGCGTTGACCATCACCGAAACCTGTTTCTTCCGCAATCAGGAGCATTTTGCCGCCTTGCGTGAGGTTGCGCTGCCCGATGTTGTCGCCCGCCTGGCTCAGGAGAGTGGAACACACCACCTGCGATTGTGGAGCGCCGGTTGCGCTACAGGCGAGGAGCCATATTCGCTGGCGATTGCCCTGCGCGAGAGCCTTGCCGCGTTGACTGAGAAGGGCCGCTGGCGCACCGAAGTCCATGCCACCGACATCAACGAGGCGGCCTTGAAGAAGGCGCGGCAGGGACACTATGGCAAGCGGGCAATGCGTGAGGTAGCCGCCGACATCCGCGCCCGTTACTTTACCACTGATCCACCCGACAGCGACGACCCCCGCACCTTCATCATCAATCAGGAGATCCAACAGCAGGTTACGTTCGAGTGGTTCAACCTGGCCGCCTTCCCCTACGACACCCGTAAGCTGGGCAATTGTGACATCATCTTCTGCGAGAATGTGATGATCTATTTCGCCCCCTCCGTGACACGGCAGGTGATAGACAACCTCTATCGCTGCCTGAAGCCCGGTGGCTATCTCTTCCTCGGCTACGCCGAAACCCTCTGGCACATCCCCAACCACTTCGAGGTTGTCAATCTGCCTAACACCTTCTGCTACCGCCGCCCCCTGCCCGACGAGGCCATCACTAACCCCCGCCCGCCGGTGATGGTACGCAAGGGTAGTGGCTCCCTGCGGTTGCCAAATAGCGCCCCATTGGAAGCCCCGCCCGCGCCGCTTGCTCGGCGGCAGGCGACTGCGCCAATGTTCACCAACAGCCGTCAAACTGGCCCGCTGTCTACTACGCCCGCGCCGCCGCCCACGCCAGTCGAGGAGGAGCGCCCCGCTAGCGAGTGGTGCGTGGTGGCGAACAGTCTGATGGTTCTGGGTGACTATGACGCGGCGACCAGCGCATACCAGGCAGCCTTGCGGCAGAACCCCCAGCAGGTGGAGGCCATTTGCGGACTGGCCCGCATCCACGCCAATCGTGGCCTGCACGACCTGGCGATCTCCGAGTGCCTGCGGGCCATCGCTGCCGATGCGCTCTACAGCGAGGCGCACATCCTGATGGGGGTCATCTACGCGCAGGAGGAGGGCCAAACCGCCCGCCTGAAGGCGATCGAAGCCTTCCGCAAAGCCGTCTATGTGGACCCCTATTCGGTTGCCGCCCACTTCCACCTGGGCGAGCTTTATCGCAACATCAGCGTCAAGTCGGCGCACCGCCGCGAACAGCAAGCGGCAATGTCGGCGGCGCGGCACGAGTATGAGATCACCCAGAAGCTGTTGCAGAAGATGCCTGCGGGCGCAGAGGTGGAGGGGTTGCCCGCCAGCACCCTGCTGCGCGTTTGCGAACTAAATATCGCCGCATTGCAACTCAGCTAGGGGCAGACACACCACATAATACCAAACCCGATTGGTATAAATATAATCGTTAATTGGCATCGTCGCTGCGGCGGTCAAAGCTATAGCTGCTGCCACGCACCTGCTTGGCGGCGTGCTTGACCTCGGCGCTCAGTTGGCCGATCTGCAGCACGCTTTCCAGGTTGCGATGCTCGTTGCTGATTACCCCGATCGAGAGAGTTATGATCGGGAAACCCAACTCTACACCCTGCCGCGATCTGGTGCAAATGTAGCCACGCGCCAGATCATCAGCATCATACAGATCGGGGATGCGGGCATCGAACGCCGCAATGATACGTTGGCAAACTGCCTCGGCCCGCGCCAGGTGGGTAATGACGATGAAATCATCGCCACCGATATGCCCCACGAAGTTGAGGTCGTCATTACCCTGGCTGATCGCCTCACGCAGAACCTCGGCCAGCATCAGGATAACCTGGTTGCCCCGCGCAAATCCGTAGTAGTCGTTGTAGGCTTTGAACGAGTCCAGATCCGCATACAACACCGCAAACTTCCCCTCATTACGTTGCACTAGCATATGCAGCATACTCTCCACCATTCGTCCGCCGGGCAGGTGGGTAAGCGAGTTGATCACCCCGCGCTCCTCCACCTTCCGCAACTGCACCGTGATGCGGGCCAGTAGCTCGCGCATCTCCAGCGGCTTGGTGATATAGTCGTCGCCACCCGCCTCGAAACAGGCCACCTTATCTTCCACCGTGGTGAAGCCGCTGATAAAGATGAGCGGCGTGAGCGCAGTGCGGGCATCACTACGCAGAGCGATACACAGCTCGATACCGCTAATCCCCGGCATGGCGACATCACTGACCACTATATCGGGATGGGCATGGAGGATCTGCACCATTGCCAGTTGCGCGGAGGGCGAACTGATTACCACATAGCCGTGCAAGCGCAGGAACGCGCTGGTTAGTTCAAGATTGGCGCGATCGTCGTCAACAAGGAAAATCTTTGCCATATTTTGACAGTAATCCTTCTAGTTATTACAAGTGGAGAGCTATTTTGGCACATAGGTGTACCATATATCGGCGAAAAGCAGACGATAGTTGCCGCTGATCGCCGTCCTCATCGGTTCGGTAAGAATGTCACCCCGCAGTTCATCGAGACGGCTGTGCAGCAGGATGATGGCGAACTGGCGGTTCTGCACCTGCTGCCGCAACGCAGAGTCGTCCCAGCGGCCCAGGTTGGCAAGGGCGGTAAGGTCGAACAGGTCATCGTAGGCAGGACGCTTGCCCGCCAACACCAGCAACCCCACCTCATCGCTAAGGAAGTTAACGCCGGGGTTGTGCTGCACATTGGCAACGATGCGGCCAAGCTGGGTCTGATCCGCCGCGCTGGGGCGGCGCAGGTCGAGGCCGTACCAACCAGAGGGCGTGTTGCTGGCGAACAGATAGGCTGCCAGGAGCGCGAGCAGAGTCAACGCCGCCAACCCAACCCGGCCACCAACCCCCCCGAAGAGGGAGGCTGGATGGGGAAGTGTCTCCCTATTAAACGAAAGCAAGGCGGCGATAATACGAGCAGAAAGCTGTCCGGCAGCCACCACCAGGCCGAAGCAAATTGGCAGCAGGTGGTTGCTATCCGCACCAACCACGCCGCCAGTAGGTAGCAGCAGCGTGGCGGCAAACAGGTAGGGCGCAACGATGGTGATGGCCCGCCCCCGCCTCAGGTCGTTGGCGGCAAGCAGCAGGAAGGCGATAGCGAGCAGCAGCAGCGGCCACTCGTTATCGAGCAACGCGCCGAGCAGGTCGAGCAGGGTGCGCGAGGAGAAGGGCAGCGCATGGTAAGTGACCAGCTTGGCCCAGTAGCCCCCACCAGTCATCAGGCTAAACAACAGAGTGGGCAGCAAGAACAGCCCCGCCAGCCCTGCTATCCATACAAACGCCCAGCGGAAGGTAACGCCACGCTCAACATTCGTAGGGGCGGAGTCCGACGCGCCTGCGGGTAGGGCAGCATTTCCCCCCCAAACCCCCGCTGCGGGCTTAGTTTGAGAGGAAGGGCCGGGCGGTGGCCTGCCCTGCTGCCCACGGCGCGACTGCCAGGCCAATATGAGCAAATATATGGCCGCTGCCAGCGGCCCCGCCAGCGCAGTCTGCTTGGTGAGGAAGGCCACGGCGAACAGCAATGCGCCAAGCCACGCAACCCAGCCACGCGGACGTAGCTGCAGCGCCAGCAGCCCACCCACCATCAACGCCAGTGCCAGCATATCGGCGCGGAAGCGGGCTGCCCAGATCAGCGCGGGATAGGTGGTGGCGAATAGCAGCAAGCTGAGGACGAAGGGGATGAAGAAGTTTTGAGTTTTGAGTTTTGAGTTTCGAGTTGTGGTAGGGTCGGATTGACCCTGCTCTGAGTTTTGAGTTGTAGTAGGGGCGGATTGTGACGGCACTACGGTTGGGGTTGGCGTAGAGGCGGATTGGGTTCGTTCAGGGTTTTGAGTTGTACCGATAAAGGCTAGCAGCCCGGCAATGATGGCAGCAGCGCAACCTGCAAACAGCGATAGCCAGCGGCCAGGGGGGAAGGTTGGGGCATTAGGGTCGAGCAATAGGCCGCTGAGGTAATAATAGAGCGGAGGATAGGGCGCGGAGATGAAGCGGGTAGTGGTGGGCAGGGCGTAGATAGTGTCGCCCAGGCGGGTGAGCAACGCCTCGTACATAGTCAGTCCCTCCGAACCCTCGCGGGGGAAGGGGTAATTCAGCCACCAGCTAACGTCCGACCAGCGATCTGCCACCCGCAGCACAAGCGCGATCAGCAGCGCGGCAGCCCAGGCGGCGACTAGCAGGGTGAATAGACGGTTGGCGCGTTGGTTCATCGCTGCTATTGTATGCGTCTGTTTGTCGCCTGTCAACCTCTAGCGATATGTAGGCACAAGGTCAGCTATTCCTTGCCAACCCGCCCCACCTGCGCGGCAGAGTGGGTAGTAGTTACTGGTTCACGCTTTTCGGCTTGCGCGGCGGCCCATTCGCCTTCCTCGGCAACCATCACGCTATCGCTATCCGACCTAACCGCTACCATCCGATTGTGCCAGTTGCCGTCGCTAGTCTACAACCCGAATACACCATCAGGCTTCGGTTGTTGTATAATTACTCTTGAACAATTAAACATGAGGAGCTAATTGGATGAAGTGGATTGAGTTGAGTGTGGAGGCCGACCGCGAGGCGGTCGAGGCGATCAGCGAACTGTTCGCTAAGTATGGCTACAACGCAGGGGTGGCGATCGAGGAGCCGATTATCGCCGACGAGGATGAGGAGGACAAGTATGAGCTTGACCTTAGCCGGGCGGTGACGGTTAGCACCTGGCTACCCGACGATGAGCGGGCGGCGGAGGTACGCGAACTGATCGCCCAGCATCTCTGGCACCTCGGTCAGATGCGCTTTATCAGCCCGCTGCGGGTTACGATTAGCGATGAAGAGGATTGGGCCAACGCCTGGAAGGAGCATTACCACGTATTGCGGGTGGGACGGCACGTAGTCATCCGCCCATCGTGGCGCGAGTATACGCCAGAGCCGGGCGATGTAAGCATCGAACTCGACCCCGGCATGGCCTTCGGCACCGGCCTACACCCCACCACCCGCCTCTGCCTGGCTGCGCTTGAAGATTACGTCGCGCCGGGGATGAATGTGCTTGACCTCGGCACTGGCAGCGGCATATTGGCGATCGCCACCGCCAAACTGGGCGCGGCCAGCGTGCTGGCGATTGACAACGACCCGATAGCGGTCAAGTCGGTGGGCGAGAATATCGCGCTCAACGGCGAAATCACTAGCCAGATTAGCATCGCCGAGGGAACGCTGGAAGCAGCGGGTGGCAGTCAGTTTGATCTGGTGGTGGCAAACATCATTGCCAAAGTGATCATCGAACTGGCGCATGGCCTGGCTGCCGCCCTACAACCCAGCGGCACGCTGATCGTCAGTGGCATCATCGCGGAGAAGGCCGACTCCGTAGCCCTGGCCCTGGCCGCCGCCGGGCTGCACAATCTGGAGCGGCGCACCGAGGGCGATTGGGTGGCGCTAGTGGCGCGAAGATAGATGGTGGATGGTAGATGGTGGATGGTAGATGGCGGATGGTAGAGGGTAGAGGGTGGATGGTGGATGGTGGATTGTAAACCGATGTATGGAGGGTTGGAGTGGCTGTCAGGCGATATAACATAATGTCTTCATTGTTCCCCCGCTTCCTCTTGCTACTGCTGGTGGCAACCGTGCCGATCTTCGCGCTCACTGGCATCTACAATTATCAGACCGCCAGCAATCGGCTCAAACAAGAGGTGCAAAAAGGGCAGCAGACGTGGGTCAATAGTCGCAGTGATGTGCTGGTTTCGCAACTGGTAGCCGAAGGTGAGCGGCTTGAAGCCTTTGCTGATGACAGCAAGGTGCAGCAGAGTCTACAGGCAGCGGTTCCCAATAGCGCAGCGATCACCGCAACTGCCAAATTGTGGCAGCAGTCTGGCCCTCAGGGTAAGATGCGCTATGATTACGTCAACAATAGCGCCGGTGATGCCCTGTCAATATATGCGCGGCGCTATGCTAATCGTTCATTTGTGGCGCTGGCGGATCGAAGCGGAGCATTGCTTGGCACAAGCAACCGATTTTGGCCGGAGTTTGACCTGAGTAAGTTTGCCTGGTGGCCGACATTCAGTAGCTCGCAGGGGATAGTGATAACCCAACCGCAGAACATCGCGGGCATAGGCAACAACCAGGTGCTGATCGTCTACTATTTCCCCCAGGATAGCGATCTGGGCCGCGCCGCTGGCGTACTGGTAGTTGGCCTCGACTTTACTCAGATTATGAACTCGCTGTTTACCACGCAATCAGCCGATCAGCAACTGCCTGCTAACGAAAGCGCCTGGCTAACCACTGACCTGGGCAATGTTCTGAGCAGCATCAATAGCAATGTGACCCAGTTGCCCAGTGCGTGGATCAGCACTTTTGTATTTGATGTAAACGGCAATAATGTTAGCCCAAATGTAAATGGCAGCAGCGAGGTGGGCGTAGATGAGAAAGGGCGACCTGAAGATTTTGTGTTCGCTTACACCCAATTGGAACGCCTAACCAGCTATTCGCAGAACGATCCTACAGTGGTATTGGCGGTCAATCAGCTAAATTGGGTGCTGATCCGCGGCACACCGCAGGGCATCGCCTATGCGGGCCTGGAAGATCAACTGACCGCTTTGGTGTTGGGCAGCGTGCTGCTGCTGCTGGCCGTAGTCGTTGTGGTGGTGATTATATCGCGGCTGCTGCTGCTGCGCCCAATCAGGAATATGGATCGGGCGATCAGCGCGGTGGCAAAGGGCGACCTCAGTATGCGAGTACCCGGCCACGGCAGCGACGAACTCAGCCTGCTCGGTCAAAAGTTCAATAATATGGTTAACAGCCTGGAGCAGCTAACCCGTGAACGCGAACAGCGGCAACGCCAGCAGCAAGTAGCCGGCATGGCGCTGCAAGGGTCAGCCACTGAGCTGCAAAGCAGTGCGGTGGAGCAGAACTCATTCATCGCTCAACAAGCCACTACCCTTGCGGAGATCGCCGCCACCTTCAAGGAGCTTACCCGCTCCTCCTACTTTATCGCCCAGAACAGCCAACTTGTGGCCGAGGCCGCTAATAGCCTGCATAGCGAACAGCAGCAGGGCAATTACGCCTTGCGCCAGACCCAGGAGGTGCTGGGCAACCTGCGTGCTGATAGTGAAAACCTCGAAACGCTGGCCCGCAGCCTGGCGCAAGGTTCGACCGCCATCAGTGAGGTGATCGAGGAACTCAACAATATTGCCGATGAAACCAAGCTGCTATCGCTAAACGCCGCCATCGAAGCCAGTGTGGAAGGGGCAGCGGGCAAGCGTTTCGCCGTGGTAGCCGAAGAGGTTAGGGCGCTAGCGGATCAGGCTAATACCGCATCAGAACGCGCCCAGCAGTCGCTGACCGAGGTGCAGGGATATATAAGCGAGGTGGTAACTGCGATTCAGCGCGAACTAGTCGCGATCAGCGAGGGAGTGCAACAAAGCGCCCGGCTAGAGATTTTGATGCAGGCGATAACTGATGCGATCAGCAAGCTGGAAGGGTCGGTCAACATCATCGAGCAAGGCACCAGGCAGCAGCGCGATGGCAGCGCCACGGCTACCAACGCGATTGACAACCTGGCAGCAGCCAGCCAGCAACTGGTGGCGCAGAGCAGTTCGGTTGCCAACGAGGCGACCAAGCTCAAGGCGCTATCCAGCCGCTTGCAAACTGAAACTGCCGAGGGTTTGTAACCGTCCTACCTTTTGCATCGCCCAAAGCAGCGCGATGACGCTGAGGCCATCCTTTATCGTTCCGTTGTAACACAAAGCGATGGCCTCGGCAAAGGGGATGGTGACTAGCTCAAGCCCGGCTTCCTGCTCGGTGAAGTCGAGATTGGCTGGCACGAGGCGGAGGTCTTCGGCAAGGTAGGCGAAGGCTTCGATGTTGCTTACCCCCAGCGCGGTGTAGAAGCTGCCCAGCGCGGTCCAGCGTTTAGCCGCCAGCCCCAACTCCTCAGCCAGTTCACGGGTGGCGGCAGCAGCGGGGTCAGGGTCGTCGGGGTTACGACCACCAGCAGGCAATTCGAGGCTGATTTCGTCAACCGTGTAGCGATACTGGCGCAGCATCACTACCTCGCCTGCAGCAGTAAGCGGCACAATCACCGCGCAGCCGGGATGTTCCATCCAGGTGTAGGTTATCTCCGCGCCGCCCGGTAGGGCCACCGCGTCCTGGCGCAGGTTATACCAGCGGCTGGTGAATAGCGGGCGGCTGGCAAGGGTGCGCCAGTAGGTTCGTTCGCTCATGCAGGCCTCCTTCAGGTTGTTGTCATATTATACTACCGGCTTCGTTATAAGGTTAGCATAAGCTGTGCTAAAGCGCAGATTTGAACAGGAGAACCACCATGAACACTGCACCAGTAAGATCATTGCAGCAGATAAATAACCTCGACCTTTCAACCCAGCGCCAGTGGTACACCCGCCTCGTCCCCGAACCGCTGCTCGATTTGCTCGGCCTGACCCGGGATGACCTGGATAACCGCCGCTTTACCTTTACCACCGCACCCAATCATGGCTACGTCAGGCTGCAACTGCACGCCAACCCCGGCGACCGCGATGCGGCCTACACTATCGAACTGGCCGATACCCCCGACGGCCACATCGAGGCAGTATTCCTCAGCCTGCTCGACCCCGCCGCCGCGCGTTTCGACATTGATGTAGACGAACATGGGCGCGATACTCGACTTGGCACGGTTGGACGCAACCTGAAGGCCGAACAACAGGCCATGATCTCCGGTCTTGCCCCGGGGCAGGTGCGGCGCGGGCTACGCATGGCCGAGGCAGTATTCAGCAAAGTTGACCAGTTCTGCGCCGCGCTGGGGCAGGATATGTGGGTAGGGCAGGCATTTGCTTACCACAACGCCATCATCTTTGAGCGGCACGGCTTCGGTTACTTGCAAGGGCGCGAGTTGATGGAGCAGATAAACAGCGGCTTCCAGGCGGGCGGCCCGCTCGATCTGGCTCTCGATGGCAACACCCCATTTCGCCAGCCAGTGCAGGCTGGCACCGCCCACGGACGCAGTTGGGCAATCCGCGATGGCGTACTCGGCGCACCCTGGGGCGGGGTCAAGCTGTTCCGCCAGGTAGGCGCATTGCAGCAGATTCGCACCTTTACTGGTCCTTACTAATAAGGGTTCGCTAACCGCAGCATAATCACATCCCGGTATGGATTTGGCAGAGTACATTAAGGGAGAGGATAATGGACAGACATGGTGAGCGGCTGGTGGGGCGCAACGCACTTGACGGATTGCTGTTCGCGGCTGGAGCAGACAAGCGGGCGGCAGCCCACGCTATTGCCACACAATGTGGCTATGATGTAAACCACCCTCACCCATTCTATCCAGTAGAGGTGGGCATCTGTCTAGCCCAACGGCTCGGTGAGTTGCTCTATCCGGCGATGAGCAAGAGCGAGGCGCAGCGCGAATTGGGGTTTGCTTGCTCCGTGGGCTATGCTTCGACCATCACGGGGATGATGTCGCTTTCCAAAAGCCGTTCACTAACGCTTGGCGATGCCCTACGTTACGGTATGGAGGTTAGCAAGCACGAGATACCGTTTATCAACTATCAGCTTGAGCAGCTTGGCGAACGACACTATCGCGTTACCTTGAACAACTGGCCTTTGCACCCCAGCTTTATGGTGGGGGCGTTGCTGAACAATCTTACCGTCAATGGCGCAACGCAGCCCACCTGCGAAGTGGAGGTGAAGGATGAACACCACTACGTCTATGAGCTTACCTGGGCATGAGGGTAACACTTAACATTCTTGCGAGGCAAATATTCACCAGGGGCGAACCGCGGTTCGCCCTTGCTGTGTATGAAAGAACGTGACGCACACCTGGGCATGAGCGAAAATTGGCATTTTATGCACAAATGTGCTATAATAGAGTTACTGCCCACCATTTGGGATGGGCGTGGGCGAACGAGGGTTCGCCCCTATGGCTGTGTCATTTTGTGGGGGCGTACAAGGCATATGCCCCTGCGATGAGCGACAAACAAGGGGGTGGGCAGCATGACCGAGTTGAAGGTGGAGTCCGATTTGGTGCCGCGTGGCGATCAGCCGAAGGCGATCGAGCAATTGATCAGCGGGATACGGGCAGGATACAAGCACCAGACCCTGCTGGGCGTAACCGGCAGCGGCAAGACGCGCACCATGGCCGGGGTGATCGAGGCGATTCAGCGCCCCACCCTGATCCTATCGCCCAACAAGACCCTGGCCGCCCAGCTTTACGCCGAGATGAAGGAGTTCTTCCCCAACAATGCGGTCGAATACTTCGTCAGCTACTACGATTACTATCAGCCGGAAGCCTACATCCCCCGCACTGATACCTACATCGAGAAGGACTCGGACATCAACGAGGAGATTGACAAGCTGCGTAACGCGGCTACTCGTTCGCTGTTCGAGCGCCGCGACGTGATCATTGTTGCCAGCGTGTCGTGCATCTACGGCCTGGGTTCGCCTGAAGATTACGGCAAGGTGGTGGTCAGCTTGCAGCAGGGCCAGGCGGTGCGCCGCGACCGCTTGCTCCGCCACCTGGTAGATATACAGTACAATCGTAACGACATGAACTTCACCCGTGGCACCTTCCGCGTGCGCGGTGATACCCTGGATGTGTATCCCGCCTATGAGGAATTGGGCCTTCGCATCGAGTTCTTCGGCGACGAGATCGAGCGCATCAGCGACTTCGACCCACTTACCGGCGAGATCCTGGCCGAGCATAAGAAGGTGGACATCTACCCCGCCAAGCACTTCATTACCACCCAGGAGAAGCTGGAGCTTGCTATCCGCGACATCCAGGATGAGCTGGCCCAGCGGGTCGCTCAGTTCGAGCGCGAGGGTAAGCTGGTGGAGGCGCAGCGGCTGACCCAGCGCACCATGTACGACATCGAGATGCTGCAAGAGACCGGCTATTGCAGTGGGGTAGAGAACTACTCGCGCCACCTGGCAAGGCGGCAGCCCGGCGACACGCCATGGACGCTGTTGGACTACTTCCCCGACGACTTCCTGCTCTTCATTGACGAGTCGCACATTGCCGTCCCCCAGATTGGCGGGATGAGCGGTGGCGACCGCAGCCGCAAGGAGAACCTGGTGGAGTATGGCTTCCGCCTGCCCAGCGCGATGGACAACCGCCCGCTCACCTTCGAGGAGTTCGAGAAGCACGTCAACCAGGTGGTTCACGTCTCCGCCACCCCCCGCGCCTACGAGCGCGAACACAGCGCCCAGATTGTGGAGCAGATCATCCGCCCCACTGGCCTGATCGATCCCACCATCAGCGTGCGCCCCAGCAAGGGGCAGGTTGACGACCTGCTGGCCGAGGTCAAGGCGCGGGTTAGCAACGGGCAACGGGCGCTAATCACCACCCTGACCAAGAAGATGGCCGAAGACCTGGCCGACTACCTCAAGGAGATGGGTGTCAAGACTCACTACCTGCACAGCGACATCGAGACGCTGGAGCGCATCGAGATCCTGCGCGACTTGCGCCTGGGCATCTACGATGTGGTGGTCGGCATCAACCTGCTGCGCGAGGGGCTTGACCTGCCGGAGGTCTCGCTGGTGGCGATTATGGATGCGGACAAGGAGGGCTACCTACGCTCCCGCGATTCGCTGATCCAGACCGCTGGTCGTGCCGCCCGCCACGTCGAAGGCACGGTGCTGATGTATGCCGACAAGATGACCGAATCTATGCGCCAGGCGATTGACGAGACCTACCGCCGCCGCGCCATCCAGATTGCCTACAACCAGGAACACGGCATCGAGCCAGCCTCAATCGTGAAGAGCATCCGCGACCTGACCAGCCGCCTGCGGGTGGCCGAGAGCAAGGCGGAGTATGCCGCCAACAGCATGGGCGAAATCGGCATCCCCCGCGACGAGATTATGCGGCTGGTGAAGGATCTCGAAGTGCAGATGAAGCTATCAGCCAGGAACCTGGAGTTCGAGAAAGCCGCGTTGCTACGCGACCAGGTGATCGAGCTACGCCGCTCGTTGGAATGAGGTGCGTGTCTCCCATCCCCCTGCAGGGGAGGCAGGGAGAGTGTTAAAGTAGGGGCGCGGATTTATCGCGCCCATCCGTTTCACACCAACGCCAAACGTAATTGGCGTTAGATGCTCATCATATTTTTGTGTTGCCGGATGGCATCTACAATGCCGCTGGTAGGCCAGCTCCGGCAAATCGCTGTTTCGCCTGTGCCTACCGCTGACCAGCAGGGCGATCTGCCGGAAATGGCGATTTCGCTTACCAAGATCACGCACGAAGTGAGCAAGCGGACCGGGCAATTTCCGGCAAATCGAATTGGTAAAAGAGGTGCAAAACCCTCTTGACAGGGGTTTGCCGCTTGTGATATAATAGGGCCAGTTGGTGAGTTGTTTAGCAAGCCCTAGGATGGCCTACAAGCCTTCCACCGCATCAAAAAGGTCAAAGATGTACCCCGGTCGCCCGATCGAAGGCGCGGGTTGCAACCTCCGCCCGACTGTAGAGGGCATTGAAACATAATGGGGCGCTGCATGGACTGCGCGCTGTAGCGTGTGTTGCAACCTCCGCCCGACTGTAGAGGGCATTGAAACAGGATGTTAAGCTCCTGCACCCACTGGGGTGAGCAACCCGTTGCATCCCCCGCCCGACTGTTTAGGGCATTGAAACGGTTATCTCGGTTTCCTTCTCCATCAGCCTGTGTTCAAGTTGCAACCCACGCCCGACTGTTGAGGGCATTGAAACGTCGATCCTGCGGAGGTGGGTGCGGATCTCCGGTGGCAGTTGCAACCCCCGCCCGACTGTTGAGGGCATTGAAACTTGTTCAATTAAGAACCCAGATAGAAAGTCGGATTCGGTAGTAAGCGGTGTTGCAACCCCCGCCCGACTGTTGAGGGCATTGAAACGCACCAGCAAGCTGTCGCCCTCCGCAAGCATTATCTTCTGGGAATTTGCAACCCCCGCCCTACTTTTGAGGGAATTGAAACTTGTTATGTGCAGCAGCGCGATCAGCGCTTTGGCCCCGTTGCAACCCCCGCCCGACTGTTGAGGGCA
>JBBRMT010000043.1:0-23190 GCA_038230695.1 Chloroflexia bacterium
AGTCGGTCGGCTGCTGGTTGCCGAACACGGCATATAGCTTCTGGTGCATCGCCGCCTTCTGCGCCTCAGTAAACGCCCACCAGTGGACCGCCACGTAGCGCACGCCCGCTTTCGCCAGCGCCGCCGCGCCCGCGCCGTTTAGCACTTCCCCATCCTGCGCGGCGGGTGTGCCATCGGCAAAATAGCGCAGCGCGGGTTGCTCCTGCGCGAACTTATCAATCGGCTGGCGGGCGAGGTGGCCGCCCACGATCGGCTTTTCGCTGATCGTCTGGTAGGCGAGATAGTCCACCATCGGGCGCAGCGGCAGTTCGACGACCGCAAAGTTGCCTGCCTCGGCGTGGATCTGGTGGTAGAAGGTGAGCGGCTGGGAGGGCGACACCATTGGCGCCGGCACGGTGAGATACTCGAAGGCGATCAGACCCAGCAATACCACCGGGATGAGCCAGATGGTGACGTAGCCACCCCACGAGCGGGCGCGGATGTACTTGACCGCATAGCCAGCCAGCGCCGCCAGCGCCAGCACAACCAGCGCCGCGAAGCGCATAGGAGTACGCATCACGCTGAAGAAAGGCAACTCGTAGAGCAGCGCGTAGGGCATCACCATGCTGCCGTTGAAGTCGGTAAACTGGGTGTTGTTGGCAATGTGCAGGATTGGCCCCAGGCTGATGATGATGAACATCAGCGCGGCCCAGCCCCAGAAGCGCACCGCCCGCCGCTTCCATACCACCAACGCGAATATCCCCAACAACAGCGGGGTTATGCCAGGGGTAATCACCAGGTCGCCCGGGGGCGCGTCGAAGCGTTCGCCAATCGCGGTGACAGCCGGGCCGAAGATGGGGTGCAGCGTGCTGGGGGTGATGTAGGCATAGAGGTCAGCGGAGTAGTAAAGCTGCTCGGTGAGTGGCAGCGGCGTATACGGCACCGTGCGTATCTCGATGATCGTGCCGATCAACACCGGCGCGGTAAGCAGCAGGAACAATCCGACCATTGCCGCCAATGGGGCAACCAGCCGCAAAATGCGCCTGCCATCGCGCCGCAATCCCCACAGCCGATATATCAAATAGAAGGCGGTGAATAGTCCGAGGAAGATGACGTAAGTCCACTCGCTGTAGGCGGTTAGCACCAGGAAGAAGCCCGCAAGCAGCGGGTTACGCAGAGTGCTGAGTGCTGAGTGCTGAGTGCTGAGTGCTGGGGTTAGCGTCGGGGTAGGCTGCTGCCCTCCCCAGCCTTCTCTTGCATCAACCGAGGGGGTAGCAACTGCTTCGGTAGGGACGAACCGCTGTTCGCCCTGGGCCAGCGCACCATCCACCGCTTTGAGCAGAAAGAGGATATAGAAAGGCATCCACTGCATCCACATCAGGTTGAGGTGGCCGTAGAGGTGGGCAAAGTGGTAGGGACAGAAGCCGAAGATGAAGCCCGCAATGAAGCTGGCGACCACGTCGGCGGTTAGATAGCGGGCCAGCAGATACATCCCCAGCGCGGACAGCACGAAACTTAGCAACACCATCACGTTGTAGGCGCTGACCAGGCTGAGGCCCAGCCACTGCAAGGGGGTGCCGATCAGGCCCGCCAGCGGCACTACGGTATCGAAGTAGAGGTTTGCCCCATAGGGGAAGTATTTGTAATCGGTGTGAAAGGGCCACTGCCCAGTTTCGATCGCCTTGCGTAGCCACCACAGGTTCCAGACATTCTGCCAGGCATCGCCACCCGCTGGCACCGCATCGCCAAAGTGGAGGATGAGCGGCCAGGTTAGCAGCAGGCTAATCAGCACGTAGACACCCGCTATTGCTAGCGGGTGTGATGGGGTCAACCGGGGGTGGGACAGCCTCACTTCCTGGCTCCAATCGGCGCGGCTTCCACTGCGTTAGCCGCGTGCAGATTATCCGCGCTGCCATCAGCAGGGATGTTGGTCTGGCTTATGGGCGCGACAGGTTGACGGGTATGGGTGTGGGTAGCGGTGCGGGTGATCTGGTCATCGCCGCTTGGATCAGTAACGGTGATGGTGCCGCCTACATATTGCACCGAGGTTACCAGCGGTACGGCTGGCTCAGTCGGCTTGAGGTCAGTCGCCTCGACGCGCTCCTGCTCCTCTACGCTCTCCACCACCTGCCAGCCGCTCGGCTGGGAGTTGAACCAGGCGCTCGGCTTGATGAACGAGTTGAAGAACTGGCCGGTCATTACGTTGATCACCCCGGCCACCGGGATGCCGAACAACGCACCCCAGACCCCCCCGATCTTCGACCCCAGCAGCATCGCGGCAAAGACCACCAGCGGGTGAACGCCGACCGATTCGCTCATTATGCGGGGGGCGACCACGTTGAGGATAAGCGCCTGGGCCACCACCACCACGATGAGGATAATCCACCAACTGGCGCTGCCCGCCCAGCTAGTATGCTGCGTGCTAACGCTATCAATCAGGGCAATTACCACCGGCGGCACATAAGCGGCAACGTAGCCAATCAGCGGCACCAGCATGAACAGGGTGGTGACAATCGCGGCCAGCAAGGCGAAGTTGAGGCGGAACACTGCCATTACCAGGCCTACTATCGTGCCGTAGACGATGCCCATCAGGAACTGGCCGCGCAGGAAGCCGCCGAAGCTGCTCTCGATGCTGCTGCCCAGCAACCGGGTCTGATCACGGTAGCGGAGCGGCACGATGTTGCGTAGCCCTTCGGCGATGCGTTTGCCGTCGCTCATGAAGATGTACGAAAGCACCAGAATGATGATTACATTGAACACCACGCCGAACAGACCTTGCAGGAAGGTCACTACCTGCTTGGTGAAGTCCACCGCCTGGCTGCTAAGATTGGTAATGAAGTTCTGCAGATCGGCCTGCTTAATACCGAACCTGCCCAGCTGATCCAACGCCCAGTTCTGGAACTGATTAAGCTGGTCAGGACTGCTGAGGAAAGTGCCCAGATTCTGAATCTGCTCCACCAGTGGCGGCAGGATCAGCCAGCCGAGCAGCGTCATCGTCAGCAGCACGCCAATATAGACCACGTTGACCGCGCCAACCCAGCCGATGGGGTGGTTGCGCCAGGGCAGGTTGACTTGTTGCAGCTTTTCGGCGAAGGGGCGCAGGGTGAAGGCCAGCAGCCAGGCGATGAAGAAGAGCAGGAAGGTGTCGAGGTATTGCAACAGGAAGCTGCCCACCTGTCCGACTACCCAGGTAGCTACAATCAGGAAGACGAGGATGATCAGCCAGCGCAGCCAGCGATTATCCAGCACCTCGCGCACAACTGTCTTGCTGCTCTGCCTTAGCATTGCCTTCCACCTCCAGATTGCCGATTACAGATTGCAGATTAGGGTGTTTAGGTTTGACGATCCGGCGGCACAATCTCAGTCGCAGCAGCGTCGCCCATTTCGTAACGGGCGCTTTGTGGCGGGGCGACGCTAGTCTCTTGCTCCACCACGTGTTGCTGCCCGGCAGGGGTATCGCTGACGCTCTCCACGGTGCGGGTTTCGCTTACCCCGCCGGGCGTATTGTTGACGCTCTCTACAGTGCGGGTTTCGCGCTCGACGCTGGGGCTGGTCGGATAGCTGGCAGGCTGTAGCATGGGCGGCAGGGTAGATAGGTCGGTGGCAGTGCTTTGCTCCACTACAGGAGCAGGCGACTGACTACGCCGCTCCAACAGCGACGAGGCTTCGCCGGCAAGTGGCGAACGCGGCAACTCCGCCATATCCACGCGAGTATACTGTTCAGGGGCGGATGGGGGCGGAGCAAACTGCTCCGGCATCGGGTAGGCGGGCGCAATCGGGACCGACACCTGGTGCTGCTCGTAAGCTGGCGGCGGGGTGTAGCCAGGAACGCGATTGTTGGCGGGCGCGGCCATACCACCAGGCGGTGTAGCGTAACGCGAGGGCTGGGGCGGTGGATAGTCGGCGCTGGTGTAACGCGGTGTAGGCGGCGTAGGTGGCAAGGCGATAGGCACAGGCGGCTGCCAGGGTTGCGGCGCGGGTTGCTGGGGTGGTTGGTAGGGCGGCTGGTAGGGCGGCTGGTAGGGCGGTGGCGCCTGATTCATCCGCGTAGGTGCGCCGCTGGGCGGTGGGGCATAGGGACTCGGCTGCGGCTGCATCAAATAGGGCGACACCTGCGGACGCTGGGTGACGCTGGTCTGGGTTTGCACCAACTGCTGCACCTCTGGCCCGGTCAGAATGCGGAAGCTGCGCGAGGCTGCGCCAAAGATGATTAGCAGCGCCACCGCTGCCACAATCGCCAGCAGGCTCCAGTTGACCCAGTATTGCACTAGCCATGAGCCGAACGTGGAGTTGGCAACTGCGTTTGCCCCATCATTGCTAATCGCGGTGAGGTAGGAAAGCAGCCAGGTAAGTACCAGACTGGCGTTGATCAGGCCGAGCAACCCGCCCATTACCCGTTGCCCATTGCTGAGAGGCGAACGGAAGCGCACCAGCGCCAGCGGCGCGATGAAGCCGACCAGCAGGAAGCAGAGTAGGAAGATACCGTAGTAGGTGTATAGCTGGGCGGGGGGCTGGTTGGTGCTGAAGGCGTTCTGCATATCGGGGGTCCAGGCATCACCCCAGCGGCTGACAAACACAATGCCGATCATAATGCCGAGCAGCGAGAAAAGTTCGGGCAGCACCCCACGGGCAAAGCCGATTAGCAGGAACACCAACCCCAGCGCGATGGCAATTACATCAATCAACAACGAGGCGCTCATTACCTACCTCCTTTTAACATCATTGATCCGTCACAGGTTGAGTCCATTATACCATAGCGGGGCAAATGCTGTGCGTCTACTGGTAGCATTATGCTATAATTAGTTGGCAAGCACGATTGTAATCGAGAGGAGCGAGGCGGAGCAATGATGCTATCAAGCGAAGAATACGGCACCCGCATAACGAGGGCGCAGGCGCGGATGAAGGAACAGGGTGTGGACTGGCTGCTGCTCGCGCCGGGCAGCGATATGCGCTACCTGTGCGGGCTGAGTGCGCGGGTGAGCGAGCGGCTCAACCTGTTGGCTTTGCCGCAAGCGGGCAAAGCGCACTTCTACGCCCCTGCGCTAGAGGCAATGGGGCCGCGTGAACTGGCTAACCAGGGCTTGTTCGACCTGAGCGTGTGGCAAGAGGATGAGAACCCAGTGCGGCTAGTTGCCCACGACATCGCACGGCGGGCGCTTGACAGCGGCAACATCGAGCGGCCCGCCAGCATTGCGGTGAGCGACCAGATGTGGAGCGTCTTTCTGCTGCGCCTGCAAGAGGTGATCAGCAAGGCAAATTGGCTATCGGCGGCGCAGGTGATCGAGCCGCTACGCATTATCAAGAGCGCGGCAGAGATTGAGGCGCTGGCGCAGATCGGCGCAGCGGCCGATGCGGTGTTCGCTGAGATCGTCAAGGTGCGCTTCAGCGGGCGGCGCGAGGTGGAGATTGCCGAGATGCTGGGCCAGATGCTGCGGGCCAATCAGCACGAGGTCGCCAAGTTTGCCATCGTTGCAAGTGGGCCGAACGGCTCATCGCCCCACCACGATGCGGGTGAGCGAGTGATCGAGCCAGGCGACATGGTGGTGCTGGACTTCGGCGGAGTTGGACATCACGGCTACGGCTCCGACATCAGCCGCACCGTGTTCGTGGCGGGCGATGCAGGGCTGACTCCGACTGCGGAGCAACTGAAGGTCTACAACACGGTGCGCGAGGCGCAGGAGCTAGCCTACCGCGCTATCCGCCCCGGCATTGCAGCGCAGGCGCTGGACAAAGTGGCCCGCGACCACATCACCGCTGCCGGTTACGGCGAAGCCTTCCTCCACCGCCTCGGTCACGGCATCGGTCTGGACGGTCACGAAACGCCTTACCTGGTGCATGGCAACACCACGAAAATCGAACCCGGCATGGCCTTCAGCGACGAGCCAGGCATATACCTCACTGGCAAGTTTGGGGTACGCATCGAGGACATCGTGTATTGCAATGCGGATGGCGGGGTGCGTTGCAATGAGGCGACCCGGGAGTTGGTGATGGTGGGGTAACAAGGGCGAACCGTTGTTCGCCCCTACGATTGTAACCTTTACTCTGCTTCTGCGTAGATAATAGTTAAGGAACGAAGTTTCCGAAACTAAATAGGACTTACGAAGTTGCCACAAAAGCGAGATCATTCTGTAGGGGCGAACCGTTGTTCGCCCTGCTGAACGGCATAACTTCTAACTAAAGTCAGCGACGCTGCCCCATACTAGAGCTACGCCGCCGCGCAAGGATGCAACCACAATGACACAACACGGACAGCCCAACCACAGCAGCGTGAAACCCGATCCGCACAGCGGCGTACCGCGCAATCAGTATCAGCCCACGCCGCCCATCCTCACCCCCATCCGCGATGTCAACGATATTGTCAGCCGTGCCTTTGGCCTGTATCGCGCCAATTTTGGTCCGTTCGTGACGATTATGGCGCTGGCCTACGTCGGTTACTTCGTGATCTACGCGCTACTTTATCTGCTGCCGCTGGGTGGTGGTATAAGTGGGCCAACCTCGCTGGTAGGCCAGTTGGGGTCTACCCAGCAGTTGCTGAACTCGCCCGCGCTCTATTTGCTGGTGACCTTTGCCCGCACCTTCCTGCTAGGGTTGCCGCTGGTGTTCGCCTCCGGCGCGTTGGTGGTGGCGACTACTAACGCCTACTTTGGTCGCCCGGTGATCATTGCGGACTCATACCGCTATGCCTTTGGGTTGGCAACTAGGCTGATCATGCTGGCGCTACTCAGTGCGCTGCTTGATTTCACGCAAACGCTGTTTAATTTTATCCCATACCTGAATCTGGCTGGGATAATTCTCTACCTAGCGCTCCTGATCGGTGTTGCCGTGCGCTGGCAGGTGGGGCGGCAGGCGCTGGTGCTGGAGCGCATTGGCGCATTTGAGGCAGTGAACCGTAGCTGGAAGCTGATTGGCTCCGACCGACGGGGGATGAGCTTCGGCCTCTGGTTCATACTGGCGGTGCGTACCGTAATTCCAGTGGTCATACTCTGGATAGTGCTGCTCTTCGTGGTGCCAGGCGGGTTGACCGGGGGGTGGTTTCTGCCTGCTACCTTGATCCTGTTCGCCCTACTCGGCCTGCTGGTTACTCCGCTCTTTGATAGCGCCTTCACTATCTTCTATATCCACCTGCGGGCCGAGCGCGAGGGACTAGAGCCTGCCGCGCTACTGGCGAACATTGATGCCGCGAGTGCGGATAAGAAGCTGGTAGGTTAACAAAGCCCCTCCACCAACCTTCGCGCCACCGTCGCCACATCAAGCTCCCGCGATACCAGTTCGTCGAGCATCGCTGCGCCAGCCTCGGTGTTTAGCTGCTGCGCGATGCGGGCGGCCAGTTCCAGCTTAACCCGCTCGATCAGCTCATCGTGCAGCGCGGCGCGGGTGCGCTCGGTCAGCTTGCCCGATTGCTCCAGGTAGGTGAAGTGTCGGTCAATCTGCGCGGCAAGCTCGTCAATGCCAATGCCCTCGACCGCGACAGTCTTGACGATGGGTGGCTTCCAGTCGTAGTGCGAGTAGGTGAGCATCGTTTTCAGGTAGGTGATCAGCTTGTCTGCGCCCAACACGTCGCCCTTGTTTACCACCAACACATCGGCGATCTCCAGGATGCCAGCCTTGATGCTCTGCACATCATCGCCCAACCCCGGCACCTCGACAAGGATGGTGGTCTGCGCCGCCCGTGCGATGCTGACCTCATCCTGCCCCGCGCCGACCGTCTCGATGATCACCACCTCGAAGCCCGCCGCATCCAGCACGCGCACCGCATCGTTGGTGGCCGCGCTGAGGCCGCCCACCTGCCCGCGACTCGCCATGCTGCGGATGAACACGCCGTTGTCGCCGTAGAACTCCTGCATCCTGATGCGATCGCCCAGCACCGCGCCTCCGCTGATGCTGCTGCTGGGGTCAACCGCCACAATGGCAACCTGCTTGCCCTGCCCACGATAGAAGTGGATCAGCTGATTGACCAGCGTGCTTTTGCCTGCACCGGGTGGCCCGGTGATGCCCAGCACGCGGGCATGGCCGGTCGCCGAAGTGATCTCGCGCAGCACACCCGCTGCGTTCGCGCCACCGTTCTCCACCATACTAATGGTGCGGGTCAGAGTAAGGCGCTGGTGGCGTAGCCGCTCGACCAGTTCGCTCACGCCTGGCCCTCGCCTTGCCCCTCGATATGGCTGGTAGCCACGCTGCCAGGTTCGACCATCGCGCCAGAGGCGGTGTTAGAGCCAGCGGGAGGCTCATGCACCTGGTTGGGCGGCACGATGTTGCGATGGTGGGCAAGCTCTGCGCCAGTCACGCCGAAATCGGGGTTAGCCAACCCTGGCGCTTCGCCGATAACCTCATGCGCGGGGCGCAGCGTAGCGGGGTCGAACTTCTTACCGGCCTCAAGTGCGGCGTGGCGAACGTGGGCATCCTCCTCGATCAGATGACTGATGCTATCCAGCGTCGCGCCTGGGCCGAACACGGCGCGGATACCCCAGCCCAGCACCTGTGGCACATCCTCATCAGGGATAATGCCGCCGACATAGACTGGCACATCGTCAATGCCGCGCTGGTGCAGCTCGGCCATCACGCGGGGGAATAGCGCCATGTGCGCCCCGCTGAGGATGCTGAGGCCGACTGCGTCCACATCCTCCTGCAAGGCGGCCTCGGCCACCATCTGGGGGGTCTGGTGCAGGCCGGTGTAGATCACCTCCATACCAGCATCGCGCAACGCACGGGTCAGCACCTTTGCACCGCGATCGTGGCCGTCCAGCCCCGGCTTGGCAATCAGCACGCGCACGCGGCGCGTGCCGGGCATCGTCGTTGATGTCATCTAATCGCTCCTTTCACAGCCGCTTATGGTTGTACGGCTTCATACACTCATTCAAGATTGCTTCCAATACGCTTTCGATATGCTCGTGAACATCACTATTGGGAAAGCGCATCACTCGATATCCGTTCCTTATCAGCCAGTCAGTTCTATCCTGATCGTATTGTTCCTGTTCGACGTGCGAATCGCCATCTAGTTCTACAGCAAGGTGCGTGCTAGGGTAGTAGAAGTCCAAGATATAGCGGTCAACCGGATGCTGCTGGCGAAAGCGGAAGCCACCCAGCTTCTGATCGCGCAGCCTCGACCACAACTTACGTTCAGCGGGAGTCCGTTCGCTACGTAGCTCAACAGCGCGGTTACGGATTAGAGGATCCTCTGGCCGGTCTTTCACTTGTGCAAGCCTCCCATGTCGCTGGGAGTTCAGCCCCCAGAAGGTGATTTGCGAGTCTGGGTATCGAAACTACGCCCCTAGAAAATGACACCGGGGGTTTGGGGGTGCAGCCCCCAGAGGCTGCCTGCCCATAAAGCCCGCTGAAACTAGCCGGGGGTCTGGGGGTTCAGCCCCCAGAGGCTGTCCACCCGCAACGCCTGACTTGCCCCCTGGGGGTCTGGGGGTGCAGCCCCCAGAGGCTGCCTGACCATAATGTCCGTTGGAACTAGCCGGGGGTCTGGGATTCAGCCCCAGAGGCTGCCCGCCCATAATGGTTAGTAGTGTGCGAAATCTTGCCGCTTGCTGATAAAGCGAACCCTGTATCTGCAATGGGCATTGTCGCGCTTCATCATCTGGGGGCTTACCCCCAGACCCCCTGTAGCTGCGATGGGCAATGTCACGCTTCAACCACTGGGGGCTTACCCCCAGACCCCCAGCTAGTTTCGATGGGCAGTGTCACGCTTCATCATCTGGGGGCTGAACCCCCAGACCCCCAGGGAGCGGCGCGGGCTTAATTGCCCATCAGTCTCTGGGGGCTGAACCCCCAAACCCCCAAGTAGTGGTGCTTATACCTAGACTACATTGCTATGCCGCTGCACGCCCCACACTTCCTTGAGCGCACGGGTAATCTCGCCGAGGGTGGCGTAGGCGTTGGCCGCCTCGATTAGCGCGGGCATCAGGTTCTCACTGCTGCGGGCCGCCGCCTTGACGTGGTTGAGCGCCGCTTCGACTCCGCTGGCATCGCGCTCGGCGCGGATTTTGTTCAGGCGGGCAAGGTGGCGTTGTTCGCCTTCGGGGTCCATCTGCAGGATCGGCACATCTAGCGGCTCATCCACCACGTAATCGTTGACTCCCACCATGATGCGCTTCTTCTCGTCAATCTCGCGCTGGTAACGGTAGCTGGCCTGGCCGATTTCGCTCTGCGGGAAGTTGGACTTGATTGCCGCTAGCATCCCGCCCATCTCCTTGATGCGGTCGAAGTAGGCGTATGCCTCGCGCTCCATCTGGTTGGTCAGCGTTTCCACCAGATAGCTGCCCCCAAGCGGGTCGGCGGTGTTGGTCACACCGCTCTCCTCGGCGATGATCTGCTGGGTGCGTAGGGCGATGCGTACCGCCTTGTCGGAGGGCAACGCCAGAGCCTCGTCCATCGAGTTAGTATGCAGCGACTGGGTGCCGCCCAGCACCGCCGCCAGCGCCTGCAAAGCCACGCGCACGATGTTGATCTCCGGCTGCTGCGCGGTCAGGGCGCAGCCTGCCGTCTGGGTGTGGAAGCGCAGCCACAGGCTACGTTCGCTCTTTGCGCCAAAGCGGTTCTTCAGCTCCCGCGCCCAGATGCGACGTGCGGCGCGGTACTTGGCGATCTCCTCGAAGAAGTCGTTGTGCGCGTTGAAGAAGTAGCTGAGACGGGGAGCGAAGTCGTCCACATTCATGCCGCGCTTGACGCACTCTTCCACGTAGCAAAGGCCATCGGCCAGGGTGAAGGCTAGCTCCTGCACCGCAGTGCTGCCCGCCTCGCGGATGTGGTAGCCGCTGATGCTGACCGTGTTCCAGCGCGGCATCTCCTTCGCGCCGAACTCGATGGTGTCAACCACCAGCCGCACCGATGGTTCGTGCGGAAAGATGAAGGTGTTCTGGGCGATGTACTCCTTGAGAATATCGTTCTGGATGGTGCCACCCAGCGTGGCACGAGGGAAGCCGCGCTTCTCCGCCGCCGCCACGTAGAAGGCCCACACTATTGCCGCTGGCCCGTTGATGGTCATCGAGGTGGTAACATCGTCTAGCGGTATGCCGTCGAACAAGATCTCCATGTCGGCCATGCTGGTTACGCCCACGCCGACCTTGCCGTACTCGCCGAGGGCCATCTCGTCATCGGTGTCGTAACCGTAGAGGGTGGGGAAGTCGAAGGCGGTGGATAGGCCGGTCTCGCCATGTTCCAGCAGATAGTGGAAGCGGGCATTGGTCTCCTCCACGCTGCCGAACCCAGCGAACAGGCGCATCGTCCACAGCCGCCCGCGATACATGGTGGGGTGGATACCACGGGTGAAGGGGTACTCACCGGGCAAGCCGAGGTCGCGCATATAGTCGAACTCCGGCAGGTCGGCGGGGGTGTAGACGCGATTGATCGGCACGCTGGAGGTGGTCATAAACTCGTCGGCAGGCTTGCGCTCCCCACCTTTGCTGAGTTGCTGCTTGAGGGTGGTCGCCTCCCAGCGTTGCCGCTCGTTGACAATCTTGCTAATCTCGTCCTTGTCCATTTTGCATCCTCCTTGATGTTGGCACAGGCGCGGCGAATGATGATCCGCTCGAAAAACTATCAGCTATTTGTATGGATTAGATTATAACCCCAGCCTTATGGTAGTGGCAAGGGCTGTGCCATCCTCGATCGGGCGTGATTCATCACGGCCCTACATCTGACATAGGCTTGTAGGGGCGCAAATTCATTGCGCCCTTACCGTGCCACTTCTAACAGCGGCTTGCCCACCAGCCGCCCTTGCACGTCGCCAGCGTTGGCGTAGACGGCGAAACGCGGGCGCAGCCAGATAGTGAGGGCGTAGCCTAGCGCCGCCCACAGGACGATGGCAATCGCGACCGGCCACTGCTGGGACAGTCCCGCGAAGCCGGTGCTGCTGGTGAGCGCAGCCACATCAACGGTGAGGATGGCTCCCTCATACAGCGCAGCGAGGAGCAGCCACAGCCAGCGGGCGCTACCCTCAAGCTGGGTGGCGTAAAACACCATCGTGGCAGAGGCGGCGTGGATGAAGATAAAGGCAAAGCCGCTCAGAATGGGGATGACCGCAACCAGCAGATTGTTGTTCAGCCCATCGAGGGTGGGCAACGCCACATCAGGCGCACGCCCGCTGACCAGCACGCCACCGGCAAACACCAGGTAGGCCGCACTCACCGCCATCTGCTCTACCAGCCCGTAGCCCATACCGAAGCCCACCGCATCCTGCCAACTGCCGCCACGCAACCCCCGCGCCGCGATTGAATATATCACCAGCGCATAGATTATCCCCAGGCTGAGGCCTTTGTAAAAATCGAAACCAAAGCCCGCGCCCAGCACGCTCTGGATACCCTTATCGCCCAGGCCGCCGACGAGGCTGCCGATGATAATCACGCCAATCCAGGCCAGCATCCCCTGCCCGACGAAGATACGGGCGAATTTTCGCTTCAGTGCGAACACGATCACGCCAATTCCCACCGCAAGGATGCCAATGCCCGGCAGCAGCAGCAGCGGGCCATAGCTGACCGTCACATAATTGGGGTCGGTCTGCGGCGCAGTCGGGATCACTGGCTGGTTGGCGCTCGTCTCCGACTTGAATGGGCCATTGAAGGCCAGCACCGCGACTAGCACGGCGAAGGCGAGGGTAAACACGGCGGCGAGGGCGATGTCGCTCTTGCGTGCGCCCTTTAGGGAATATTTGCTACGAGTTTCGCTCATCTGGTCTCCAGGTTCAGGTGTTGGTAAAGTGTCCACCCAATTATACCATAGGCAGACAAGCATGAGTCATCTCACACCTTGATCAACTAAGCCCCCAGCGGGGGTTGGGGGAGAAATCTTGCAGCACAACAATACCGGGGTAAGCCCTATATCTCACCTTGATCAACTAAGCCCCCAGCGGGGGTTGGGGGAGAAATCTTGCAGCACAACGATACCGAGGTAAGCACCTGGCTTATCTTGCTTACTTGGGTATTAGCAAGAGGCAAGATTCTCCCCCAAACCCCCGCTGGGGGCTTAGATTAAAGGATGGGCAACTTCTACGCTCGTTCACCGCAGGACCAACCGCAGTTCGCCCCTATATCTCAAACCTCAGCACTCAGAGTCGTGGCGGACCTTTGCGGATACGCTGGCGCACATCGTCAACGCTGCTCTCCCAGGGGAGCAAACCTTCGCTCCACCAGGTTGCGCCTGCCTCGGCAAGAGAAGCTACATATGCGGCGGCACGAGCGGGTTCATCAGCGGGGGTGCCACCACCCAGGTAGATTTCGAAGGGAGCATCGCTGCTGCGCTCTTGCTTGAAGAACGCTACCATATCGCGCACTACTTCTGGGGTGAACTTAGCAAAGTCCTTCATCAGTGGAGCATAGCCATCCCAGCGGGCGGCGCGGCGGGCGGGGTTCTTCAGCGGCCATGTGCCAGCTACCCAGATAGGGATGCGTGGCTGTTGCAGGCTGGGCGGCAGGAACCGGGTATCGCTTACATGATAGTGGTTGCCATGATAGCTGAACTGTTCACCGCGCCACAGGCCGGTGATGATGTCAAGCCCCTCGTCCAGCATCGCGGCGCGAACCTTCGGGTCGGTCGGTAGACCAAAGTTGGCGAACTCAGAGGTATCGAAGTCGGCATCTCCACCACCGATGCCCACGCCGAAGATAAGTCGCCCATTGGAGAGATGATCGAGGGTGACGGTTTCACGTGCAACTTTCCAGGGGTGGCGACGGGGCAGCGGCGTAACCATCGGGCCGATTTTGATGCGGCTGGTGCGATCGGCAACCAGGGCAAGCGTGATCCATGGGTCGGCATGAGGCGGTGGGTCTCCATTGGCTTCGGGGAAGGGCCACTGCATATGATCCCAGAGGAAGAAGCCATCCCAGCCGCTCTCCTCGGCCTCGTGGGCTAGCTCTGCGACCAGTCGGGGGTCATGGTAGGGGCCAAAGTTGGGGACATTAAAGGCATATTGCATCTTCTTACCATCTCTCATGGTGCAGATACACCTCATCAGCCACGCGACCACGCTTGAGCGAGGGGGAACGCTTGTCGGGCGCGGGGTGGCCGATAGGGATGACCCCCACCGGAGTCCACTCAGCAGGGATACCCAGCAACGAGCGTAGCCCATCAGGGTCGAACACGCCCGCGAAACCGGCGGCCAGTCCCTCGTCTACCACCCCAAGCAGCAGTATCATCACCGCGCAGCCTACGTCCATGTGCCAGTAGGGGATGGGCCACTTGATCTCCGCCTCGCCGGGTGGCTTCTTGTCCGGCTCATTGTAGCGGCGATGATAGGCGGCCTCGCTGGTGCAGGGTATCACCTGCACGGGAGCCTGCGAAATCCAGGGGCCGTAGCCACTGTTATCGTAATCATCCTCGCCGCAGATATGGGCGACCTGCTTGCGTATCTGCGGGTCGCTGACGATGATGAACGCCTGCCCCTGGGTGAACCCCGCGCTCGGCGAGTGGCGGGCCAGTTCCACGACCCGATCTATTACTTCCATGTCAACCGGCTCAGCGGTGAACTGCCGCACCATGCGGCGCTTTAGCACTGCTTCGGTAAAATCCATAACCTTCCCCTCTCCCTAGCCCTCTCCCCCGCTGGGGCGAGGGGATCGTGCGATAACCCTCTCCCAAGCAGGGAGAGGCTTTTTGCCGCAATCATTTCCCCTGACATTGATGTATGGCGAGATTCACCCTCACCAAACCTCTCCCTGGCAGCTACTCCTTACCCACAAATACAAATATCCAATGGTACGCTGCTGCAAGCGAGCAGACGGCTTGCCGAGTTGCTGTAGCCATGCCGCTCCTTCGTACAGTATTCATCTCTCCCTGCTGACAGCCGCGCAACTTGTTACTAACGTTGCCTAATTTACGCTTACAATGAGCATTGCTGCGCTTCACCGCTCGGAGCTACGCTCCCAGCCCTCGGTAACTCGGCACGCGGCGGGTTATCTCCCGCCTCTACTGCCCTTCACCACTTATGGACAAGGATTAGCCCTGGCAGGGAGAGGCTTTTTGCCACTCATTTGCCCAGTAGTTGTCCGGCGATGACCATGCGCTGCACCTCGCTCGTGCCTTCGTAGATGCGGGTGATGCGGGCATCGCGGTAGATACGCTCGATGGCGTACTCCTTGACGTAGCCGTAACCACCATGTATCTGCAGAGCTTTGTCGGCGCAGCGGGTGGCGAGTTCGCTGGCGTACAGCTTCGCCATGCTCGCCTCTTTGGTGACTCGCTCGTGCTGGTCCTTCTCCACTGCAGCGCGATAGATGAGCATCCGTGCCGCCTCAATCTCGGTCGCCATGTCGGCCAGCATGAACTGAATGGCCTGGTAGTCGCTGATCGGGTGGCCGAACTGCTCGCGGGCGATCGCGTAGCGGGTTCCCTCATCCAGCGCCGCCTCGGCGATACCCAGCGCCTGCGCGGCGATGCCGATGCGCCCACCGTCGAGCAGTGACAGAGCCAGCTTCAGCCCGCTGCCCTCCGCGCCGATCATGTTGGCGGCTGGCACGCGGCAATCGGTGAAGATCAGCTGGGTGGTGTCGGAGGCACGCAGGCCCATCTTTTCTTCCTTGCGACCCACGCTCAGGCCGGGGGTATCCTTCTCCACGATGAACGCGCTGATGCCGCGACTGGGCTTCACGCTCTTGTCGGTGACGGCAAAGACGAGGTAGAGGCCACCGCTCTTGCCGCTGCTAATCCAACTCTTGGTGCCGTTCAGCACGAAGTAAGTGCCGTCCGCAACTGCGGCTGTCCTCATACTGGCGGGGTCGCTGCCCGCGTGCGGTTCGCTGAGGGCGTAAGCGCCGATTAGCTCGCCGCTGGCGAGGTGGGGCAGATACTTGCGCTTCTGGGCTTCGTTGCCGCCACGCACGATCGCAGTGGAGACCAGCGAATTATGCACCGAGGTGATGGTGCCGACCGCAGGCATTACCTTGTTAATCTCCTCCAGCACCAGCACGTAGCTGAGGGTATCCACGCCAATGCCGCCATACTCTTCAGGGATAATCAGGCCGAAGAAGCCGAGGTCGGCCATCGCCTTCATCTCCGCCAGCGGCAAATGCTGCTGCTCGTCGCACTCTGCCGCCACCGGGCGCAGCTTCTCGTCAGCGAACTCGCGGGCGGTTTGCTGCAACATCTGTTGCTCTTCGGATAGGGTAAGGTTCATGGTATGCTCCTTCCGCTCGACGTTGAGCGGGTTAGTCTCTAAGTGCCTTATGATATTATAAAGTGTTCATCCTACTATCTTCGCGCCAGAGAAACCCCACAGAATTATCCAGAGACATATTGCGATTACACTTAGAGATAGGCCCATATAACCAGCAACGCTTTCGCGCTGGTGGCTAAATTCCTCTTGCAAAAGACAAATAACACCGCATATAAAGGCTGCGCCTATGAGGATAATCCCTATCCAGCCCAAAAGTAGGGTTTGACCGTCGACAAATGGGTATCCAAGTGGTGTTAGGTTCCCTATATCAAGCACGAGCAGGATGGCTAGTGACAGCATACAAAGTAGCGAGGCAGCTCCCCAGGTCAGCTTGTGTTTGCCGCGCCCTTTGTTGCTAACCTGCTCACCAGAGGTAAGTGCAACATCAGAGTCTGCTTTTGTAGTAGGGCGAGTTATAGCCGTGCCCTGGCCTGGATGCGGCTGCAGTGGTTGCGGCACGTCTGTGATTTCCACTCGCTCGTCCATGTGCGATGCCTCTGGGTGTATGCCATGCGCGCCTACGCCAATGTTGGTGATTGCGATGGGCGCTGATGGGCTGCAGTTTGGGCGAGTGCAACCCCCCCTACATCACGGCCTTTAACTATAGTTCGCTTTCGTCTCATGCCGCACGTATAGTGCAGTGCCAATCAGCGCCAGCAGGCTTAGGAAGAAGGCGAACAGTATCACCACCGCGAGGACACCTTGCCACGGCACTGCCGCATGGTCCATGTAGATAGAATGGACTGGCTCGACCGCGATGGGGCTGAGATGGCCGACCCCGACGAGCAATCCGGCTACCACGCCGACGAACAGCCAAAAGCCCGTCAGCAAGCGTCCGCGCATGGTGAGATAGAGTGGCGGCAGGATAAACAGATAGCTAACCGCGCCCAGTACCCAGGTGTTGAGTGGCCCCACGATGGGCAAGACGTACTGGTGACCGCGAATCACGTGATCAATCAGATGCAGCCCGCCCATCACCGCTACGGTAACGATGCTGATTACAAGATAGCGCTGCAGTTGCGCCTGGGTGGATTGCTGCCGCGCGATTGCCTTTGCCATAATCAAATCCCCCATCTGGTCGCCAATTTTATATATTCGACTTTGCCTCGCGCAACAGGTGGCGGGCGATGACGATGCGCTGGATCTCGCTGGTGCCTTCGCCGATCTCGGTGAGGCGCACATCGCGGTAGTAGCGCTCGACCGGCATCTCGGTGGTGTAACCCATACCGCCGTGGATCTGGATGGCCTGGTGGCAGGCCCGCTCGGCAACCTCGCTGGCGAACAGCTTGCCCATTGCCGCCGCCTTGCCGAACGGCTGGTGGGTGTCCTTCAGCCAGGCTGCCCGCCAGACCAGCAGCCGCGCCGCCTCAAGCTGGGTCGCCATGTCGGCCAGCTTGAACTGGATTGCCTGGAAGTTGCTGATCGGCTGGTTGAACTGGTGACGCTCCTGCGAATACTTCAGCGCCGCTTCGAGCGCGGCCTGGCCCAGCCCCACCGCCATTGCCCCGATGCTGATGCGCCCGCCGTCAAGGATGGCGAGGAACTGCTTGAAGCCCGCACCCTCCTTACCCAGCAGGTTCTCATAGGGGATGCGGCAATCCTGGAAGAACAGCGGCGAGGTAATCGAGGAGCGCAGGCCCATCTTGTCCTCATCCTTGCCCACAGTGTAGCCGGGGGTGCCGTTCTCCACGATGAAGCTGCTGATACCGCTGGATTCACCACTGCCCCGATCGGTGCGGGCGGTAATCACTGTAGTGCGGGCGACGCGCCCATTGGTGCAGTATATCTTGCTGCCGTTAATCACCCATTCGTCACCGTCCAGCCGCGCCACGGTGCGCGTGCCGCCCGCATCGCTGCCCGCGCCCGGTTCGGTCAGCCCAAACGCGCCGAAGCCCTGGCCGCTGGCGAGCGGGGTGAGATATTTGTGCTTCTGCTCCTCGCTGCCAAAGTAGTAAATCGGGCCGCAGCCCAGCGAGATGTGCGCGGCCAGACCGAGCGCGAGTGAGCCGTCTGCTCGTGCAATCTCCTCGACGGTAATGGCGTAGGAGAGGGTATCGAAGCCTGCGCCGCCGTACTCTTCGGGATAAGGCACGCCCAGGAAGCCGAGTTCGCCCATCTGCTTCATGATTTCCAATGGGAACTCGTGGCTGTGGTCGCGTTCCTTTGCGCCGGGGGTGACAACCTCGTTGGCAAAGTCGCGCACCGCCTCGCGCAACGCCTTTTGTTCGTGGTTAAGTTCAAAATCCATGGGGTAAAGATACCTCCTTGTATCTCAGGAAATATAGAATGAAGAATGTAGAAGGAAGAATGGGGTTCGTAAGTGGTGCCGCATCGCGCCACCCCCACACCTATTGTACCCGCAATTCAGGCACTTAGATAACGTTATTATAGCACAGGCGGGTGGGAAGCGTCGAGTCTTGACCTACTCATGTAGCTGATGTACAATCATAGCCTATGGATGAAGAGCGCAGCCAACTAGAGCAGGCCATTGCCAACATCGAAACGCAGCGTAGCTCGCTGGGCGATGAAGTGGCCGACACTGCGCTGGGCGCAATGCGGGCGCGGCTGGCTGCGCTTACCGCCAGCGCGGCAGGTACGGAGACTACCTCCCAGCGCAAGCAGGTGACGGTGCTGTTTGCCGACCTATCTGGCTTCACCGCCATGTCCGAGGCGATGGATGCCGAGGAGGTCAGCGATATTGTCAACGACCTGTGGCGGCGGCTGGATGCGGTGATTATCGCGCGTGGCGGCACGATTGACAAGCATATTGGCGACGCGGTGATGGCCCTGTTCGGCACGCCCGCCGCCCACGAGGACGACCCGGAGTGCGCCGTCCGTGCCGCACTTGATATGCAGGAGGCGTTGGCCCGCTTCGAGCCGCCCCTTTCGCTGCGCGGCGAACTGAAGATGCGCATCGGCATCCACACCGGGCCGGTGCTGCTCTCACAGGTGGGAGGCAGCGCCGAGTATACCGCGATTGGTGATACCGTCAACCTGGCCTCACGTTTGGAAGCGGCTGCGCCCCCTGGTGGGGTGCTGATATCTGCCGCCACCCAGCGGCAGGTGAGCGGCATCTTCGCCGCAGAGAAGCAGCCAGTCATCAATGTCAAGGGCAAGAGTGAGCCGGTCGAGACCTACATCGTAAGCGGCGAACAGCCCCGCTCGTTCCGCAACACCACTCGCGGGGTTGAGGGTATCGAAACCAGCATGGTAGGCCGCGATGCCGAATTGCGCCGCCTGCAAGACGAGTATCGGGCCGCGACCAGTGGCGATGGGTTGCGGCTGGTCACGGTGGTGGCCGAGGCGGGCATGGGCAAGTCGCGCCTGCTGCACGAGTTCGGTCGCTGGCTGGAGCAACTGCCGGAGCAAGTCTGGCGCTTCAAGGCGCGGGCTGATCTACAGATGACCCGTCGCCCCTACTCGCTGATGCGTGACCTGCTGGCCGCCCGCTTTGGCATCCTCGACAGCGACCCGATTGCCCTGGCGCGGCAGAAGCTGGAGCAGGGTATCGTCGGCTTCCTCGGCGCGGACAGTGAGGCCAAGGCCCACATCATCGGTTATCTTATTTTCAACTTCTTCGCCGACAGCCCCCACCTGCGCGGGGTACGTGACGATGCCCGCCAGCTACACGACCGCGCCTTCCGCTATACCGCGCAGATGTTCGCGGCGGTGGCGACCCTCGGCCCGCTGGTGTTGCTGCTCGACGACATCCACTGGGCCGACGACGGTTCGCTGGATCTGGTCGAATATCTGGCGCAGCGGGGCCGCGATCTGCCAATGCTGGTCGTCTGCCTGACCCGCCCGGCGCTGTTCGAGCGGCGGGCGGAGTGGGTAGCCCAGTTGCCCATCTACAGCCGCATTGACCTCGCCCCGCTGACCGAGGCGCAGAGCCGCGACCTGGTGGCCGACATTCTGCGGATGCTACCCACCGTGCCTGCCCACCTGCAAGACTTGATCGTGAAGGAAACTGAGGGCAACCCTTTCTACCTTGAAGAGCTAATCAAGGTGCTAATTTACGATGGCGTGATTATCAAGCATGATGACGAGTGGCAGGTGGCAACCGAGCGGCTATCCGAGTTGCGGGTGCCGCCCACGCTCACCGCCGTGCTGCAAACCCGCCTCGATAGCCTCGCCCCCGCCGAGCGCGAGACCTTGCAGCAAGCGTCGGTGGTAGGGCGTACCTTTTGGGACAATGCAGTGCAGCGGCTGAACGCGGTGGCAGCACGCCCACGAGTCGCCCCTACCTTGCACCAGCTATGCAGCAAGGAACTGGTGTTTGAGCGCAGCGACTCGACCTTCTTCGACAGCCAGGAGTACAGCTTCAAGCACATCATCCTCTGGGATGTAACCTACGAGAGCGTGCTGAAGCGGAAGCGGCGCGTCTACCATGCTGAGGTGGCCGAGTGGCTGATTGAGCGTGGCGGCGAACGGGTGGATGAGTACGCGGGGCTGATTGGCGAACACTACGAACACGCCGACAAGCGCGAGGCGGCGGCTGGCTGGTATGCGCGGGCGGCAAAGCGGGCTAAGGATACCTATGCGCCGACTGCAGCGATTGGCTACTACCAGAAGGCGCTCGAACTGCTGCCCGCGTCGGCAGCTAATGGCAGCCAGCGGGTGCTGCTGTATGAGGGGCTGGCCGAGATGCTCTTGCAGCAGATGAATTACGTGCAGGCGAAGGATGCTTACCTGGCGATGAGCGCGATGGCAGCGGCGACGGGCGAGACCGCCAGCGAGGTTCACGCCTGGCTGGGGATGCTAACAGTGCAGGTCAACCTGGGCGATTATCACGGCGCACTTGCCAGCGCCACTCGCGCCGAAACGGTAGCACAGGCGACTGGCACACGGCTGGAGATGGCCCTATACGCCAAGGGCTGGGCCTTGTATCGGCTGGGCGAGATGGCGGCGGCGCGGGTGCTGGGCGATCAGGCGCTGGCCCTCAGCACGGCGGTGGATGACCAACTGGCGATTGGCCGCAGCCTGAACCTGCTGGGCGCGGTTCACGATGACCTGGGCAATCACAAACTTGCTGCCCACTATATGGAGCAGGCGGTCGAGCTGTACCGCCGCATGGGGGCGCGTACGCGGCTGACCATCCTGCTCAACAATCTGGCCTCCAGCAAGATGCAGTCGGGCGATTACGCGGCGGCGATGCGGCTCTGCCAGGAGGCGGTGGCGATTGCCCACGAGGACGGCAACCGCAACGGCGAAATATCGTTCCTCAGCAGTCTGGCAGGCGCACAGGTTTACCTCAAGGACTACACTACCGCCGAGGCTAGTGCGCGTCAGGCGATAAGCATGGCGGGCGATGCCACCCTGTTCCTGCTGCCGGAAACGCACGGCTTCCTGGCGCTGGCGCTGCTGGGGCAGGGCAAGCTGGATGAGGCGCTGGTGGCGGCGCAAAGGTCGCTGGCGCTCAGTGGTGAACTGGCGGTCGAGGATTATCTGGGCCAGACCTGGCGGGTACTGGGCATGGTCGCGGCGCAGTTGCAATCTCCGCTGACGATTGGCCCCCGCCAGTGCAGCGCGGCAGTCTGCTTCGCCGAGAGCCTACACTACCTCACCGACGAGGGGATGAAGGGTGAGTACGCCCGCACCCTGCGCGAGTGGGCCAGCTACGAACTGGCCCACGGTGATAAGGAGCGCGGCGCGGCTATGGAGCAGCAAGCCCGCGACACCTACGCCGAACTGGGGATGAGGGCTGAGGACTGAGACCGAGTGCTGAGTGCTGAGTCGCTTTTACCCCCTCTCCCCTGGCGGGGAGAGGGTTGGGTGAGGGCATCCGCTTTTACCCCTCTCCCAGCGGGAGAGGTTGGGTGAGGGCATCCGCTTTTACCCCTCTCCCAGCGGGAGAGGTTGGGTGAGGGAGAATCTTGCCATCTGCTAATGCTGGGAACAGCCCGCTAGCGGATTCGTGACAGCGGATAAACGGATGAGCCAACGGATTGTGACAACGGATAAACGGATAAACGGATGGGTGGTGTAGGGGCGCATGGCTGTGCGCCCTCGTGAAGCACGTCAATGCTTATCGGCGGCACCAATGTTGGGGTAGTGGCGAATCGCATACGCCCTCTCTCCCAGCGACAAGGCCAATCGTAACCGACAACGTTGACGTAGGGGCGCTTGGCTATGCGCCCTGCTGAAGCGTCATCAATGCCCGTCGCAAGGCGAGAAACGCCAGCCAACGGACTGTTCAACGGACAAGCGGAATAAACGGACACAACCATGAGCGACACCACCAACAACGTTTGGGGCAGCCAGTACAACGCCCAGCGTGACCAGTACATCAACTGCACCTTCATCGGCGCGGATCTGCCGCTGACCGGCGATGAGCAGCGGGCGACATTTGCTGCCTACATCGCCCACCTGCGGGCGGTCAATGGCAAGGTCAAGCTGATCGGCGCGGAGAACAGCTCGCTGCCGCTGGATGGTGTGTACGTCAACCTGCGGGCGGCGCGGCGCTACGAGGACCACGAGCAGGAACACCTCATCAGGGCGGCGTTGCGCGAGTATGAGGATAAGCTGAACAAGGATAAACGCCTCAGCCCCGGCGAACGCTTCCGCCTGATTGACGAGTGCCACTTCCTGTTTCGCGGCGGGCTGCAACCGGAAGCCGAGCAGATTGCATTGGACAAGGCGGTGATCACCTACCCCCGCCTGGTCATCGTCGGCGAACCAGGGTCGGGCAAGACCACCCTGCTGCGCTATCTGGCCTACAAGTTCGCCAGCGTCGGCGAGGAGAGTAAGCAAGTCTCCGGCTTCGGCTATCGTCGCCTGCCCATCTTCGTGCGCCTTACCGAGTTGGTCAAGCAGAACTACGATGTGCTTGCCGCTGCGGTCGCCGATTATCAGGGCAACAAGGCTAACCTCAGCAAGCTGCTGCGTCAGTATATGGAACGTGGGCTGGCCCTCTTCCTCTTCGATGGGCTGGATGAGGTGTCCGGCAGTGACCGCACCACGGTCAGGGATTGGCTCAACCGCTTCGCTGATGGTCTGTCGGCTGGTACAGGCCGACTCCAGCCCGCGCCGCTCGACCAGCAGCCGCAGGGCAACCGCATCAT